>NZ_CP010892.1:6600000-6929263 GCF_000931465.1 Pseudomonas sp. MRSN 12121 | reverse complement strand
CGACATGAAACGTACTTTCCAACCAAGCACTATCAAACGCGCTCGTACCCACGGTTTCCGTGCTCGCATGGCTACCAAGAACGGTCGTGCCGTCCTGTCCCGCCGTCGCGCCAAAGGTCGCGCGCGTCTGGCAGTTTGATACTCCGGCACTGGAGGTGAGTCAGGACTTCAGTCGGGAAAAGCGTCTGCTTACACCCCGGCATTTCAAGGCAGTCTTTGACTCCCCTACCGGCAAGGTTCCGGGGAAAAATCTCCTGCTCCTTGCGCGTAACAACGATCTTGATCATCCCCGTCTGGGGTTGGTGATCGGAAAAAAGAGCGTCAAGCTCTCCGTTGAGCGCAATCGTCTCAAACGTCTGATGCGTGAATCGTTTCGCCTGCACCAGGATGCTCTGGTCGGCTGGGACATCGTTATCGTCGCGCGCAAAGGTTTGGGCGATGTAGAAAACCCCGAATTGATTCAACATTTCGGCAAGCTCTGGAAACGTCTGGCCCGTAACAAGCCTGCACCAGCAGTCAACACCGAAACTGTGGGGGTAGACAGTACCAATGCGTAAACTGGCACTCGTTCCGATCCAGTTTTATCGCTACGCCATTAGTCCCCTGATGGCCAGTCACTGTCGTTTCTATCCCAGCTGTTCCTGCTACGCGTACGAAGCCATCGAAAATCATGGCCTTCTGCGCGGAGGCTGGCTGACCTTTCGTCGTTTAGGTCGCTGTCATCCGTGGAATCCCGGTGGTTATGACCCGGTTCCGCCTATCCCTACCTCCCGTTCTTCTTCGATGGCCGAGTAATCATGGATATCAAACGCACGATCCTGATCGTCGCCCTGGCAATCGTGTCCTACGTCATGGTCCTTAAATGGAACCAGGACTACGGCCAGGCTGCCCTGCCGACTCAGAATGTTGCTTCCAGTACGACCACACCGGGCCTGCCGGACACCGCAACTGGCAATAGCGCTTCCGCCAGCGACGACATTCCGCGCGCCGCAAGCGATACCAGCGCTCCCGCCGAAGCGCCGGTGGCTGCCAGCAAGGATCTGATCGAAATCAAAACCGACGTGCTCGATCTGGCGATCGATCCACAGGGTGGCGACGTCGCTCAACTGACCCTGCCACTGTATCCACGTCGCCAGGACCGTCCGGATGTGCCATTCCAGCTGTTCGACAACGGCGGCGAGCGGGTTTATCTGGCCCAGAGCGGCTTGATCGGCAGCAACGGTCCGGACGCCAATCCGGCCGGTCGTCCGGTCTACTCCTCGGAGAAGAAGACTTATCAGCTGGCTGACGGTCAGGACCAACTGGTCGTCGACTTGAAGTTCAGCAAGGACGGCGTCAACTACATCAAGCGTTTCACCCTGAAACGTGGCCTGTATGACGTAACCGTTTCCTACCTGATCGATAACCAGAGCGCCCAGCCCTGGTCCGGTGCGATGTTCGCCCAGCTCAAGCGCGACGCTAGCGCCGATCCTTCGTCCACCACCGCTACCGGCACCGCGACCTACCTGGGCGCCGCCCTGTGGACAAGTTCGGAGCCGTACAAAAAAGTGTCCATGAAAGACATGGACAAAGGTCAGCTGAAAGAAACCGTCACCGGTGGCTGGGTAGCCTGGCTGCAACACTACTTCGTGACTGCGTGGATTCCGGCCAAGGGCGAAAACAACATCGTCCAGACCCGTAAAGACAGCAAAGGCAACTACATCATCGGTTACACCGGCCCAGCGCTGAGCGTTGCACCGGGTGCCAAGCTCGAAACCAGTGCTGTTCTGTACGCCGGGCCGAAAAGCCAGGCTGTACTGAAAGAGTTGTCCCCAGGTCTGGAACTGACGGTCGACTACGGCATCCTGTGGTTCATCGCCCAACCGATCTTCTGGCTGCTGCAACATATCCACAGCATCGTGGGTAACTGGGGCTGGTCGATCATCTTCCTGACCATGCTGATCAAGGGGATCTTCTTCCCTCTGTCCGCAGCCAGCTACAAATCCATGGCGCGCATGCGTGCCGTGGCGCCGAAACTGGCAGCCCTGAAAGAACAACATGGCGACGACCGGCAGAAAATGTCGCAAGCCATGATGGAGCTGTACAAGAAAGAGAAGATCAATCCGCTGGGTGGTTGCTTGCCAATCCTCGTGCAGATGCCGGTGTTCCTGTCCTTGTACTGGGTACTCCTGGAAAGTGTGGAAATGCGCCAGGCGCCGTTCATGCTGTGGATTACCGACCTGTCGATCAAGGATCCGTTCTTCATCCTGCCGATCATCATGGGCGCGACCATGTTCATCCAGCAGCAGCTGAACCCGACTCCGCCGGACCCGATGCAGGCCAAGGTGATGAAAATGATGCCGATCATCTTCACCTTCTTCTTCCTGTGGTTCCCGGCTGGTCTGGTGCTGTACTGGGTTGTGAACAACTGCCTGTCGATTGCCCAGCAGTGGTACATCACCCGGAAGATCGAAGCGGCTACCAAGAAAGCAGCTGCCTGACCTACTCTGTGGATAACCACTCAAAACGCCCCCTAGTGGGGCGTTTTGCTATCTGTCTCTTTTGTCTGCCTCTTTAATGTCTGGAGCGGGTTATGAATGTCCCTCGTGAAACCATCGCAGCCGTCGCCACTGCCCAGGGCCGTGGTGGCGTGGGCATCGTGCGGATTTCCGGACCGCTGGCCAGCGTTGCCGCGAAGGCCATCAGCGGTCGTGAGCTGAAGCCGCGCTACGCCCATTACGGAGCGTTCTTCAGTGACCAGGACGAGGTGCTGGATGAAGGCATCGCCCTGTATTTTCCGGGGCCGAACTCCTTTACCGGCGAAGACGTGCTGGAACTGCAGGGCCACGGCGGCCCGATCGTCCTGGACATGTTGTTGCAGCGATGCCTGCAACTGGGCTGTCGCCTGGCGCGGCCCGGGGAATTCAGCGAACGGGCGTTCCTCAACGACAAACTCGACCTGGCCCAGGCCGAAGCCATCGCCGACCTGATCGAAGCCAGCTCCGCCCAGGCCGCGCGCAATGCCCTGCGTTCGTTGCAGGGAGCGTTCTCCAAGCGTGTGCATAACCTGACCGAGCAACTGATCGCGCTGCGCATCTATGTCGAGGCGGCCATCGACTTTCCCGAAGAGGAAATCGACTTCCTGGCCGATGGCCATGTCCTGCAGATGCTCGATGCCGTGCGGGACGAGTTATCCACCGTGGTCCGCGAAGCCGGGCAAGGCGCGCTGCTGCGGGATGGCATGACCGTGGTCATTGCCGGGCGTCCGAATGCCGGCAAATCCAGCCTGCTCAATGCCCTGGCCGGGCGCGAGGCAGCGATTGTCACCGATATCGCCGGCACCACCCGGGATGTGCTGCGCGAACATATCCACATCGATGGCATGCCGCTGCATGTCGTGGACACCGCGGGACTGCGCGATACCGATGACCAGGTGGAAAAGATCGGGGTGGAGCGGGCGCTCAAGGCCATCGGTGAAGCCGATCGCGTGTTGCTGGTGGTCGACGCCACGGCTCCCGAGGCGGCGGACCCCTTCGCCTTGTGGCCAGAGTTCCTGGAGCAGCGTCCGGATCCGGCGAAAGTCACCCTGATCCGCAACAAGGCCGACCTGAGCGCCGAAACCATAGGCCTGGAAGTCAGCGACGACGGCCACGTCACGATCAGCCTGAGCGCCAAGGCTGGGGGCGAAGGCCTGGAACTGTTGCGCGAACATCTCAAGGCCTGCATGGGCTATGAGCAGACATCCGAGAGCAGCTTCAGCGCACGCCGGCGTCACCTGGAAGCCCTGCATCACGCCAGCGCCGCGCTGGAACATGGCCGTTCGCAGCTGACCCTGGCCGGTGCCGGCGAGCTATTGGCCGAAGATTTGCGCCAGGCTCAGCAATCCCTGGGGGAAATCACCGGTGCTTTCAGCTCAGATGACCTGCTGGGCCGGATCTTCTCCAGCTTCTGCATCGGCAAGTAACATCCTCTTTCAGACAGAACGAACAGGCTCGCCGTGATCCGTAGGGATCACGGCTAAAAGCCCCTCCCGCGTATTTCCTCCACGAATTTCGAGCTTGCCGAACGCCATCCAGCGTATCGGCGGCTTCGTCGTGGGCGAAATATGGCCCTCTGCAGCCGAATTCTGTGGATTAAGCCCTGTGAATAACCGCCCCCAGGCTCAGTTGATAACAGGCCCCGAAAAGTGAGGAAAACTCCCTCTGTGGATAAGCACTACTTTAATCCACAGGCTTACACCGGTTATCCAAGGGCCTCATGGCCAGCTAATCACAGACTTTTGAATCGCTGTACACATTGAAAATAAAGGGCTGTGTAAATCTATCCACAGATAGGTGGCTGCCTAAGAATAAACATAAAAACAAAGATTTTATAAATTTCTTTCTTTTTAATTTCTTTTGTCCGCGAGTCATCCACAAGCTGGTTAAATTTTGTGCAAAGGGTTCTTTAGAAAGGGCGAAGACCCTATACTTGTCCGTTATCCCAAGAACCCATTCTTTTTTACCCATATAAGCAGGCACGAGGTGCGTGGTGGATTTCCCTTCCCGTTTTGAAGTGATCGTCATCGGCGGCGGTCATGCCGGTACCGAGGCAGCACTTGCATCAGCACGCATGGGGGCAAAAACCCTATTGCTGACGCACAACGTGGAAACCCTCGGAGCGATGAGCTGCAACCCCGCCATCGGCGGCATCGGTAAAAGCCATCTGGTCAAGGAAATCGATGCCCTTGGCGGCGCGATGGCCATGGCTACCGATAAAGGTGGTATTCAATTTCGCGTGCTGAACAGCCGCAAAGGTCCAGCCGTGCGCGCTACTCGTGCACAGGCGGACCGTGTCCTGTACAAGGCAGCTGTCCGCGAAATCCTGGAAAACCAGCCGAACCTGTGGATATTTCAACAAGCAGCGGATGACCTGATCGTCGAACAGGACCAGGTGCGAGGCGTAGTAACCCAGATGGGCCTGCGTTTCTTCGCGGAATCCGTGGTGTTGACCACAGGAACCTTCCTTGGTGGACTTATCCACATCGGAATGCAGAACTATTCAGGTGGCCGGGCCGGCGATCCGCCTTCGATCGCCCTGGCCCATCGCCTGCGTGAATTGCCGCTGCGCGTCGGTCGGCTGAAAACCGGCACGCCGCCGCGTATCGATGGCCGTTCGGTGGACTTCTCGGTCATGACCGAACAACCGGGTGACACCCCCATTCCGGTGATGTCGTTCCTGGGTTCGAAAGAACAGCATCCACGGCAGGTCAGTTGCTGGATCACCCATACCAACGCCCGGACCCATGAAATCATTGCGTCCAACCTGGATCGTTCGCCGATGTATTCCGGGGTGATCGAAGGTATCGGCCCACGTTACTGCCCGTCGATCGAAGACAAGATCCATCGTTTTGCCGACAAGGAAAGCCATCAGGTCTTCATCGAACCCGAAGGCTTGACCACCCACGAGCTGTACCCGAACGGGATATCCACATCCTTGCCGTTCGATGTGCAGTTGCAGATCGTGCAATCGATCCGCGGCATGGAAAACGCTCACATCGTGCGTCCCGGCTATGCCATCGAGTACGACTATTTCGATCCGCGCGACCTGAAATACAGTCTGGAAACCAAAGTGATCGGTGGCCTGTTCTTCGCCGGTCAGATCAACGGCACCACCGGTTACGAAGAAGCCGGCGCCCAAGGTTTGCTGGCCGGCGCCAACGCGGCATTGCGCGCGCAGGGCAAAGACAGCTGGTGCCCGCGTCGTGACGAGGCCTACATCGGTGTTCTGGTCGACGACCTGATTACCCTGGGTACCCAGGAACCGTATCGGATGTTCACTTCCCGCGCCGAATACCGCCTGATCCTGCGCGAAGACAATGCCGACCTGCGTCTGACCGAGAAAGGTCGGGAACTGGGTCTGGTCGACGATGTCCGTTGGGCGGCGTTCTGCAAGAAGCGCGAAGGCATTGCCCTGGAAGAGCAGCGCCTGAAAAGCACCTGGGTGCGCCCGGGGACCGAACAGGGTGATGCGATCGCCGAAAAATTCGGCACGCCGCTGACCCATGAGTACAACTTGCTGAATCTGCTGAGCCGTCCGGAAATCGACTACGCTGGTCTGGTCGAAGTGACCGGGCAGGGCGCGGAAGATCCACAGGTCGCCGAGCAGGTCGAAATCAAGACCAAGTACGCCGGTTATATCGATCGCCAGCAGGACGAAATCGCTCGCCTGCGGGCCAGCGAAGACACCAGGCTGCCTGTGGATATCGACTACACCACCATCTCCGGCCTCTCGAAAGAGATCCAGAGCAAGCTCGGCGCCACCCGCCCTGAGACCCTGGGCCAGGCGTCGCGGATTCCGGGCGTTACGCCAGCAGCCATTTCGCTGTTGATGATTCACTTGAAAAAACGCGGCGCGGGCCGTCAGTTGGAGCAAAGCGCTTGAGTTCGCAGGTCACCCCGCAACATGCAGAAGAGTTATCCACAGGTGCTCGCCAACTCGGTGTCAACCTGACAGAAGCCCAGCACGGATCGCTGCTGGGGTATCTGGCCCTGTTGATCAAATGGAACAAGGCTTACAACCTGACCGCGGTGCGCGATCCGGATGAAATGGTCTCGCGTCACCTGCTCGATAGCCTGAGCGTGATGTCGTTCATCGAAAACGGACGCTGGCTGGATGTCGGCAGCGGTGGCGGGATGCCGGGTATTCCCTTGGCTATCCTGTTTCCGGACTCCCAGGTGACCTGCCTGGACAGCAACGGCAAGAAAACCCGCTTCCTGACCCAGGTCAAACTCGAATTGAAACTGGACAACCTGCAGGTTATCCACAGCCGCGTCGAAGCTTTCCAGCCGCAACAGCTGTTCAACGGGATCATTTCCCGGGCTTTCAGCAGCATGGAGAACTTCACCAACTGGACCCGCCACCTCGGCGACCGGGATACGCGCTGGCTGGCAATGAAGGGCGTTCACCCCGCCGATGAGCTGGTAGCATTGCCGGCAGACTTCCACCTCGATAGCGAACACGCCCTGGCCGTACCCGGTTGCCAAGGCCAACGCCATCTGCTGATACTGCGCCGCACGGCATGATTGGGAACACAAGCAAGAATGGCTAAGGTATTCGCGATAGCGAACCAGAAAGGTGGTGTGGGCAAGACCACCACCTGCATCAACCTCGCAGCATCGCTGGTGGCTACCAAGCGCCGCGTGCTGTTGATCGATCTTGATCCACAAGGCAACGCCACCATGGGTAGCGGTGTGGATAAACACAGCCTGGAAAACTCGGTCTACGACCTGCTGATCGGTGAATGCGATCTGGCGCAGGCTATGCACTACTCCGAGCATGGCGGTTATCAACTGCTGCCGGCGAACCGCGACCTGACCGCGGCGGAAGTCGTCCTGCTGGAAATGCAGATGAAGGAAAGTCGTCTGCGCAGTGCCCTGGCGCCGATTCGGGAAAACTACGACTACATCCTGATCGACTGCCCGCCGTCGCTGTCGATGCTCACCCTCAATGCGTTGGTCGCCGCCGATGGGGTGATTATCCCCATGCAGTGCGAGTACTACGCCCTCGAAGGCTTGAGCGACCTTGTGGATAACATCAAGCGCATCTCCGAACTGCTGAATCCGAACCTCAAGGTCGAAGGCCTGCTGCGCACCATGTTCGATCCGCGCCTGAGCCTGATGAACGATGTCTCCGCGCAACTCAAGGAACATTTCGGCGATCAGCTGTACGACACGGTGATCCCGCGCAATATCCGCCTGGCGGAAGCCCCGAGTTACGGCATGCCGGCGCTGGCCTACGACAAGCAGTCGCGCGGCGCCATCGCTTATCTCGCCCTCGCTGGCGAGATGGTCCGCCGGCAACGCAAAAATTCACGCACAGCCGCTGCCCAGCCAACTTAAGGAATCCCCATGGCCGTCAAGAAACGAGGTCTCGGACGTGGACTGGATGCACTGTTGAGTGGTCCGACTGTCAGCGCGCTGGAAGAACAAGCGGTTCAAGCCGATGCGCGGGAACTGCAGCACCTGCCGCTGGACCTGATCCAGCGTGGCAAGTACCAGCCGCGCCGGGACATGGATCCGCAGGCGCTGGAAGAACTGGCGAGCTCGATCAGGACCCAGGGCGTGATGCAGCCGATCGTGGTGCGTCCGATCGGCTCCGGGCGTTACGAAATCATCGCCGGCGAGCGGCGCTGGCGCGCCAGCCAGCAGGCGGGCCAGGAAACCATCCCGGCGATGGTCCGCGATGTGCCGGATGAAACCGCCATCGCCATGGCGCTGATCGAGAATATCCAGCGCGAAGATCTCAATCCCATCGAGGAAGCGATTGCCCTGCAGCGCCTGCAGCAGGAATTCCAGCTGACTCAGCAGCAGGTTGCCGAGGCTGTGGGCAAGTCCCGGGTCACGGTAGCCAACTTGCTGCGCCTGATCGCTTTGCCTGAAGTGATCAAGACCATGCTGTCCCACGGCGACCTGGAAATGGGGCATGCCCGTGCTTTGCTCGGTTTGCCGGAAAATCAACAGGTTGAAGGGGCGCGACACGTTGTCGCACGAGGTCTCACCGTGCGCCAGACCGAAGCCCTGGTTCGCCAGTGGTTGAGCGGCAAGCAGCAGCCTGCCGAACCGGTCAAACCCGACCCGGACATCGCCCGACTGGAACAGCGCCTGGCCGAGCGCCTAGGCTCTGCGGTGCAGATTCGTCACGGGAAGAAAGGGAAAGGTCAGTTGGTCATTGGGTATAACTCCCTGGATGAGCTTCAAGGCGTTCTCGCACACATCCGCTGAAACATTTCCTTATGTAGCGCGCAGTCGGAAATCACTACCCGGCAGTTGAATAGGGGCTGAACCGCCCCTATACTCTGCGCGCATTTTGTCGGCACAAATTATGCCAAGTTATTGAATTCTGGCAGCCGACCCATGAGGAGCAAGAGTGATGGAAACCCGCACGCCAAACCGCTTGCCGTTCCATCGCTTGGCGGTTTTCCCGGTTTTATTGGCTCAATTGGTCGTTTTATTGCTGGCCGCCTTGGCGCTCTGGCAATGGCATGGAGTCGTAGCCGGATATTCAGGCCTTTGCGGGGGACTGATAGCCTTGCTTCCCAATGTGTATTTCGCTCACAGGGCATTTCGGTTTTCCGGCGCCCGAGCAGCTCAAGCCATCGTCCGGTCTTTTTATGCCGGCGAGGCGGGCAAACTGATTTTGACGGCAGTGCTCTTTGCATTGACGTTCGCAGGTGTGAAGCCATTGGCGCCGCTAGCTGTATTCGGCGTCTTCGTGCTGACCCAACTGGTCAGCTGGTTCGCTCCCCTGCTTATGAGAACAAGACTTTCGAGACCTTAGGGCGTTTGAGGCAACCATGGCAGAAACAACCGCTTCGGGCTATATCCAGCACCACTTGCAGAACCTGACCTTCGGTCAGCTACCTAATGGCGGCTGGGGCTTTGCCCACTCCGCAGCAGAAGCCAAAGAAATGGGTTTCTGGGCATTCCACGTCGATACCCTCGGCTGGTCTGTGGCGTTGGGTCTGATCTTCGTTCTTCTTTTCCGCATGGCGGCCAAGAAGGCAACTTCCGGTCAACCAGGTGCATTGCAGAACTTCGTCGAAGTACTGGTCCAATTCGTCGATGGCAGCGTGAAAGACAGCTTCCATGGCCGTAGCCCGGTGATCGCACCGCTGGCACTGACCATCTTCGTCTGGGTGTTCCTGATGAACGCCATCGACCTGATCCCGGTCGACTGGATTCCTCAGCTGGCCATCCTGATCTCCGGCGATCAGCACATTCCTTTCCGTGCCGTATCGACTACCGACCCGAACGCGACCCTGGCCATGGCCTTCTCGGTGTTCGCGCTGATCATTTTCTACAGCATCAAGGTCAAGGGCATCGGCGGTTTCATCGGCGAACTGACCCTGCACCCGTTCGGCAGCAAGAACATCTTCGTTCAGGCCCTGCTGATTCCGGTGAACTTCCTGCTTGAATTCGTGACGCTGGTGGCCAAGCCAATCTCCCTGGCACTGCGTCTGTTCGGCAACATGTACGCTGGCGAACTGGTGTTCATCCTGATCGCCGTGATGTTCGGCAGCGGCCTGCTCTGGCTCAGCGGCCTGGGCGTGGTGCTGCAATGGGCGTGGGCTGTATTCCACATCCTGATCATCACCCTGCAAGCGTTTATCTTCATGATGCTGACCATCGTCTACCTGTCGATGGCGCACGAAGAGAACCATTAAGACCGGTCTCGACCAGTCTGATGTCCCTCCCGATCAAACGGGAGGGGGCCCGTCTAGGGCACGATGAAACGATTTGTTTTACCGCTTTAATCTAAAAAACCTAAACCATACGACGTAAAAGTCGGGAGGAAAGATGGAAACTGTAGTTGGTCTAACCGCTATCGCTGTTGCACTGTTGATCGGCCTGGGTGCTCTGGGTACTGCCATTGGTTTCGGCCTGCTGGGCGGCAAGTTCCTGGAAGGCGCTGCGCGTCAGCCAGAAATGGTTCCAATGCTGCAAGTTAAAATGTTCATCGTTGCCGGCCTGCTCGACGCCGTAACCATGATCGGCGTTGGTATCGCTCTGTTCTTCACCTTCGCGAACCCCTTCGTTGGTCAACTCGCTGGCTAATCACTCGAGTATTCGAGTTGATTGGTGTGATGGACAACGAACGAGCGAGGTGTTGGCGTGAACATTAATGCAACCCTGATTGGCCAGTCCGTTGCGTTCTTCATTTTTGTACTGTTTTGCATGAAGTTCGTGTGGCCTCCGGTCATCGCGGCTTTGCACGAACGTCAGAAGAAGATCGCGGATGGACTGGACGCTGCCAACCGAGCAGCTCGCGACCTGGAACTGGCCCAAGAGAAAGCGGGTCAGCAACTGCGCGAAGCGAAAGCTCAGGCAGCCGAAATCATTGAGCAAGCCAAGAAACGCGGTAACCAGATCGTCGAAGAGGCTGTTGAAAAAGCCCGTGTCGACGCTGACCGTGTGAAGGTCCAGGCTCAGGCCGAGATCGAGCAGGAACTGAACAGTGTCAAAGACGCGCTGCGTGCCCAACTGGGTGTGCTGGCCGTTGGCGGCGCCGAGAAGATCCTGGGCGCCACAATCGATCAAAACGCGCACGCGGAGCTGGTTAACAAACTGGCTGCTGAAATTTAAGCGAGGGCGATCATGGCAGAACTGACCACGTTGGCCCGACCTTACGCTAAGGCGGCCTTCGAGCACGCTCAGGCCCACCAGCAGCTGGCCTCTTGGTCAGCCATGCTCGGCCTGGCTGCAGCGGTGTCGCAAGACGACACCATGCGGCGCGTGCTCAAGGCCCCGCGACTGACGAGCGCAGACAAGGCCGCCACGTTTATCGACGTGTGCGGCGACAAGTTCGATGCCAAGGCACAGAATTTCATCCACGTCGTTGCCGAAAACGACCGTCTCCTGCTTCTGCCGGAGATCGCCGCTCTGTTCGACCTGTACAAGGCCGAGCAAGAGAAGTCGGTAGATGTGGAAGTCACCAGTGCTTTTGCGTTGAACCAAGAACAGCAAGACAAACTCGCCAAGGTTCTCAGTGCACGACTCGACCGGGAAGTGCGCCTGCAAGTTGCGGAGGACGCTGCCCTGATTGGTGGTGTCGTCATCCGCGCCGGCGACCTGGTTATCGATGGCTCGATTCGCGGCAAAATCGCGAAACTTGCCGAAGCATTGAAATCTTGAGTTTGAAGGGGCAGCAGAGCAATGCAGCAACTCAATCCTTCCGAAATAAGTGAAATTATCAAGGGCCGCATCGAAAAGCTCGATGTGACCTCTCAAGCCCGTAACGAAGGCACTGTCGTCAGCGTTTCTGACGGTATCGTGCGGATTCACGGTCTGGCCGACGTCATGTACGGCGAGATGATCGAGTTTCCGGGCAGTGTCTACGGTATGGCACTCAACCTCGAGCAAGACTCCGTAGGTGCCGTGGTACTGGGCGCCTACACGACTCTGGCCGAAGGCATGAGCGCCAAGTGCACTGGCCGCATCCTGCAGGTTCCGGTTGGTAAGGAACTGCTGGGTCGCGTCGTCGACGCACTGGGTAACCCAGTTGACGGTAAAGGTCCGCTGAACAACACCGAGACCGACGCGGTCGAGAAAGTTGCTCCAGGCGTGATCTGGCGTAAGTCGGTAGACCAGCCTGTACAGACTGGCTACAAGGCTGTCGACGCCATGATCCCGGTCGGCCGTGGCCAGCGTGAGCTGATCATCGGTGACCGTCAGATCGGTAAGACCGCTCTGGCGATCGACGCGATCATCAACCAGAAAGACAGCGGCATCTTCTGCGTATACGTAGCAGTGGGTCAGAAGCAATCGACCATCGCCAACGTGGTTCGCAAGCTGGAAGAAAACGGCGCCCTGGCCAACACCATCATCGTGGCTGCCAGTGCTTCCGAATCCGCTGCCCTGCAATTCCTGGCTCCTTACGCCGGTTGCACCATGGGCGAATACTTCCGCGACCGCGGTGAAGACGCGCTGATCGTTTATGACGATCTGTCCAAGCAAGCAGTGGCTTACCGCCAGATTTCCCTGCTGCTGCGCCGTCCACCAGGACGTGAAGCTTACCCAGGCGACGTGTTCTATCTCCACTCCCGTCTGCTGGAGCGCGCATCCCGCGTTTCGGAAGAGTACGTAGAGAAGTTCACCAACGGCGCGGTAACTGGCAAGACCGGTTCCCTGACCGCACTGCCGATCATCGAAACCCAGGCTGGCGACGTTTCCGCGTTCGTTCCGACCAACGTGATTTCCATCACCGACGGTCAGATCTTCCTGGAATCGGCCATGTTCAACTCCGGCATCCGTCCGGCAGTGAACGCAGGTGTTTCGGTATCCCGTGTAGGTGGTGCCGCTCAGACCAAGATCATCAAGAAGCTGTCCGGTGGTATCCGTACCGCCCTGGCTCAGTACCGTGAACTGGCGGCATTCGCCCAGTTCGCTTCTGACCTGGACGAAGCGACCCGCAAGCAACTTGAACACGGTCAGCGCGTTACCGAGCTGATGAAGCAGAAGCAATACGCGCCGATGTCCATCGCTGACATGTCGCTGTCGCTGTATGCCGCTGAGCGCGGGTTCCTGACTGACGTCGAAATCGCCAAGATCGGCAGCTTCGAACAAGCGCTGATTGCTTACTTCAACCGCGATCACGCCGATTTGATGGCGAAGATCAACGTGAAGGGTGACTTCAATGACGAAATCGACGCTGGCCTGAAAGCCGGTATCGAGAAGTTCAAGGCCACCCAAACCTGGTAAGCCGCAGCGGGGGCCGCGAGGTCCCCGCTTGCTAACCTGATAGGTGTTACATGGCAGGCGCAAAAGAGATTCGCAGTAAGATTGCGAGCATCAAAAGCACGCAAAAGATTACCAGCGCCATGGAAAAAGTGGCGGTCAGCAAAATGCGCAAGGCACAAATGCGCATGGCTGCTAGCCGTCCTTACGCGGAGCGCATCCGCCAGGTTATTGGTCATCTGGCCAACGCCAACCCGGAATATCGCCACCCGTTCATGATCGATCGCGCCATCAAGCGCGTCGGTTATATCGTGGTGAGCAGTGACCGTGGTCTGTGCGGTGGTTTGAATACCAACCTGTTCAAGGCTCTGGTCAAGGACATGGCGGTAAACCGCGAAAATGGCGTCGAGATCGATCTGTGCGTGGTTGGCAGCAAAGGTGCGGCTTTCTTCCGTAACTTCGGCGGCAACGTCGTCGCTGCAATCAGCCACCTGGGTGAAGAGCCGTCGATCAATGATCTGATCGGCAGCGTCAAGGTGATGCTGGATGCCTACCTGGATGGCCGGATTGACCGCCTGTCCGTGGTATCCAACAAGTTCATCAACACCATGACGCAACAGCCTACGGTGGAGCAGTTGATTCCGCTGGTGGCAACCCCGGATCAAGAACTCAAGCACCACTGGGACTATCTCTACGAACCGGATGCCAAAGAGCTGCTCGACGGCTTGATGGTTCGCTACGTGGAGTCGCAGGTCTACCAGGCGGTGGTCGAGAACAACGCGGCCGAACAAGCTGCGCGGATGATCGCGATGAAGAACGCTACCGACAACGCCGGTGATTTGATCAGCGATTTGCAGCTGATCTACAACAAGGCGCGTCAGGCTGCGATCACCCAAGAGATCTCGGAAATCGTCGGCGGCGCTGCCGCGGTTTAACGGTTCAAATATTCAGAGGATCCAGCTATGAGTAGCGGACGTATCGTTCAAATCATCGGCGCCGTTATCGACGTGGAATTTCCACGCGACAGCGTACCGAGCATCTACGACGCCTTGAAGGTTCAAGGCGCCGAAACCACTCTGGAAGTTCAGCAGCAGCTGGGCGACGGCGTGGTGCGTACCATTGCGATGGGCTCCACCGAGGGCCTCAAGCGCGGTCTGGACGTCAACAACACTGGCGCAGCCATCTCCGTACCGGTCGGTAAAGCGACCCTGGGCCGGATCATGGACGTACTGGGCAACCCGATCGACGAAGCTGGCCCGATCGGCGAAGAAGAGCGCTGGGGTATCCACCGCGCCGCCCCTTCCTTCGCGGAACAGGCAGGCGGCAACGACCTGCTGGAAACCGGCATCAAGGTTATCGACCTGGTCTGCCCGTTCGCCAAGGGCGGTAAAGTCGGTCTGTTCGGTGGTGCCGGTGTGGGCAAGACCGTAAACATGATGGAACTGATCCGTAACATCGCCATCGAGCACAGCGGTTATTCCGTGTTCGCCGGTGTGGGTGAGCGTACTCGTGAGGGTAACGACTTCTACCACGAGATGAAGGACTCCAACGTTCTGGACAAAGTGGCACTGGTCTACGGCCAGATGAACGAGCCGCCGGGAAACCGTCTGCGCGTAGCCCTGACCGGCCTGACCATGGCCGAGAAGTTCCGTGACGAAGGTAACGACGTTCTGTTGTTCGTCGACAACATCTACCGTTACACCCTGGCCGGTACCGAAGTATCCGCACTGCTGGGCCGTATGCCTTCGGCAGTAGGTTACCAGCCGACCCTGGCCGAAGAGATGGGCGTTCTGCAAGAACGTATCACTTCGACCAAGCAAGGCTCGATCACCTCGATCCAGGCGGTATACGTACCTGCGGACGACCTGACCGACCCGTCGCCAGCGACCACCTTCGCCCACTTGGACGCCACCGTCGTACTGTCCCGTGACATCGCTTCCCTGGGTATCTACCCAGCGGTCGACCCACTGGACTCGACTTCCCGTCAGCTGGATCCGAACGTGATCGGCAACGAGCACTACGAAACCGCTCGCGGCGTTCAGTACGTGCTGCAGCGTTACAAAGAGCTGAAGGACATCATTGCGATCCTGGGTATGGACGAACTGTCCGAAGCCGACAAGCAACTGGTATCCCGCGCTCGTAAGATCCAGCGCTTCCTGTCGCAGCCGTTCTTCGTGGCTGAAGTCTTCACTGGTTCTCCAGGCAAATACGTTTCCCTGAAAGACACCATCGCTGGCTTCAAAGGCATCCTCAACGGTGACTACGACCACCTGCCAGAACAAGCGTTCTACATGGTCGGCGGCATCGAAGAAGCGATCGAGAAAGCCAAGAAACTGTAATCCCGGCGCCCGGCAACGGGCGCTAATTTAGGTTGAGGCAAGCAGATGGCTATGACAGTCCATTGCGATATCGTCAGTGCGGAAGGGGAAATCTTCTCCGGTCTGGTCGAGATGGTGATCGCACACGGCGAGCTTGGGGATCTTGGTATCGCCCTGGGTCACGCGCCGCTGATCACTAATCTGAAACCAGGTCCGATCCGCTTGATCAAGCAGGGCGGGGAAGCCGAGGTGTTCTACATCTCCGGTGGTTTCCTCGAGGTTCAGCCGAACATGGTCAAGGTTCTTGCCGACACCGTGCAGCGCGCTGCCGACCTGGACGAAGCCTCCGCTCAGGAAGCCGTAAAGGCTGCTGAGAAGGCCCTGAATGAAAAAGGCGCAGATTTCGACTACGGTTCTGCCGCTGCACGTCTGGCCGAGGCCGCAGCCCAGCTGCGCACCGTCCAGCAGATCCGCAAGAAATTCGGCGGCTAAGCCGCGGGATTTCCGCGTGATTGATTAAAAAGGGTAGCCTCGGCTACCCTTTTTATTTTTTGCAATTCATCTCTTGGTCACATCCGCTGACCACCCAGGATTGGTAGCCAGTCATGTCTCTTGAAATCGTTATTCTCGCTGCCGGTCAAGGTACCCGCATGCGCTCGTCGTTGCCCAAGGTCCTGCACCCGGTGGCGGGTAACTCCATGCTTGGCCATGTTATCCACAGCGCGCGACAACTCGATCCACAACGCATTCATGTGGTCATCGGCCATGGCGCCGACGCGGTTCGCGAACGCCTGGCGGCAGACGACCTTAATTTCGTGCTGCAGGACAAGCAGCTCGGCACTGGCCATGCCGTGGCCCAGGCCGTCCCTTTCATCACCGCCGATACCGTGCTGATTCTGTACGGTGATGTGCCGCTGATCGAAGTGGAAACCCTGCAACGCCTGCTCAAGCAAGCCGGCCCGGAACAGTTGGGCCTGCTGACCGTAGAGCTGGCCGACCCGACCGGTTATGGCCGCATCGTGCGCGACGCCGCGGGCAAGGTGGCTGCCATCGTCGAGCAGAAGGACGCCAACGAAGCGCAACGGGCGATTACCGAAGGCAATACCGGCATTCTTGCGGTGCCGGCCAATCGCCTGGGCGACTGGATGAGTCGCTTGTCGAATAACAATGCCCAGGGCGAGTACTACCTGACCGACGTGATTGCCATGGCCGTCAGCGACGGTCTGCTGGTGGCCACCGAGCAACCGCACGACGCCATGGAAGTGCAGGGCGCCAACGATCGCAAGCAGCTGGCCGAGCTGGAGCGCCACTATCAGTTGCGTGCGGCGCGCCGCCTGATGGCCCAGGGCGTGACCCTGCGCGATCCCGCGCGTTTCGACGTGCGCGGCGAAGTCAGCGTCGGCCGCGACGTCCTGATCGACATCAACGTGATTCTCGAAGGCCGGGTGGTGATCGAGGACGACGTGGTGATCGGTCCGAATTGCGTGATCAAGGACAGCACCCTGCGCAAGGGCGTGGTGATCAAGGCCAACAGCCATATCGAAGGCGCGGTGCTGGGTGAGGGCAGCGATGCCGGCCCGTTCGCCCGCCTGCGTCAGGGCACCGTACTGGAAGCCCGCGCCCATGTGGGTAACTTTGTCGAGCTGAAAAACGCCCATATGGGCGAGGGCGCCAAGGCTGGCCACCTGACTTACCTGGGCGATGCCGATATCGGGGCCCGCACCAATATCGGCGCCGGCACCATCACCTGCAACTACGATGGCGCCAACAAGCATCGCACGGTGCTGGGTGAGGATGTCTTCATCGGTTCCAACAACTCCCTGGTGGCGCCTGTGGATATCCACGACGGCGCAACCACGGCGGCGGGTTCGACCATCAACCAGACGGTGGAAAAGGCCCAGCTGGCAGTGGCCCGTGCCCGGCAGAAGAACATCGATGGCTGGAAGCGCCCGGTGAAGA
Source organism: Pseudomonas sp. MRSN 12121 (assembly GCF_000931465.1). Lineage (NCBI taxonomy): Bacteria > Pseudomonadati > Pseudomonadota > Gammaproteobacteria > Pseudomonadales > Pseudomonadaceae > Pseudomonas > Pseudomonas sp. MRSN 12121. Next base: position 6,911,793 of record NZ_CP010892.1, on the reverse strand, counting down.
TCAGCAAGAACTGAGTTATCCACAACGCAGTGGCCGGTGCTCTCGAAGCTTTCGCGGGCAAGCCTCGCTCATACCTGTAGGAGCGAGGCTTGCCCGCGATGCTTTTATCCATAGATTTTTTTCTTGCGCTGCCTTGACGAATTTCCGGCGATAGGTTTTGATTGCGTCCGTTATCTTTCGAATCGAAACTTAAAGTGCTCATGTCGAAACGCAACACTCCCCAGCGTCGTCACAACATCCTGGCCTTGCTCAATGAGTTGGGCGAGGTGAGCGTGGACGATCTGGCCAAGCGTTTCGAAACTTCCGAAGTTACGATTCGTAAGGACTTGGCAGCCCTGGAAAGCAACGGCCTGCTGCTGCGCCGCTACGGTGGCGCCATCACCATGCCCCAGGAACTGGTCAGCGATATCGGCCAGCCCGTGTCGCGCTACAAGCAGGCCATCGCTCGCGCGGCGGTTGCGCGCATCCGCGAACACGCCCGCATCATCATCGACAGCGGCAGCACCACCGCGGCGATGATTCCCGAGCTCGGCCAGCAGCCGGGCCTGGTGGTGATGACCAATTCACTGAATGTGGCCAATGCCCTGAGCGAACTGGAACACGAGCCGGTGCTGTTGATGACCGGCGGCACCTGGGACCCGCATTCTGAATCGTTCCAGGGGCAGGTCGCCGAACAGGTGCTGCGCTCCTATGATTTCGACCAGTTGTTCATTGGCGCCGATGGCATCGACCTGGTGCGCGGAACGACCACCTTCAACGAGCTGCTCGGCTTGAGCCGGGTGATGGCCGAAGTGGCGCGGGAAGTCGTGGTGATGGTCGAGGCCGACAAGATCGGCCGCAAGATTCCCAACCTGGAGCTGCCCTGGAGCAGCGTCCATACCCTTATTACCGATGATCGCCTGCCTGCAGAGGCCCGCGACCAGATTCAGGCCCGCGGTATCACATTGATTTGCGCGGCAGTCATCTAGGAGAGAAACCATGTGTGGAATTGTTGGCGCCGTTGCTGAACGGAATATCACGGCCATCCTGCTCGAAGGCCTCAAGCGTCTGGAATATCGCGGTTATGACAGCGCCGGCGTGGCGGTCTTCACCCATGACGGCAAGCTCGAGCGCATGCGCCGTCCGGGCAAGGTCAGCGAACTGGAACAGGCCCTGGCCGACGAGCCGCTGGCTGGCCGCCTGGGCATTGCCCATACCCGTTGGGCCACGCACGGCGCGCCCTGCGAGCGCAATGCCCACCCCCATTTCTCCGGCGACCTGGCGGTGGTGCACAACGGCATCATCGAAAACCATGAAGTGCTGCGCGAGCAGCTCAAAGGCCTGGGCTACGTGTTCACCTCGGACACCGACACCGAAGTCATCGCCCACCTGCTGAACCACAAGCTCAAGGACCTGGGCGACCTGACCGCCGCCCTGAAAGCTACCGTCAAGGAGCTGCATGGCGCCTACGGCCTGGCCGTGATCAGCACCAGCCAGCCGGACCGCCTGGTCGCAGCCCGCAGCGGCAGCCCGCTGGTGATCGGCCTGGGCCTGGGGGAAAACTTCCTGGCTTCCGACCAGCTGGCGCTGCGTCAGGTGACCGACCGTTTCATGTACCTGGAAGAAGGCGATATCGCCGAAATCCGCCGCGACAGCGTGCAGATCTGGGATGTCGACGGTAAAGCCGTGGAGCGTGAAACCGTGCAGTACCGCGACGGTGCCGAAGCGGCCGAGAAGGGCGAGTTCCGCCACTACATGCTCAAGGAAATCCATGAGCAGCCTGCCGTGGTGCAACGCACCCTGGAAGGCCGCCTGAGCCCGAACCAAGTGCTGGTCCAGGCCTTTGGCCCGCAAGCCGCCGAGCTGTTCGCCAAGGTGCGCAATGTACAGATCGTCGCCTGTGGCACCAGCTACCACGCCGGCATGGTTGCCCGTTACTGGCTCGAAGAACTGGCCGGGATCCCGTGTCAAGTCGAAGTGGCCAGCGAGTTCCGCTACCGCAAGGTGGTTGTGCAACCCGACACCCTGTTCGTGACCATTTCCCAGTCCGGCGAAACCGCCGACACCCTGGCCGCCCTGCGTAACGCCAAGGAGTTGGGTTTCCTCGCCAGCCTGGCGATCTGCAACGTCGGCATCAGCTCGCTGGTGCGCGAATCCGACCTGACCCTGCTGACCCAGGCCGGTCGCGAGATCGGCGTGGCTTCCACCAAGGCCTTCACCACCCAGCTGGTCGGCCTGTTGCTGCTGACGTTGGCCCTGGGCCAGGTGCGCGGCACTTTGAGCGCGGATGTCGAAGCCACCCTGGTGGAAGAATTGCGGCGCTTGCCGGCTCGCCTGGGCGAGGCCCTGGCGATGGACAGCACGGTGGAAAAAATCGCCGAGCTGTTCGCCGAGAAGCATCACACCCTGTTCCTGGGCCGTGGCGCGCAGTTCCCGGTAGCGATGGAAGGGGCGCTCAAGCTCAAGGAAATCTCTTACATCCACGCCGAGGCTTACCCGGCCGGCGAGCTCAAGCACGGTCCGCTGGCGCTTGTGGATAACGATATGCCGGTGGTCACCGTGGCCCCGAACAACGAGCTGCTGGAGAAACTCAAGTCCAACCTGCAGGAAGTCCGTGCCCGTGGCGGCGAGCTGATCGTGTTCGCCGACGAGAAGGCTGGCATGGCCAATGGCGAAGGCACGCATGTTATCCACATGCCGCACATCCACGACATCCTCTCGCCGATCCTCTATACCCTGCCGCTGCAATTGCTGTCGTACTACGTGGCGGTGCTCAAGGGCACTGACGTCGACCAGCCGCGCAACCTGGCGAAGTCGGTAACGGTGGAATAAGTTATCCACAAGGCGGCGCAAGGTTCGATCTTCAGCTATCGAACCTTGTGCCGCCTTTGCGTTTTTCCCTTCCCTAGCCATGACCTGGCTCGGTGCGCCCCGTCCGGGCCACCGTCAACTTATCCACAAGTTGCTCCTATCCTCGCCCTCGCTGGAGATTTCCGTTCGCCTGCGTTTTGTGGTGAGCGGCAGGATGCGGATAAGCTGTGGCCTCGTTGATCCGGAGCAGCGCCCGTGGACCGATTCCAGGAAATGCAGGTGTTCATCAGCGTTGCCCAGGAGCAGGGCTTCGCTGCCGCGGCCCGGCGCCTGGGGTTGTCGGCGCCCAGCGTGACCCGCGCGGTGGCGGCGCTGGAACAGCGCATCGGCACCCCCTTGCTGACCCGCACCACGCGTAACGTGCTGCTGACGGAAGCCGGCCAGCGTTACCTGGAAGACAGCCGGCGCATCCTCGCCGAGTTGCAGGACGCCGAGGCCTCGGCCGCCGGCATTCATGCCCTGCCGCGGGGGCCGCTGACAATTACCGCTCCGGTGTTGTTCGGCGAGTTGTTCGTCACGCCGCTGATGGTGGATTACCTGCAGCGCTTTACCGAGGTCAGCATCAACGCCCTGTTGGTCGACCGGGTGGTGAACATGCTCGAGGAGGGCGTGGATGTCGCGGTGCGTATCGGCGAGTTGCCCGACAGCGGCCAGCACGCAATGCGCGTCGGCGAGGTGCGCCGGGTGGTCTGTGCCGCTCCGGCGTTTCTCGCTCGCCATGGCCGGCCGCGACATCCCCAGGAACTGCGCCAGGCGACGGTGATCGCGCCGTCCTCGATCGGCCAGTCGAAAAGCTGGCTGTTCGACGACGCTGGCACGCCCCTGAGCGTGCGGGCGGAGCCACGGCTGGTGGTCACCGCCAACCAGGCGGCGATCAACGCCGCTTGCCGCGGGCTGGGGCTGACCCGGGTGCTGTCGTATCAGGTGGCGGACAAGGTGGCGGCCGGAGAACTGGAGATCGTGCTGGCGGAATACGAGCTGGCGCCGTTGCCGATCCATGTGGTGTACCAGGGCGGGCGCAAGGCGTCGGCGCGGGTGCGCAGTTTCGTCGATTTTGCGGTGCAGGCGCTGCGCGAGCACCCGGCGTTGCAACCCTAGGGCGATCATTTCACTGGCTGAAATGATGGATTGTGTTTTCTGGGGATTCTGTTGTTCCGAGGGGCGAGGGAAGATGATGGCCGTTCGTGCTGCTCAGGTGAGCGGCACCCTTGCCCGACGGAGTCTGCCATGCAAGCCATCAAGCTCTACAACTTTCCCCGTTCCGGTCATGCCCATCGCGTCGAGCTGATGCTGTCGCTGCTGGAGCTGCCTTTCGAGCTGATCTTCGTCGATCTGGCGAAAGGCGAGCACAAACAAGCGGCGTTCCTCAAGTTGAATGCGTTCGGCCAAGTGCCGGTGATCGACGATCAGGGCGTGGTGCTGGCCGATTCCAACGCGATCCTGGTGTACCTGGCGCAGAAATATGGCCAGGGTCGCTGGCTGCCCAGCGATCCGGTGGGCGCGGCGCGGGTCCAGCGCTGGCTGTCGGTAGCGGCGGGGCCGATTGCCTTCGGCCCGGCGGCGGCGCGTCTGATCACGGTATTCGGCGCGCAGCATAACGCCGAAGAAGTCATCGCCCGTTCCCATGCGCTGCTCAAGGTGGTCGAGCAGGAGCTGGCCGCCAGCTCTTACCTGGCGGGCAACGAACCGACCATCGCCGATATCGCCGGCTACAGCTATATCGCCCACGCCCCTGAAGGCAACGTGTCGCTGGCGGATTATCCACAGGTGCGCGCTTGGCTGGCGCGTATCGAAGCCTTGCCTGGTTTCGTCGGCATGCCGCGCACGGCGGCAGGCCTGCAAAGCGCCTGAACCCGTAACGCTGCGTCGGCGACGCAGGGGAGAGCAGCATGAACACCGATTCCCCCTGGCATGCGGGCGAAAAGCGCTTGCAGCGCCATGTCGGCGTCGCCGAACGCATGGAAGGTTTCGGACGCAAGGTGATCCGCAGCGAGATGCCCGATCAGCACCGGCAGTTTTTCCAGCAGCTGCCGTTCATGCTGCTGGGGGCTGTGGATAACCAGGGCAACCCCTGGGCCAGCGTGCTGGAGGGGCCTGAGGGCTTTGCCCACTCGCCCACGCCCGGGGTGTTGCGGCTCGACAGCCTGCCCGCCGCCGAGGATCCGGCGCAGGTGGCGGCAGGCGCGGCCATCGGCCTGCTGGGCATCGAGCTACACACCCGGCGGCGCAACCGCCTCAACGGGCGCATCACGCAACTGGACGAGCAGGGCTTTGCGCTGGGTGTCGAGCAGTCGTTCGGCAATTGCCCGCGTTATATCCAGTTGCGCCAGTTCCAGTCGGTGCCGCTGGCGGCGAATCGGCCCGTGCAGCGCCTGGATGGCCTGGACGCGGCAGCGCGGGCCATGATCCGCACCGCCGATACGTTCTTTGTCGCCAGTTATGTGGAGGTGGAGGGCCGATATTGGGTCGATGTATCCCATCGGGGCGGCCCAACGGGGTTCGTGCGGGTCGAAGGCAACCGGCTGAGCATTCCGGATTTCGCCGGCAACCTGCACTTCAACACCTTGGGCAATCTCTCGCTCAACCCTCGCGCCGGCCTGTTGTTCATCGACTTCAGCCGCGGCGACCTGCTACAGCTCAGTGGCCGTGCCGAAGTGGTTCTCGATGGCCCGCACATCGCCACTTTCCCCGGCGCCGAGCGCCTGTGGCACGTCGAGGTCGAACAGCTGGTGCGCCGCCCGGCTGCCCTGGCCCTGCGTTGGCACCTGACGGATCAGACGTAGGAGCGAGGCTTGCCCGCGAAAGGGCCGTACCTGATCTCGCGCGGTGTCTGTATCGCGAACAAGCTTCGCTCCTACAGATTGGCGTTTGGAGGATCAGGCGTAGGACAGGGCCTTTTCCTCCAGCAGCTCGTGGTACAGCTCGTTCCATTTGCGGCCCATGTCGTCGGCGGTGAACAGTTGCCGGTAGCGGGCTTCGGCCTTGAGCCCCATCTGCGCGGCCTGTCCGGGGTTGTCCCAGAGCTGGCGCATGGCGGCGCGGAAGGCCAGGGGATCGCTCGGTGGCACCACCAGGCCGGTTTCGCCATGGATATTGATGTAGCTGGTGCCGGTGCCGATTTCGCTGGAGATCATCGGCTTGCCGTACATCGCGCCTTCGAGCAGGGAGATGCCGAATGCCTCGGAGCGCAGGTGCGAAGGGAAGACGATCGCATAGCTCAGTTGCAGCAGGGCGACCTTGTCTTCGTCCCCCAGGCGGCCGAGGAAATGCAGGTTGCGCAGGCCCAGCGCCGCGGCCTGGGCATGCAGTTCGGCCTCCAGCGGGCCGGCGCCGACGATCACCACCGGATAATCCACGTCCTTGAGGGCGTCGAGCAGGATGTGCAGGCCCTTGTAGTAGCGCATCACCCCGACGAACAGGAAGAAGCGTTCGCCCAGGCGCTGGCGCCAGTGATTCATGCGTTCGTTGTCGGGCTGTGGATAACCGGCCTTGTTCAGGCCATAGGGGATGACCCGCGTCTTGTCCCGGAAGCGTTGCAGCACATCACTGGTGTGCAGGTAGTTCGGCGAGGCGGCGACGATCCGGTCGACGCTGCCCAGGAAGCGGTTCATCAAGGGGCGGTACAGCTTGAGCAGGTGGCGCTGGCGAATGATGTCGGAGTGGTAGGTGGCCACGCAGGGCTTGTCCAGGCCACTCATGAAGTGCACCACGTCCATGAACGGCCAGGGGAAGTGGTAATTGACCACGTCGGCCTCGGCGGCCATCTCGCGAAACTGCTTGAACACGCTGTAGGAGAAGCCGGTGGAGGCGAACTGGATGTCCAGCCTGGCGCGGTGTACCTCATGGTGGCCGAGCTTCAGCACCCTGGGTTGCGGGTTGGTACTGAGGGTCAGGACCTGGCCGTCGGTGCCGTGCAGGGCACCGCTTTCGCATAGCTGAAAAATGACCTGTTCGATGCCGCCGACCGAATCGGGCAGATAGGTTTTGAAGAAGTGCAAGACGCGCATATCAGCCTCCCATGGCCTGGCGATAGGTGCGCGCGGTGATTTGCGCGCAGTGCTTCCAGGAAAAAAGCCCGGCTTGTTGTAATCCAGCCTCGCGGCATGTTTGCCAGTGGGGCTCGTCGTCGATCAGGCGTAGCAGGGTAGTGGATAAGCCTTCCACGTCGCCGGGCTCGACATAATTGCCCGCCGCTCCCGCGACTTCCGGCATCGCCGAGCGCCGTGTCAGCACCACGGGGGTGCCGCTGGCCATGGCCTCCAGGACCGGAAGGCCGAAACCTTCATACAGTGACGGAAAGACCAGCGCCCTGGCCCCTGCCACCCATTGCGCCACCTGTTCGTCCGGCAAGTAGCCGAGCAGGCGCACATGGCCGCTGGCCAGGCCTTTTTGCAGCACCTCGCTGAACTGCCCTTGTTCCCAGCCGGCCATACCGATAATCAGCAATGGATAGCGTTGACGCAGTGTGGATGGCATCCGTGCGTGGGCTTCGAGGGCTTGCGACAAGTTCTTGCGGGGCTCAAGCGTACCGACACAGAGAAAATAGCCACGAGGTTGCAGGCCGTGGGGGGCCAGGCTGTGTTCCAGCTCGGCATGCTCCCGTGGATGGAAACGCGCGGCGACCCCCAGCGGGGCTACCACGAAGCGGTCCCGGGGCAGGCCAAAATAGTCCTGGGCCTCATCGGCGACAAACTGCGAATCGGTCAGGATCAGCCTTGCCTGCTCTACGCCTGCACCAAGGCGTCGCTCGATTTCCTTCAAGCGTGCCGGCGGCTGGGTGGAGGGGTAATGCAGGTGGGTCAAGTCATGCAGGGTGATCACGGTCGGGCCGTCGAATTCCAGTGGCCAGAGGCTGGGCTCGTGATAGAGGTCGACCGCTGGCGACTGGCTGCCGTTGAAGCGCTGCTGCTCCAGCCAGCGTCGGGCCCGGTAGGCTCCGGGGATCCGTCGTAGCCAGGGGGCCAGCCGGGAATAGCCCGGCATGGCGGCGGCAGGCAGTTCGCGGCCCCAGCCCCAACCATGGAACAGCGATAGTTCGAGATCCTGTTCGTCCACCAGCGCCGAGACCAGTTCGGCCACATACTGGCCGATGCCGGTCCGCGGGGCCTGGAGAATGCGGGCGTTAAGGGCTATCCGCATCATGCGTCTCCATGACGGAAGGGGCATGGTTGCGGTGGTAGGCAATACGCTCGACGAGTTGCGCACTGGCTTCGCGCCAGCCCAGCCAGCGCCATTCATCGACATGGCGGGCGGCGGGAAACACGCCGCTGGTTTCATGCTCGATGACAAGGTCGGCCAGGCTTTGCGAGTCATTCAGATCGAAATAGGCCATGAACTCCCCACCGATTTCGCGAAACACCGGAATATCGCTGCCCATGGCCGGCAGGCCACGCTGCATGGCCTCTACCAGGGGCAGGCCGAAGCCTTCGACATAGGAGGGGAATACCAGGGCCGTGGCCTTGGAATAGGCGTACTCCAGGCTGTTGTCGTCCAGGGCGTTGAACATGAACAGACGTCGGTTCAGTTCGGGATGACGACGAATCCGCTCGATCAGTGCCTCGCATTTCCAGCCGATACGCCCGGCAATGCACAGGCGCGCCTGGGACCCGGCAGCCCAGACACGCTCGAAGGCATCGATCAGGTATCCATGGTTCTTGCGTGGTTCGATGGTGCTGACCATCAGGAACACCGGTGCACGGTTCTTGAACAGCTGCGTCAGCGCCGGGTCGATCCGCGAGTTTTCGCTGCACAGATCCAGTTCCGAGCCGAGGTGGAAAAAGTCGAACCAGCGTTGCGCCACCTGCTCGTCGCCCACCCGGCGCAGCATCTCTTCGCGGACCTGGTCGCGGATGGTCGCGGAAATCGCCATGTAGCCGTCGGCGGTGCGGGCGATCCAGTCGAACCAGTGGTTGAACACCCGGACCAGCCCGGCGTCGCAGAACTGGGGATGAGTCAGCGGAATCAGGTCGTAGATCACCGAGACGATGCCTACCCCGTCGCGCTTGAGCTGTTCGGCCAGGGGAAAAAAATCGGCGTGCCAGGAGGAGTCCAGCAACACCAGCTGGTCGCCCGGTTGATGCTGCAGGGGAATGCAGCGTTGAGGGATCTGCCGAGTATTCAAAAGCCGGTTGCACAATCGCAGCGGAATGCTGAAGCAGACCAGGGCGGTCAGGCGGCAAGCCACATAGAGCAGTCGGCGTGGCAGGTACGAGGTGAAAGGCTTACGCCGCTCCAGGGCCCGGTGGCGTACCCAGAAGACGTTGGCCATCTGTTCCAGGCGTACCCGCAGCCCCATCAGGTTCCAACGTTCGGCCTTCAACGGCTTGAGGCTCAAGACCCGATAGAGCTTGTCTTTGAGCATGACCACCGGGATGCACTCGGCCGAGGCGTCGGCCGCCGGCAGTTCACGGATGACGTTGCGCACCACGCGCTGGATGCCCGAGTTGGTTTCAGGGTGTTCGAACACGTAGGTGCATTCGATCAACAGTCGGGTCATGGCGCCACTCGCTGGGTCATCGGTTCGGGGGACTTCAGGGGCTCGCGGACGATGCTGGTCCGCGCCTGCAGCCAGGAGCAGCCGACGAAATCTTCCTGGCGGTTGTTGATGACATGGAAGACCAGGCCGTAGTCGCGCCACTCGAAGTTGCGGTCCAGGTGCGAATCCAGCCGCGACAGGCTCAGGGCCACCGAGTAGTTGCCCTTGCCCAGACCCATGGTGAAGGCGAAGCGGAAGGTGACGTGTTCGCCGGCGTGAAGGTCGGTCAGGGCCTGGTCCTGGCGATGGGTGTTGATGCCATACATGGGCTGGCCGAGGCGGTCCTTGATCATGAAGCCCAGTACCAGCCGCTCGATGGCCTGGCGCACCTCGACCTGCACTTCCAGCACCACCGGCTGGCCGACTTCGGCCACCTCGATCGAGCGCTCGCGTTCGTCGCGCAGGTGCACGCTGAGGATCCCGGCCTCGCCGGTGCCGGAAATGGTCCGCACCTGACCGTTGGCCAGCATTTCCTGGCGCACCGTCTGGCCCTCGCGCTCGGCGAGCATGGCGTTGTAGTAGTCCATCACTTCTTCCGGCTTGCCATGCAGGGCCACGCGGCCCTGCTCCAGCAGGATCGCGGTGTCGCAGATCGACTGGATCGCCGAGCGGTCATGGGAAACGATCAGCAGGGTGCTGCCGGCACGGCGGAAGCTGCGGATGCGTTCGAAGCTCTTGTGCTGGAAATAGGCATCGCCCACCGATAGAGCCTCGTCGACGATCAGGATGTCCGGGCGGCGCGCCGTGGCTACGCTGAACGCCAGGCGCATCTGCATGCCGCTGGAATAGGTGCGCACCGGATGGTCGATGGCCTCGCCGATTTCGGCGAAGGCTTCGATGTCCGGCATCAGGGCTTCGATTTCCTCGACCTGCATGCCCAGCAACTGGCCGGCCATGACCACGTTCTGGCGTCCGGTGAAGTCCGGATGAAAGCCCATGCCCAGCTCCAGCAGCGCCGCGACCCGGCCCTGCAGCCGGATCTCGCCGCAGGTCGGCTGGGTGGTGCCGGTGATCATCTTCAGCAGGGTGCTCTTGCCGGCGCCGTTGACCCCGACGATGCCCACGGCCTGGCCCGGCTCGATCTCGAAATCGACGCCCTGCAGCACCCAGTGCAACTGATGGCGCGGCGCGGAAAACGGAATCAGCCATTCGAACAGCCGGCTCCAGCGGTTCGGGTACTGCTTGTAGGCCTTGCCCAGGCCGGTGACGCGTATATGTCCCATCAGAGCTCATCCACCATTTCACCGACGCGCTGGCGGAACAGCCGCAGCCCCATGGCGCAGAACAACAGGCTGATCACCAGCAGCGGTGTCAGCGAACTCCACTGTGGCCATTGGTCGTACAGGAACAGGTTCTGGTAGCTGTGCATCAGCGCGGTCAGCGGGTTGAGCGCCAGCAGGCGCTGGATCGACTCGGGCAGGATGCCGATGGGGTAGACGATGGGTGTGAGCCAGAACCAGAACTGCAGGAAGATGCCGTAGAACTGCGCGACATCGCGGAAGAACACATTCAGCACCCCGAGGATCATGCCCAGGCCGGCGCAGAACAGCACCTGCAACAGCAGCAGCGGGACCAGCGCCAGCAGCGCCAGGCCCGGCAAGCGCCCGGTGATCAACAGGAAGCCGAGGAACAGGCCGAGGATGATCGCGAAGTTGATGCCGGCGTTGAGCAGCACGATCACCGGCAGGCAGATGCGCGGGAAGCTGATCTTCTTCAGCAGGTTGGCGTTTTCCAGGAACATGTTCTGGCTGCGCAGGGTCAGCTCGGAAAACAGGCCCCAGGTCAGCAGTCCGGCGCACAGGTAGACGCTGTAGGCCAGGCCGTCTTCCACGCCGGGCAGGCGGGCGCGCATCACCTGGGAAAAGATCACCGTGTAGACGACGATCATCGACAGCGGATTGAGCACGGTCCACAGGGCGCCGAACAGCGAGTTGCGATAGCGCGCCTGGAACTCGCGCTGCACGCTACCAAGGATGAAGCCCCGATAGCCGCGCAGCGAGCGGTACAGATTGAGCAGCATCAGGCCGTCCTGCCGTATTGGTCTTCGAAGCGCACGATGTCGTCTTCGCCCAGGTATTCGCCGCTCTGCACTTCGATGATGACCAGGTCGATCACTCCCGGATTGGCCAGCCGATGCTTGTGCCCGGCGGCGATGAAGGTGGATTCGTTGCTGTTGACCAGATGCGAGCCGTCGCCGTTGTTGGTGACCATGGCTGTGCCCTTGACCACCACCCAGTGTTCATTGCGATGGTGGTGCATCTGCAGCGACAGCGCCGCCCCCGGCTTGACCACGATCTTCTTGATCTTGAAGCCCGGGCCTTCCTCCAGCACGGTGTAGCTGCCCCAGGGCCGGCTGACCGTGCGGTGCAGGCGGTAGGATTCGTGATTGCGGTCCTTGAGCTGGCGGGCCACCTGGCGCACATCCTGGGCGCGGTCCGCGTGGGCCACCAGGATGGCGTCGGCGGTCTCGACCACGATCAGGTTGTCGACGCCCACGGTGGCGATCATGCGGCCTTCGCTCTGGACGAAGTTGCCGTGGCTGTCGATGAACAGCGCTTCACCGCTGGCGCGGTTGTCCTGGGCATCGGCGTCCACCAGGGCGCTGATGGCGCCCCAGGAGCCGATGTCGCTCCAATCGAACTGCGCCGGCACCACGGCAACCTGGCCCGATACCTCCATCAGCGCGTAGTCGATGGAAATGTCCGGCATCTCGGCGAAATGCTCCGCTGACAGCTCATGCTGGGTGATGCGGCCGGTTTCCACCGGCGCGCTTGCGGCCAGGCAGGCGCGAGCCCGTTCCAGCAGCTCGGGGGCGTGCTGTTGCAGCTCGGCCAGCAGCGTGGCGACGGTGAAACAGAACATGCCCGAGTTCCACAGGAAACGGCCGCTCTCGAGATAGCCCAGGGCGGTCTTCAGATCGGGTTTTTCCACGAAGCGCGCGACCCTGGCGGCGCCGCGATCGTCGAGGGCGGAGCCTGACTCGATATAGCCAAAGCCGGTTTCCGGCGCGTCCGGGGTGACGCCGAAGGTGACCAGATGCCCGGTTTCGGCCAGCTGCGCGGCGTGAGCGACGGCGTTTTTGAACGCCTCTTCATTGCGGATCAGATGGTCCGCCGGCATCACCACCAGGGTCGCCTGGTCGCCGTGCCGGGCCTGCGCGGCCAGGGCCGCGACGGCTATCGCCGGGGCGGTGTTGCGCCCGGTGGGTTCGAGGATGAAGTGTCCATGATGCCGATCCAGCCTGGCGGCCTGGAAGTGATCCTTGCTTTGAAAGTAGTGGTCGCGGTTGGTCACGGTAACGATGTCGCCGCTACCGGCCAGCAACGTGGCCGCGCGCCGATAGGTCTTGCCCAGCAGACTCTGCCCGTCGGGCAGGGTCATGAAGGGCTTGGGATGACCTTCGCGCGATACCGGCCACAAGCGAGTCCCGGCACCGCCGGAAAGAATCACTGGAATCAGCATGCCTTACTCCTTGGCGACGCGTTTCATGTCCGCATCCATCATCATGCGGATCAGGGTGTCCAGATCGGTCCGGGGTTTCCAGCCGAGCAGCCGCTGGGCCTTGGCCGGATTGCCCAGCAGCACATCGACTTCCGCAGGACGGAAGAACGCCGGGTCGATCTTCACGTAGTCACGGTAGTTCAGGCCGACATGCTCGAAAGCGATCTGGCACATTTCGCGCACCGTGGTGGTTACCCCGGTGGCGACCACGAAATCGTCGGCCTTGTCCTGTTGCAGCATCAGCCACATGGCTTCGACATAGTCGCCGGCGAATCCCCAGTCGCGCTTGGCGTCGATGTTGCCCAGGCGCAGTTCCTGCTGCTTGCCCTGCTTGATCCGGGCGGCGGCGTCGGTGACCTTGCGGGTGACGAATTCGATGCCACGCAGCGGCGACTCGTGGTTGAACAGGATGCCGCTGCTGGCATGCAGGCCGAAGCTCTCGCGGTAGTTCACGGTGATCCAGTGACCATAGAGCTTGGCCACGCCGTAGGGGCTGCGAGGGTAGAAGGGGGTGCTCTCGTCCTGCCGCTCGGCCTGGATCAGGCCGAACATCTCGCTGGTGGAGGCCTGGTAGAAGCGGGTGTGCGGGCTGAACTGGCGGATCGCTTCGAGCAGATGGGTGACCCCCAGCCCGTCGACGATGCCGGTGGTCACCGGCTGGTCCCAGGAGGCGGCGACGAAACTTTGCGCCGCCAGGTTGTAGACCTCGTCCGGAGCGGACTTGATCACGGCCCGTTGCACGGAGCAGGCGTCGGCCATGTCGCCGTCCAGGTAGAGGATCTGGTCTTCGATGCCCATTTCGCGCAAGCGCCAGCGCGAGTCGCTGCTGCGCCGCGCCACCAGCCCGTGGACCCGATAGCCCTTGTCCAGCAGCAACTTGGCCAGATAGGCGCCGTCCTGCCCGGTAATCCCTGTGATCAGTGCACTTTTTGTCATTCTTGTCGTACCCGTGACTCCCAGTCGGACAGGATCGCCCGCAGGGATTGTTCTAGTGTGGTTTCAGGTGTCCAGCCAGTGGCTTGTTGCAATCTGGCATGACTGCCGCGCACGCGCCGCTGTTCTGCCCGCCGCAGGCGGGTGGGGTCCTGGACCAGTTCCATTTCGACCTGAGCGATGTCGGCCAACTGCTGGATCAGGCTGCGGATGCTGTGCTCCCGGCCGGAGCAGATGTTGTAGACCTGGCCCGCGGCCCCACTGCGCAGCAGGGCCAGGTAAGCGTCCACCACGTCGCGGACGTCGAGGAAGTCGCGGGTGACATCGATATCGCCGACTTCCAGCCTGGGCGCCTGCAGGCCGAGCTTGATCCTGGCGATCTGGCGGGCGGCGCTGGCGACGGCGAAGCTGTCCAGTTGCCCCGGGCCGATATGGTTGAACGGCCGGGCGACCATCATGGGCCAGCCTTCGCTCATGCCCCATTGCAGGCACAACAGTTCGGCCGAGGCCTTGCTCACCGCATAAGGGTTGCGCGGGCAGGGCGGCTGGTGCTCGTCGATGGGCAGGGCATCTTCGCCGACCTGGCCATAGACGTCGCCAGAGCTGACATACAGGAAGGTGCCGTTGAAACCACGGGCTTTCAGGGCCTGCAACAGGTTCAAGGTGCCCAGCAGGTTGATCTGCAGGGTCCTGGCGGGATCGCGGAAGGCTTCGGGGACGAACGTCTGGCCGGCCAGGTGAATCACCGCGTCCGGCAACTCGGGCCAGAGGTCTTGCAGGCTTTGCGGTTGGGTCAGGTCGAAGGGGGGCGCAGGCAACAATTCCCAGCCGGCGTCGGCGGAACTCAAGCGGTGTTGGAGATGACGTCCCACGAATCCATTCAGGCCCGTTACAAACAGACGCTTTTTCAAACAGCAGCCCCTTACACGGAGACTTCGGCAATGCTTTGACACATTGATCATGTGAAAAATATGAAAACTCAGCTAGATGAGCAGAGCCTTCCTATTGACGAAGTTTGTTGTAGTTGTTTGGCAGCCAATCTGTGCCAATTGCGTTGGAATTTCAACAAGTCCTACCGTGACCGGTAAGTTCTCGTTTTCTAGCATAGGAAATATCTGGAAGAGAGGTTCCCGAATCTTCAAAGGATGTGTTTAGAATGCCCCTCGTCTCGACCCACAAGCGATCAGGATGGCTGTTTCCGGGCCATGCAAAACTGACCAACAGAACAAGAACGTAGACGGGCATGAGA
Organism: Pseudomonas sp. MRSN 12121; assembly: GCF_000931465.1. NCBI lineage: Bacteria > Pseudomonadati > Pseudomonadota > Gammaproteobacteria > Pseudomonadales > Pseudomonadaceae > Pseudomonas > Pseudomonas sp. MRSN 12121. Next base: position 6,896,725 of record NZ_CP010892.1, on the reverse strand, counting down.
ACGATGGACGCGCCCTCCCGCAGCAGGGGTGTCGCCATGGCTCTACCGTCATTGTGTGAAGGTGCCAGGATGGTGGCTTCATCGTGAGATGCCATGAATTTCATTCTTTACTCGGACGTTAACGACGGCTCCATCAGCCAGAGCCTCGGGCGTCCCGAATACAGCTACTACTTCGTCCTCAAGGCCTATCGCCCGGTGCTGGAAAGCCTGGGGCAGGTGCATGTGGCGCACCGGCCCGACGACGTCGACCGGCTGTATCACGAGCTGCGGCTCAAGGGCGAAGACTGCCTGTTCCTGTCCTTCACTCCACCCCAGAAAACCCCGACCGACCTGGATTGCCCGACCCTCTGCGTGGTGGCCTGGGAGTTCGATTCGATCCCCGACGAACACTGGGATGACGATCCGCGCCAGGACTGGAGCCGCACCCTGGGCCGCCATGGCCGGGTGATCACCCTGTCCAGCCATACCGCCCGGGCGGTGCGTCGGGTGCTCGGCGAGGACTTTCCGGTGCTGGTGCTGCCCGCACCGCTGTGGGAGCGCTTCGACAGCGTGCGCAGCCGATACCCCAATGTTCCGGTCAACGCCGGCACCAGCCTGCAGGTAAAGGGCTGCATCATCGACAGCCGGACCCTGGGGCTGTGCGCCGACGGGCTGATTGCGCCGGTGCTGCCGGAGGAGCCGGCGCCCGCGCCTGAACCAGCACCTGTGCCCGTGGCCACTCCGATTGTCGTCGAGGCGCCGCCGCTGACGGTCGGGCGCCGGCTGTTCATCGCCAAGCACTACCTGCGCGAATGGTATCGGGCCCTGCGCAGCGGCGAATGGCGCCGGCCGCTGTTCATCAGCAAGCACTATGTGCGCGAGTGTTATCGCGAGGGGCTGCGCGACCTGGTGCCCGAAGAGGTACGGACACTGATGGCCAAGGGGCGCCCGGCGGAACAGGCGCCGCTGCCTGCCGCACCGGTCGCACCGCCGCCCGCGGCGCAGCCCGAGCATCCCCAGGCCAGCCTGCCGGCCACCGACCAGCAGGTCGAGTGCCAGGTCGACGGCGTGGTCTACGTCAGCGTGTTCAACCCCGACGACGGTCGCAAGAACTGGCATCAGCTGATCACGGCGTTCTGCTGGGCGATGCGCGACATCGACGACGCCACCCTGGTGTTGAAGATGACCCAGAACGACCTGTCGACCTATTACGTCGAAATGCTCACCCTGCTCTCGCAACTGTCGCCGTTCAGTTGCCGGGTAGTGGTGGTGCACGGTTATCTGGACGACGAACAATTCGCCCGGCTGTACGGCGCGGCGAGTTTCTACGTCAATGCGTCGCGCTGCGAAGGCCTGTGCCTGCCGCTGATGGAATTCATGGCCTGCGGCAAGCCGGCGATCGCGCCGCGACATACCGCCATGCAGGACTACATCGACGAGGACGTGGCCTTCATCGTCAAGTCCAGCCAGGAGCCGGCGATCTGGCCGCAGGACTCGCGCATCCTGTTTCGCACCCTGCGGCATCGCCCGGACTGGGGGTCGTTGAAGACCGCCTACCAGGACAGCTATCGCATGGCCCGGGAAAACCCCGAGCGCTACCAGGCCATGTCCCTGGCCGCGGCCCGGCGCATGCAGGACTACAGCAGCTTCGCCGGCGTGCAGGCGCGCCTGCGGGACTTCCTCGCCCTGGACCCGCTGGCCGAGCCCGGCGACGCATCCTCCCTGGCCGTAGCGGGTAACGCCTGATGCTGATCCTCATTCATTCGGAAACCAACAAGAGCAACATCCAGCAGAACCTGGGCCGCCCCGAGTACAGCTATTACTTCGTGCTCAAGGAGTTCCGGCCGGTGCTGGAGCGCCTGGGCCAGGTGCTGGAGATCAGCCACCCCGACGAGCTGGTGGACCGCCTGTATCGCGACTGCCAGAGCCGCGGCGAGGCGTGCATTTTCCTGTCGTTCTCGCCCCCTCATCGCACGCCCGACCATTACGCCTGCCCGACCATCCCGGTGTTCGCCTGGGAGTTCAGCACGATCCCGACCGAAAGCTGGCAGGGCGAACCGCGCCATGACTGGCGGCGGGTGCTGGGCTCCTCGGGCGCGGCGATCACCCATTCCAGCTTCACCGTGCGCGCGGTGCGCGATGTGATGGGCGAGGACTACCCGATCTGTGCGATCCCGGCGCCGGTCTGGGATCGTTTCGCCCGCCGTGGCGAGCAACTGGGCAAGCAGGCGCGGGCCTCTGGCGTGACCCTCAACCTGCATGGCCTGCTGCTCGACAGCCGGACCCTGGACCTTGATGCCTACGGCCCGCAGACCCTGAGCGAAAGTTCGCCGCTGACGCTCGATACCCGGGCCCGCGACTGCCAGCTGCAGCTCGACGGGGTGATCTACACCTCGGTGTTCAACCCTTACGACGGACGCAAGAACTGGCAGGACATGATCAGTGCGTTCTGCACCACCTTCCGCGACTGCGAAGACGCCACGCTGGTGCTGAAGCTGACCCACCACGATATCGGCAACGCCCTGGGCGACATGCTGCACCACCTGTACAAGAACCAGTCCTATCGCTGCCGGATCGTGCTGATCCACGGCTTCCTGGCCGATGCGGACTACGAGCGCCTGGTGGAGGCCACCAGCTATGTGGTGAATTCCTCGTTCGGCGAAGGGCAATGCCTGCCGCTGATGGAGTTCATGTCCTGCGGCAAGCCGGCGGTGGCGCCGTGCAACACGGCGATGGCCGACTACATCGACGCCGACAACAGCTTTATCGTCGACTCCACCGACGAACTGAGCGCCTGGCCCCACGATCCCCGGGCCGCCTACCGGACCCTGCGCTACATCACCAACTGGGATTCGCTGTGCGCGGCCTATCGCGCCAGCTACGAGGTCGCGCAGCAGGATCCGGCGCGTTATGCGCGGATGTCGACGCATGCCATCGAAAGCCTGCGGCGCTTTTGCAGCCAGGCCACGGCCGAACAGCGCCTGGGCGAGTTTTTCCGGCAGGTGCTGGAGCAGCGTGCGGCGCTGGCCGCGCCTGGGCTGCCGGCGTGATGCGGGCGTTGCTGCGGCGGTTGCTCGGGAGCGCGCCGTCGCCTGTGGCGCTGGCAGCCGAACTGCCCAGGCCTGCGGTTTCGCCCCGGGACTGCGGCTTGCGCGACGCCATGCTCGATGGCTGGTTCCGCGCCGAGACGGGGGAGCTGCTCAAGGGTTTTGCCATCAGCGCCGACGACACCCTGCTCGATGTCGGCTGCGGCGAAGGCGTGGCGACCCTGTTCGCCATGCGCCAGGGCGCCTCGGTGATTTTCACCGACAGCGAATTCGCCAAGGTGCGCGAGCTGGCCCGGCAGGTGCGCGAGCAATCGCAGGTGCCGGCCCTGGGGCTGGTCAGCAACAGCCTGCCGTTGCCGCTGGCCGGGGGTTGCGCCAGCAAGGTGGTGTGCATGGAAGTGCTGGAGCACATCGAACAGCCCGAGCCGTTCCTCGCCGAGCTGGTGCGCATGGGCCGCCCGGGCGCGCAGTACCTGATCAGCGTTCCGGACCCGGTGGGCGAGCATTTGCAGAAGGGCATCGCGCCGCCCGGCTATTACCGCGCGCCGAACCATGTGCAGATCTTTTCCCGCGAGGATTTTGCCCGGCTGGTCGAGGACGCCGGGCTGGTCATCGAGCACCGCCAGGCCACGGGCTTTTTCTGGGTCATGGGGATGATCTTTTTCTGGGCCAGCGAACGGGCCGCGGGGCGCGAACCGCCGGGCGCGGTGCGCGACCGCATCCAGGCGCCGTACCCGGCGCTGATGGAAGGCTGGGCGCGGACCTGGGAAGAGCTGCTGGCGCAGCCCGACGGGCTGGCGATCAAGCAGGTGCTGGACGGCTTCATGCCCAAAAGCCAGGTCATCATCGCGCGCAAGCCCCTGGCGCAGCCGTCTTGAACGACAAGCGGATCCTGGACATCGAGCTGCTGCGCGGCATCGCGGTGCTGGGCGTGGTGTTCCACCATCTGCAGGGCAATCTGTTTCCCGACGGGCTTGCCTGGCTGGGCAGCGTCGCGGCCTACGGCCAGTTCTGGTGGGGCGTGGATTTGTTCTTCGCCATCTCCGGCTTTGTCATCGCCCGCAGCCTGATCCCGCAATTGCGCGCCTGCAGCAACACCGCGCAGGCCTGGCAACGGACCCGCGACTTCTGGATTCGCCGCGCCTTTCGCCTGCTGCCTTCGGCGTGGCTGTGGCTGCTGCTGACGTTGCTGGCGAGCCTGGCGCTCAATCGCTCGGGGGCCTTCGGCAGCCTGCACGCCAACCTGTGGGCCACCGTGGCCGGTCTGTTGCAGTTCGCCAATCTGCGTTTTGCCGACAGCTTCTTCCACTACGAGTACGGCGCCAGCTTCGTCTACTGGAGCCTGGCGCTGGAGGAGCAGTTCTACCTGTTGCTGCCGCTGCTGGTACTGCTGTGTCGCAAATACCTGGCCTGGGTGTTGCTGGCGTTGGTGCTGGTGCAAGTCCTGACGATGCGCACGCCGCTGCTGATGGTCATCCGCACCGATGCCATGGCCCTGGGCGTGCTGCTGGCGCTGTGGACGGCCCGCGCCAGCTACCGGTACTGCGAACCGAAGTGGCTGGGGCGCCATCCGGGGCTCGGCCCGCTGCTGTTGCTCCTGGCTGGCCTGGGCCTGGGCTGGCTGGCCACCGACGGCTTCGCGATCACCCATTACCGGGTCGGCGCGCTGGCTGTGCTGTGCGCGCTGCTGGTGTGGATCGCCTCCTACAACCGCGACTACCTGTTGCCCCGCGGTCCGCTGAAAAGCCTGCTGGCCTGGGTCGGCAGCCGTTCCTACGGGCTCTACCTGATCCACATCCCGGTGTTCCTGCTGGTGCGCGAAGCCTGGTTCCGCCTGGCGCCTTCGGGCACGCCCGGGCTGGCCGAGCAACCGCTGCTGGCGCTGGGCTGCGCCGCGGGCCTGCTGCTGTTGCTGAGCGAACTCAATTACCGGATCGTCGAGCTGCCCCTGCGCAATCGGGGTGCCGAGCTGGTGCAACGCCTGGGGTCATCCCGTTCTCCCGTTCCTTCCACTGGAGTCACTTCATGCTGAGCCTTCTGAAAAAACTCACGGCGAGCGCTCCTGCGGCCGTAACGCCCGATACACCGCCGCCGGCCAAGGTCGACCCATACATGCTGGGCCTGCAGGACGCGATGCTCAGCGGCTGGTTCAACCAGGAAAACGGCGAGCTGTTCACCGGCTTCCCGGTGACGGCCGAGGACACCTTGCTCGACGTCGGCTGCGGCGATGGCGGCAACGTGCATTACTGCGCGATGCGCGGGGCGAAGATCATCATTGCCGATATCGACGCGGCCAAGGTCGAGGCCACGCGCCAGCGCCTGAGCGACACCCCGGCGCGCAGCGTCGAATGCCATGTCACCGACTGCAATCCGCTGCCGATCGCCGATGGCACCGCCAGCCGCGTGGTGTCCACCGAGGTCATCGAGCACGTGGACGATCCGGCGCAGTTTCTTTCCGAGCTGGTGCGGGTCGGCCAGCCGGGCGCGTTGTACCTGCTGAGCGTGCCGCACCCGAGCTCCGAGGACCTGCAGAAGGACATCGCCGCGCCCGAGTATTTCCAGAAGCCCAACCACATCCGCATCATCAGCGAAGAGCAGTTCAAGCAGATGGTCGGCGATGCCGGGCTGGAAGTGCTCAGCCATAGCCAATACGGCTTCTACTGGTCGCTGTGGATGCTGCTGTTCTGGGAAGCCAAGGTCGAATTCAGCAACCCCGACCACCCGTTGCTCGATCAGTGGGCCAACACCTGGCAGACCATCCTCAACTCGCCGCGCGGGGTGCAGATCAAGCACGCGTTGGACGCCGTGGTCGCCAAGAGCCAGGTCATCATCGCCCGTAAGCCGGCTTGAAGCTGGGGCTTCAGGCCTGTTGCACGAAGGTCAGGCGCAGGGCGAAGCCGATCAGCAGGCTGCCGAACAGCCATTGCTGGACCCGTTGGGCGGTGTGGCTGTGCGCCAGCCAGCGGCCGATCCAGGCGCCGGCCAGGGCGTAGGCGCTGTCGAACAGCAACCCCACCAACACCAGCAGCAGGCCCAGGCTGGCGAACTGCACCGCCACGGGGCCGGCCTGCGGGTCGATGAACTGCGGCAGCAGCACCGAGCAGAACAGCAGCGCCTTGGGATTGAGCAGGTTGGTCAGCAGGCCGCGGCGGATGGCCGCGCTCCAGGGCAGGGCCGTCACGGTTTCGCCCGCCTGCAGGCTGGGCAACAGGTTGGCCCGCAGGCACTGCACCCCGAGCCACAACAGGTAGGCCGCGCCGCCCAGGCGCACCACCTCGAAGGTCCAGGGCGCGACCTTGAACAGCGTGGCCAGGCCCAGCGCCGCCAGGGCCACATGGCAGCCGCGGGCGATCGCCAGGCCCACCGCCGTGGCCAGCGCCAGGGCCCGTCCCTGGCGGGCGCCGGTTTGCAGCAGGAGGATCATGTCGGGGCCGGGCAGCAGATAGACCACCGCCAATGCCAGGAAAAACAGCCAGAGTTGCGTCACCTTGCCAGCCCTTTCGTTGTCGAGTCGGTGAGGTGATTCTAGGGCCGGAGGGCAGGGCAAGTGCTTGCGTATTCAGCCAGTATCGGTGCGCAAATTGGCATAATCTTCCATTTGAAGACGCCACTTCCCTAGAGATATGCCAAAAATGAAACTCGATGCCTACGACCGCAAGATCCTCGCCGCCCTGCAGCGCGATGGCCGCCTGAGCAACGTGCAGCTGGCGGAAGAGATCGGCCTGTCCCCTTCGCCCTGCCTGCGCCGGGTACGGATGCTGGAAGAGGCCGGGGTGATTCGCGGTTACCAGGCCAATCTCGACCGCGATGAGGTCGGCCTGGGCCTGACGGTGTTCGTCGGGGTCAGGGTCGAACGCCACACCGACGAGCATTCCGAGGCTTTTCACCGGGCGGTGGCTGCGTTGCCGGAGGTGATCTCGGCGTTCCTGGTGTCCGGCGAGTCGGACTTCCTGCTGCAAGTGGTGGTGCCGGACCTGCGCGCCTACGACCGTTTCCTCACCGGCAGCCTGTTGAAGCTGCCGGGCGTCAGCGATATCCGCAGCAACTTCGCGATCCACACGGTGAAAACCCCGGGAGCGCTACCGCTGGGGCATCTGCCGGCCTGAAAGGGACCCCGTAGGAGCGAAGCTTGCTCGCGATAGGATCAACCCGGTTCAAGGAAAAGACCGCGTCGAGACCATCGCGAGCAAGCTTCGCTCCTACAAGAACTGGAGCTTGCTCGCGGGCGCCGCCAGGCTAAATCTGCGTGGCCATCCCTTCCACATTCATCGCCGCCTGGCGCAAGGCCTCCGAGCGGGTCGGATGGGGGTGGCAGGTCAGGGCGATGTCTTCGGCCGAGGCGGAGAACTCCATGGCCACGCAGTATTCGCCGATCATTTCGCTGACGCTCGGTCCTACCAGATGCACGCCGAGGATCTCGTCGGTCTGGGCGTCCGCCAGGACCTTGGCGAATCCTTCGGTCTCATGGTTGATCTTGGCCCGGCTGTTGGCGGTGAAGGGGAACTTGCCGGCCTTGTAGGCGCGGCCTTCGGCCTTGAGCTGTTCCTCGGTCTTGCCGACGCTCGCCAGCTCGGGCCGGGTGTAGATCACATTGGGAATCAACGCGTAATTGACCTCGCCGGCCTTGCCGACGATCTGCTCGATACAGGCCATGGCCTCGTCCTCGGCCTTGTGGGCGAGCATCGGTCCGGAGGTGACGTCGCCAATCACCCACACGCCCGGGGCCTCGGTGCGGTGCTGGCGGTTGGCGAGCAGGCCGCGCGAGTCGGTGGCCAGGCCGACATTCTCCAGGCCCAGGCCGCGGGTATAGGGGCGGCGCCCGATGGCCACCAGCACGTAGTCGGCCTCCAGCAGCTCGGCGTTGCCGCCCGCCGCCGGCTCGACGCTCAACTGCACGCCGCTTTCCGAGGGGGTGGCGCGGGTGACCTTGGCCCCGAGGTGGAAGGCGATGCCCTGTTTGCCCAGGGCCTTCTGCAAGGTCTTGCCGGCCTCGGCGTCGACGCCGGGGCAGATCCGGTCCAGGTATTCGACCACCGTCACCTCGGCGCCCAGGCGCCGCCACACCGAGCCCAGCTCCAGGCCGATGACCCCGGCACCGATCACCACCAGGTGCTTGGGTACTTCGCCGAGGGACAGGGCCCCGGTGGAGTCGAGGATGCGCCGGTTGTCGATCTCCACCCCGGGCAGCGGCGTCGGCTCGGAGCCGGTGGCGATCACGATGTCCCTGGCCTGCAAGCGGGTCTGGCCGCCGCTGCTGTCGGTCACCGTGACCTGGCCGGGGCCGTCGATATGCCCCCAGCCCTTGATCCAGTCGACCTTGTTCTTGCGAAACAGGAACTCGATGCCTTTGGTCAGGCCGGCCACGCTGTCGTCCTTCTGCTTCATCATCTGCGCGAGGTTGAGGCTCGGCGTGACCTCGATGCCCAGATCGGCGAACTCTTTGCCCATGGCTGCCTCGTACAGCTCCGAAGCGTGCAACAGGGCCTTGGACGGCATGCAGCCGACATTCAGGCAGGTGCCGCCGAGGGTGTCGCGGCCCTCGACGCACGCGACCTTGAGCCCCAGCTGGCCGGCGCGAATGGCGGCGTTGTAACCGCCGGGGCCCCCACCGAGGATGACGACGTCGTAGCTGCTCATGGCTTGTTCTCCTGCTGTCGGAAAGAAGAGTGCAAAGGAAGCCGATCAAAAAATTATGACCGTAATATGAGCGTGCGAAAGCCGAGCGGTCAAGCAAAGGCGTTCACATCCCCTGTAGGAGCGAAGCTTGCTCGCGATGGCATCGACGCGGTCTTGCAGATAAACCGCGTTGGCCCTATCGCGAGCAATCGAGCGTCGACCGGCTGCTCCTACAGGTTCGGGTGTCAGAGGGGATTCAGGTCCACCAGTAGCGCACCAGGTGGAAGAAGATCGGCGCGGCGAAGCACACCGAATCCAGGCGGTCGAGCATGCCGCCGTGGCCTTCGATCATGTGGCCCCAGTCCTTCACCCCGCGGTCGCGCTTGATCGCCGACATGACGATGCCGCCGGCGAAGCCCAGCAGGTTGATCAGCAGGGCGATGAAGAACGACTGCCAGAGGCTGAACGGAGTGATCCACCACAGCGCGCCGCCGATCATCGACGCCAGCAGGATGCCGCCGACAAAACCTTCCACGGTCTTGGACGGCGAGAGGCGCGGGGCGATCTTGCGTTTGCCGAAGAGTTTTCCACAGACGTACTGCAACACGTCCGACATCTGCACCACGATCACCAGGTAAGCGATCAACAGCAGGTTGCGCCCTTCGTAGCCGGCGATATCCAGGGTCAGCAGGGCCGGCACGAACGACACGCAGAACACCGCGATCATCAGGCCCCACTGCACCTTGGAGGCGCGCTCCAGGAAGTGCGTGCTGTCGCCGCCCAGGGACGCGAGGATCGGCAGCAGCAGGAACACGTAGACCGGGATGAAGATCGAGAACAGCCCATACCAGTCGAAGTAGATCAGCAGGTATTGCAGCGGCAGGGCCAGGTAGAACGCCGCCGCCAGTGCCGGGTAGTCGCTGCGCCGGGTCGGCATCAGGGTCATGAATTCGCGCAGGGCGTAAAAGGACACGGCGTAGAACAGCAGGATCACCGCGCTGGTGCCGAGCCAGAAGGCCAGGCCGATCACCAGCACCATCACCCACCAGGCGTTGATGCGCGCGTTGAGGTTGTCGATCACCGAGTTCGCCGCGCCGCGGGTGCGCAGCTTGAGCAGGAAGCCGATCAGCGATGCCAGTACCAGTACCGCGCCGATCCCGCCGAACAACATCAGGGTCTGTCTATCCATCTCAGGCATGCTCCGGGGCCAGGGCCAGCAGCGCGACACGGCTGCGTTCGAGGAATTGCTCCTTGCTTTCGCCGTCCTCGAGGAACAGCGGCGTGCCGAAGCTGGTGGTGCACAGTAATGGCAAAGGCAGGAAACGGCCCTTGGGCATCACGCGGTTGAGGTTGGCGATCCACACCGGAATCACCTGGGCCTGTGGGTAACTTTTCGCCAGGTGGTAGAGGCCGCTCTTGAATGGCAGCAGGCCGTCCTCCTGCAGATTGCGCGTGCCCTCGGGGAAGATGATCAGCGAATCGCCGTCGGCCAGGGCGTCGAGCATCGGCTGCAAGGGGTTATCCACAGGCTCCTTGCGCTCGCGGTCGATCAGCACGCCGTTGAACACCCGGTTGATGAGGTAGCGCCGCAACGGGCTGGCTTGCCAGTAGTCGGCGCCGGCCACCGGCCGTGTCATGCGGCGCAGCGCCGGCGGCAGCGAGGCCCAGAGCAGCACGAAGTCGCCGTGGCTGCTGTGGTTGGCGTAGTAGATGCGTTGCACCGGTTGCGGCCCGCAACCGAGCCACAGGCTGCGGGCGCCGGTGATGGTGCGGGCGGCGGAGGTGATAAGCGTGGCGACCAGCGGTTCGAGCATGAGAAGTCCTTATCCGGCGATGGCCAGCCACGGGCTGGCCAGGATGAAACCCAGTGTCAGTATGGTTTGCGCGGCCAGCAGCAGAGCCTGGCGGCGTAGCAGGTCGAGGGCGCCGCGGCTGCGCTGGGGCCAGGCCCGGCCACCGGCGCTCGCCGGTTGCAGGCCCAGCGCCGCCAGTGCCTGGTCCAGGGCGACAGTGCGTTCGGCCAGCGGCAGGGGGCTGTCGGCGACCCGCTGGAACAGCTCGGCGTCGAAGGCCACCCGCAGCGCCCAGTATTTTTGCAGCAGCCCCAGGAGCAGCAGCGCAACACTCAGCGCGATGGCCCATGGGGTGATGGCGCCGAGCAGCCATTGGCCGAGGCCGAGCAGGGCACCGAGCAAGGCCAGGCCTGTGGATAACAGGTCCAGCGAATGCCCGCGGCGCAACAGGCTCGCCACCGCATGCAATTCCATGTCAGTGCTCATGACGGTTTCCCGAGGCTGTGGATAACGGCTCCAGGGCCAGCCGGTGCGCGGGTTGCAGGACAATCTGCGGGCGCGCGCGGCGGATCTGCACGATGGCCGCATCGACGCTGGCGGCGCGGCCTGTGGACAACAGCCAGGCGGCGATCGCAGTGGCGCTGCGCGAATAGCCCAGGGCGCAGCAGACCAGTAACGGGCCCTGTGCGCGCAGGCTTTCGATGGCTTCGGCGGCCTCGCGGCATTGCGCGGTGGTGGGAGCGATCAGGTCGAGCACCGGTATGCAGCGGTAGGCCACCCGGCGACTGTCCACGGACAGCTCGGCGCACAGGTCGACGACGGCACCGAACGGGCTGTCGCGCAGCTCGCCCGGGGGCGGGATGCGCCCCAGCCAGACGTTATCCACAACCTCGTCGGGCTGTGGATGCTTGCGGGTCCACCAGCGGGAGTTGCCCCAGGCCGCCGCCAGATACGGTGCCAGCAGCCAGCGGGTGGCGCTGCCCAGGCGGCCGTCGGGGCCTTTCTGGAAACCCCGGGCGTCGAACAGGGCGTAGTTGAGCGCCAGCAGTAGCAAGGCCAGCGCCGGCCACCACAGCCACAGCCAGGCCCCGGCGAGGCAGTCCGCCACCGCGGCGAACGCCAGGGCGCCCACGGCGTAGCGGGCTGCCAGGCGCCAGCGCTGAGGATCGCGCGCGGGGCGCAGGCCCTGGAGCATGCCGGGACGCTCCAGCGGCCACAGCCACACACACAGCCAGCCCGCCAGGGCGCCGGTAGGCACGTCGACGAAGTGGTGTTGATAAGTGGTCAGCACCGAAACCCCGATCAACGCGAACCAGCCGTGCACCAGCCAGCGCCAGGCGCCCCGGGTGTGGCGCGCGTAGCAGGTCCAGAGCACCACCAGCAGCGCGATATGCAGCGACGGTGCCTGGTTGAACGGCTTGTCGAAGCCGGCCAGCACCTCGAACAGCCAGCCGAACACCCCGTCCAGCTCCGGCCGCTGGAAGGTGAAGCGCAACGGCCAGAGCAGGAAGCAGCTGACGGCGATGACCTGGGCGGTCAACAGGCGCAAGGCATGGCGCTTGAGTTCTTGCCGGCTGTTGGGCAACAGCAGGGAAAAGCCGTACAGCAGATCGATCGACCAGTAGGGCACGATGGTCCAGGCCCAGAACGGCATTTGCCGTTCCCAGTCGAACACCAGGCTGCCGACGTCGGCGCGCTGCGCGGTGACCCAGGTGGCGAAGCCATAGGTGCCGAAGAACAGCGGCGCCAACAGCAGCAGCCAGAGCACCGCGGGTTTCAGCAGCCCCGGCTCGCGAGGGGCGGTGGCGGCGGTGGCCATCATTGCACCCGCTGCGCCAGCGACACGCTGAAAATACCCCACTCATCGACGCGCAGGGTAATCCGGCGAAAGCCCGCGGCTTCCACCAACTGGTCCATCTCGGCCTGGGTGCGGCGGCGCATCACCCAGGCCTGCCCCGCGCGGTGGCTGGTCAGGGCGCGGGCGATCAGTTCCAGCTGCGGGTGCCACGGTTGCCCGGTGTAGACCAGGTAGCCGCCCGGTTCCACGGCGGCGGCCAGGCCGGCCAGGGAATCGCCGACCATCTGGTTGTCGGCGAACAGCTCGTACAGCCCGGAGACCACCGCCAGGGTCGGCTTGGGCTCCAGGGCGGCGAGGTCCTGGCGGTCGAACGCGTCACCCTTGACGAAGCGGGCGATCTCGCCCAGCCCCTTCTCCGCGATCAGGGCGCTGCCGTCGCGCACGTTGATGTCGCTGTAGTCGCGCAGCAGGATCGACTCGGGCAGCGGGCTGACGCCCTGCAAGGCTTCGAGAATGTAGCGCCCGTGGCCGGCGGCGATATCGACGATGCGCACCTCGCGGCGCTGGTCGCGGAGTTTCTCCATGGCCAGGCGCAGCAACTCTTCCACATGCAGCTTGCGCTGGCGGATGCCGCGCCAGCCGATGGAATCCAGGTAGTTGCGGTCGATCATCCGGCCCACGGCCGAGGTGCCGGTGGGCTGGTTGCGGTACACGTAGTCCAGGGTGCTGCCGGAGTCGAAGCCGGTGTCGAAGCCCAGCTTGACCCCGGCCGAGAGCTGGCTGCCCAGGCGCATGCTGGCGCGGGTCAGGCGCCAGTACAGGTCGCGCGGCGAGTTGCGTGGCAGCGGCGCGGCCAGCGCTTCGGACTCGGCGCAGGTCGGGCCCAGGCGGTCGGCGTCGAGCAGGGCGGGGCGCTCCAGCGGCCGGGCGAAATTCTGCAGGATGAAGCGCCGGGCACTGGCCACGGCCGGCGCCCGGGCCTTCTCGCCCAGGGTGTCGTGGAAGAAGCCCGGCAGGATGTGCTTCTCCTTGTGCAGGCTGCCCAGGCGCTCGAAGAACTGCTCCTGGGGCTTGCGATGCACGACGAAGTCGGCGCCGGAGATCAGCAACTGGGTCGGCACCTGGATCGCCTGGGCATCGGCCACCACGCGTTCGGCGGCTTCGTACAGGCCCAGCAGCACGTTCACCGAGATCGCCTTGGTGATCAGCGGGTCGCTGTCATAGGACGCCACGCGTTCCGGGTCGTGGCTGAGGAAGCGTGCCTTGACGTAGCTGTTGACGAAGAAGTTGCCGCGAAAACGCCGCAGCAGCGCCAGGCCCGGACGGGCGAAAGGCACGTAGAGCTTGACCTTGAACGCCGGCGACGCCAGCACCAGAGCGCGGATGCGCGGTGCGTAGTCGTGGACCCAGGTGGCGGCGATCACCGCGCCGACGCTCTGGGCCACCACGGCGATGTGCTCTTCGTCGATACCGTGGCTGCTGCGCAAGTGATCGCAGAAGGTCTGCACGTCGCGCACGCTGGTGGCGAAGCTCGGGCTGTCGCCCCGGGCGCCGGGCGACTGGCCGTGGCCCCGGGCGTCCCAGGCGAAGAAGTCGAACTGCGGCAGGTCCAGCTCGTCCACCAGATGGGCGATACGCGCGGAGTGCTCGTGGCCGCGGTGGAACAGCAGCACCGCCTGGCGCGGGGTCTCCGGCGAGGTGGCGGTGGCCGGCCAGTGGCGATAGAACAGCTCGACGCCGTCGTGGGTGGTGAAGGTCTGGTGGAGAGCTTCGCGCATGGCAACTTCCTTATTCTGTGGGGGCGTTTGGCTGCACGGCTTCTGGCTGCCGTACCGCTGGTTCTTGTCCTTGTGCCTGGAGCAGACCCTGGCGAACCCGGTTGACCAGGGTGTAGATCAACAGCGCGGCGACCAGCGCCAGCACGCCGTTGATCCAGGCGGCGCCGAGCCAGCCCAGGGCGATGCCGGTGGCCAGCACGCCGAGCACGAAGGCCCGGTCGCTCTTGCCCATGGGCCCATCGTAGCGACGCGAGGCACCGACCATCGGCCCCAGCACGCCGGCGTATTCGCTGAACAGCGCCAGCAGCGCCACGCCGACGACCAGCAGCGGGCTGACACCGGGAATCAGCGCGAAAGGCAGGATCAGCGCGCTGTCGGCCACGACGTCGCACAATTCGTTGAGGTAGGCGCCCAGATGCGATTGCTGGCCGAATTCCCGGGCCAGCATGCCGTCGATGGCATTCAGCGCCATGCGCAGGATCATCCACAGGGGAATCAGGATAAACAGCCAGGAATGACTGGCGAAGCAGGCGATCAGGGCACCGACCAGCACGGACACCACCCCCGCCAGCACGGTGATCTGGTTGGCCGTGGTGCCGTTGTCGTACAGGCGCTGGACCCCTGGCCGCAACAGATTCTGGAAGCGCGGTTTGAGCTGGTAGATCGAAGGCATGGCTGGACGTTTCCTTGTCACAAAAAGAGGCGAGCGAATTATGGTCACAGATGCCCCTGGCTGGCATCTGCGGCGCGCCGGTTTTACCTGGCTTTGTGACGCGCTCAGGGCAAATAAAGGCATAGGTGTGAGACGAAAATTTCACTACCATTGTTATATCGTAACGATATGTGACAAAAAACAGCGGCCAGGTGGAAGAGTTATCCACAGGCCGTAACGGGTTAACGACCGGCGTCGGGGTGGTATGCAAGTCGATCTTGAGACAGAAGGGGCGGGGGTCGAAGCCTTGCCCAGGTTTCAGCGCGCGGCCTTTCATGGGCGCCGCCTGAAGCGTTGGGGCATCGGGCTGGCGGGATTGGCCGGGGCAGGGCTGGTCATGGCGTTCTTCATCGAACTGTTCGCCCCTTTGTCCTTATGGCCGGCGTTGCTGGTCAATCTGGCCGCCGCCTTGCTGGTGCTGGTCGCCGGGTTGCAGGCGGCGGGCTGGGTCAGCGGCTGGCGGGCGAATGCGTTGCAGGCGCCAGACAGCGCGCCGACGCCGGCGCCGGTGGCGGACGAACCGCCACCCGATGACGGTTGGTACGAACGTCTGCTGGAAGGGATGGGCCGCCGCGGTTCCGCCCTGCTGGCGCAGATCGGCGCGCCGACCTTGTGGCTGGGCGGCTGGGCCCTGCTGGTACTGGTGCTGGTCGAACAGGCGTGGAACCTGAGCCTGCCCGCGGCGCCCCTGGGCCTGGCGGGCAATGTCGGCGCGGTGCTGGCGCTGTTGCTGGCGTTCGCCCTGTTGGTGTTCGAGCGCCAGTTGAGCCAGGAACTCGCCGCCCAATGGCCGGAAGCCGCGACGCTGGCGCAGTTGGCGCGGGTGGCGATCATCGGCCTGGTGCTGGCGGCGCTGTGCCTGTTGTTCAGCAGCGATACGGCGCTGTGGCCGGTGCGCCTGGGTGTGGCGATCGGGGCGTTGCCGGCGCTGGTGGCCCTGGAGTTTCTGCTGCGCGCGGTGCTGTCGCTGTTCAGCCCGCGCCGCGAGCAACTGGAGCCGCGCATGCTGGCCCACAGCGTGATCGCCGATCTGTTGCGCTGGCCGCCGCGGCCCTTGCTGGCCCTGCAACACGAACTGCACAACCGCTTCGGCATCGATCTGCGGCAGATCTGGGCATTCACTTATATGCGCCGGGCCTTCTGGCCGGTGCTGCTGGTGGTGCTCGGGGTGGGCTGGTTGCTGACCGGCCTGCACGAAGTGCCGTTGCAGGGGCGGGGTATCTACGAGCGTTTCGGCAAACCGGTGACGGTCTTCGGCCCGGGTTTGCATGCCGGTCTGCCGTGGCCGCTGGGGCGTGTATTGAGCGTCGAGAACGGCGTGGTCCACGAGCTGGCCACCAGCGTCGGCGAGGCGCCTGTGGCGGTCGAGCCGGCGCCGGCCGAAGGTCCGCCGCCCACGGTGGCCAACCGCTTGTGGGACGCCAGCCATGTCAACGACAAGTCCCAGGTGATCGCCAGCGGCAGCGCCGACAAGCAGAGCTTCCAGATCGTCAACATGGACGTGCGTTTCGTCTATCGCATCGGCCTGGACGATGAATCCGCGCTGGCGGCGACCTACAACAGCGCCGATATCGCGATGCTGATTCGCAGTACCGCCAGCCGCATCCTGGTGCACGACTTCGCCGCGCGGACCCTCGACGGCCTGCTGGGCGAGGACCGCACCCGCCTGGCACAAGACATCGGCCAGGCGGTGCAGGCCGACCTGCGCCAGCTCGACAGCGGCGTGGAAATTCTCGCCACCGTGGTCGAGGCCATCCACCCGCCAGCGGGTGCCGCCAATGCCTATCACGGGGTCCAGGCGGCGCAGATCGGCGCCCAGGCGCTGATTGCCCGCGAGCGCGGCGCGGCCAGCGAGCAGACCAACCAGGCACAGCTGCAAGCCAGCGTCGCCCAGGACCAGGCCCAGGCCACGGCTCATGAAGTACAGGCCACGGCGCAAGCCGCCGACCTGCGTTTTGGCGCCGAACAGAAAGCCTACGCCAGCGCCGGCCAGGCGTTCGTGCTGGAGCAGTACCTGAGCCAATTGAGCCAGGGCCTCGGCAACGCCCGGTTGCTGATACTCGACCACCGCCTGGGAGGCGCCAGTGCGCCAACCCTCGACTTGCGTACCTTCACTTTGCCGACCGAGCCTTCGGTGCCGGGTAAAACCGCTCAGCCAGGAGCCGTCCATTGAGCCAGTCCCATACCCACGATCATCAGGATCACGCCGGCCACGATCACGATCACGGCCACGGTGGCCATCACCATCACGGGCATCACCATCATCACCATCACGGTGCGCCTGAAGAGGCGGGGCCTTTCCCCTGGCGGCGCATGGCCTGGGCGCTGCTGCTGGTGCTGTTCGCCATCGCCGCGGCGAGCCTGGTGCAGGTGCGCTCCGGCGAAGCCACGGTCATCACCCGTTTCGGCAACCCGGCGCGAGTGCTGCTGGAGCCGGGGCTCGGCTGGCGCTGGCCGGCGCCGTTCGAAGCGGCGATCCCGGTGGACCTGCGCCTGCGCACCACCTCCAGCGGCTTGCAGGATGTCGGCACCCGCGACGGCCTGCGCATCATCGTCCAGGCCTATGTGGCGTGGCAGGTACAGGGCGATCCGGCCAACGTGCAGCGCTTCATGCGTGCGGTGCAGAACCAGCCGGACGAAGCGGCGCGGCAGATCCGCACCTTTGTCGGCTCGGCCCTGGAAACCACCGCCAGCAGTTTCGACCTGGCCAACCTGGTGAATACCGATGCCGGCAAAGTGCGTATCGCCGACTTCGAAGCCCAATTGCGCAAGCAGATCGAGCAGCAATTGCTCAGCACCTATGGCGTGCGGGTGCTGCAAGTCGGTGTGGAACGCCTGACCCTGCCTTCGGTGACCCTGACCGCCACCGTCGACCGCATGCGCGCCGAGCGGGAAACCATCGCCACCGAACGCACGGCCATCGGCAAGCGCGAGGCGGCGCAGATTCGCTCCGCCGCCGAGCGCGATGCGCGCATCGTCCAGGCCGATGCCACGGTAAAGGCAGCGGATATCGAAGCCCAATCGCGGGTGCAGGCGGCACAGATCTACGGCCGTGCCTACGCAGGTGCCCCGCAGCTGTATAACCTGCTGCGCTCGCTGGACACCCTGGGCACGGTGGTGACCCCCGGCACCAAGCTGATCCTGCGCACCGACGCCGCGCCGTTCCGGGTGCTGGTGGACGGCCCGCCGACACTCGGCAACAAAGCCGGCGGGGCGCAACCATGAGTGTGGTTCCACGTGGAACACATGAACTTTCCAGCCCCTGGATTCAGGCTGGGCGCCTGGCATTTCTCGCCCTGTATGCGGTGACTGTGCTGGCAGCATTGGCCTGGGCGTTTTCCAATGTGCGGCAGATCGACCCGCAGAATCGCGCGGTGGTATTGCATTTCGGCGCGCTGGACCGGATCCAGAACGCCGGCCTGTTGCTGGCCTGGCCGCAACCGTTCGAGCAGGTGGTGCTGTTGCCCGCGGCGGACCGGGTGATCGAACGGCGGGTCGAGAGCCTGCTGCGTTCCGAGGCGGCGCTGAAAGGGGACAAGGTGGCGAGTTTTGCCGTGCCGTTGAGCGATGCCCTGGCGGGCTCCGGTTACCTGCTGACCGGCGACGCCGGAGTGGTGCAGCTCGATGTGCGGGTCTTCTATAAAGTCAGCGAACCCTATGCCTTCGTATTGCAGGGCGAGCATGTGCTGCCCGCGCTGGATCGGCTAGTGACCCGCAGCGCCCTGGCGCTGACGGCGGCGCGGGATCTCGACACCATCCTGGTGGCGCGCCCGGAACTGATCGGTGCCGACAACCAGGCGGCCGAGCGCCGTGAGCGGTTGCGCGGCGACCTGGTGCAGGGCATCAACCAGCGCCTGGCGGACCTGGCGGCGACCGGGCAGGGGATCGGTATCGAAGTGACCCGGGTCGACGTCCAGTCGAGTTTGCCGGAGCCGGCGGTCAGCGCTTTCAACGCCGTGCTGACCGCCAGCCAACAGGCTGACAAGGCGGTGGCCAACGCCCGTACCGAAGCCGAGAAACTCACGCAAAGCGCCAACGAACAGGCCGACCGCACCTTGCAGGTGGCCCATGCCCAGGCCGGCGAACGCCTAGCCAAGGCCCAGGCCGACACCGCGACCATCCAGAGCCTGGCCCTGGCGCAACGCAACGGCACCGACCCGGAAATGCTGCTGCGCCTTTATCGTGAGCGGCTGCCGAAAATCCTCGGCCAGGCGGGCTCGGTGACCACGGTCAACCCTCAAGACGATTCCCGGCTGATCATTCAGGGAGCCCAACCATGACTGCCCATACTCATGCCGCCCCGGCGAGCATGCTGACCTCTGCCGAACAACGCAGCGCCGCGCGCCAGCTGACCCTGGCCATGCTGGCGCTGGGGCTGCTCGGCCTGGGCCTGGTCTGGCGCTGGCTGGCCCCGGAACAGACCGGCGTCAGCCAGTTGCTGCTGGGCTTCGCCTCGCTGCTGGTGGCGCTGCCGGTGATGCGCTCGGCCTGGTACAGCCTGCGTTACCCGAGCCTGCACGGCATCACCGACCAATTGATCGCCCTGGCCATGCTTGGCGCCTGGGCCACGGGCGATCTGCTGACCGCGGCGCTGCTGCCGATCATCATGATCTTCGGTCATGTGCTGGAAGAGCGCAGCGTCATCGGCTCCCAGGAGGCGATCCATGCCCTGGGCCGCCTGACCCGCAGCCATGCGCGGCTGGTGCAGGCCGATGGCAGCGTCCTGGAAGTGGATAACGCCACGCTCAAGGCCGGCGATATCGTCGAGGTGCGCGCCGGCGACCGGGTGCCCGCCGACGGCCTGGTGCTGTCCGGGCAGGCCAGCCTCGACACCGCGCCGATCACCGGCGAATCGGTGCCGCTGGAAGCCGAAGTGGGCATGCAGGTGTTCGGCGGGGCGATCAACCTCGACGGCCTGTTGCGCCTGGAGGTGACCCGCACCGGCCACGAATCGACCCTGGGCAAGGTCATTGCGCTGATGCAGAGCGCCGAGCGTGCCAAGCCGCCGATCACCCGGCTGCTGGAGCGATATGCCGGCAGCTACATGGTGCTGGTGCTGCTGCTGGCGGCGGTGACCTGGTTCATCACCAACGATGCCCAGGCCATGCTCGCGGTGCTGGTGGCGGCCTGTCCCTGCGCGCTGGTGCTGTCGGCGCCGGCCACGGCGATTGCCGGGATCGCCGTGGCGGCGCGCCATGGCATCCTGATCCGCAGTTCGGCCTTCCTCGAAGAGCTGGCGGACCTGACCTCGCTGGTGGTGGACAAGACCGGCACCCTGACCTTCGGCACCTTGCGCCTGCAAGCCATCGACGGCCCGCGCGAAGACCGCCAGCGGTTGCTGCAACTGGCGGCCAGCCTCGGTTCGGCCAGCAGCCATCCGGTCAGCCGGGCACTGGCCGCTCTGGTGACCCAGGACCAGTTCCTGCTGCTGTCGGACATCCGCGAGCGCCAGGGGCTGGGCGTGGTGGCGCGTACCGAACAAGGCGAGGCGGCCCTGGGGCGGCCCGAGCTGTTCGCGCAACTCGGCATCGTCACCACGGCGGTGCCCGAGCATGGCGGGCCGATTGCCGGGCTGGCGCTGGACGGCGAATTTCTCGCCTGGCTGTTGCTGGCCGACAGCGTCAAGCCGGAGGCGCGCCTGGCCCTCGACGAATTGCGCGGTCTGGGCCTGGGGCGCCAGTTGCTGCTGACCGGCGACCGCCAGAGCGTGGCCGATGACCTGGCGCAGGAGGTCGGTATCGCCGAGGTCGAGGCCCAGGCGCTGCCGGAAGACAAGCTCGATCGCGTGCTGGGGGAAATCGACAAGGGTTTCCGGCCGATGGTGGTGGGCGACGGGATCAACGATTCCCTGGCGCTCAAGGCCGGCGTGGTCGGCGTGGCGATGGGCGCGGGCGGGGCGGACATCGCCCTGGCGTCGGCCGATGTGGTGCTGATCGGCAGCGACCTGCGGCGCCTCGGCACCTGTGTGCGCCTGAGCCGCCAGTGCCGGCAGACGCTACAGGTGAATGTGATCATCGGCCTTGGCTGGACCCTGGCCATCGTCGCCTTCGCCGCGTTCGGCTGGCTCGGCGCGGCGGGGGCGATGATCGCGGCGGTGCTGCATAACCTCAGCACCTTGCTGGTACTGGGCAATGCCGGCCGGCTGTTGCGGTTCCAGGAGCCGCTGCTCAAGCTCGAGGAGGGCGATCCCCGTTAGCCGCGTGCGGCAGGGAAAACGCCCCGGCTGCAACTTTGTAGAACTGTGCGCCGGGTTGGTGGTCCCCTGAGAAGAGGCCGGCTCACCACAGGGTTGGCTGGCTCAGGCAGGAGGTCGACAGGGATTGTTGCAGGACCGGTATTGATGAATTTCGGCTATCAGATCGATAGCCTGCTATTTTTTCAGTATGGTCTAACCTCACTCAGACGTCTGAAACAAGGGGGGATATTCCATGCTCGCGCAACTTCCACCGGCCTTACAGAATCTGCAATTGCCACTACGCCTGCGGCTCTGGGACGGCCATGAATTCAACCTGGGGCCGGCGCCCAGCGTCACCATTGTGGTCAAGGACCCGCAACTGGTCAGCCAGCTCACCCATCCCACTCTCGACTCGCTGGGGGCGGCGTTCGTCGAGGGCAAGCTGGAACTGGAAGGGTCGATCAGCGAAGTCATCCGGGTCTGCGATGAATTGAGCCAGGCGCTGCTGGAAGGCGAGGACGACACCCTGCCAGTGCGCACCCTGCACGACAAGGCCACCGACGCGGCGGCCATCTCCTATCACTACGACCTTTCCAACGAGTTCTATCAGCTGTGGCTCGACAGCGACATGGCCTATTCCTGCGCCTATTTCGAGACCGGCAGCGAGAGCCTGGAACAGGCCCAGCAAGCCAAGTTCCGTCACCTGTGCCGCAAGCTGCGCCTGCAGCCCGGCGAATACCTGCTGGATGTCGGCTGTGGCTGGGGCGGCCTGGCGCGGTATGCGGCGCGGGAATTCGGGGTCAAGGTGTTCGGTATCACCCTGAGCAAGGAACAACTGGCGCTGGCCAGGGAGCGGGTAGTCGCCGAAGGCTTGCAGGACCAGGTGGAGCTGCAGTTACTGGATTACCGTGACCTGCCCCAGGACGGCCGTTTCGACAAGGTGGTGAGCGTCGGCATGTTCGAGCACGTGGGCCACGCCAACCTGGCGCAGTACTGCAAGACCCTGTTCGGCGCGGTGCGCGAAGGTGGCCTGGTGATGAACCACGGGATCACCGCCAAGCACACCGACGGACGCCCCGTGGGCCGCGGCGCCGGCGACTTCATCGAGAAATACGTATTCCCCAACGGCGAGCTGCCGCATCTGGCGATGATTTCTGCCGAGATCAGCGAAGCGGGGCTGGAAATCGTCGACGTGGAAAGCCTGCGCCTGCACTACGCCCGCACCCTGGACCACTGGAGCGAGCGCCTGGAGGACAACCTGGAAGCCGCCGCGCGGATGGTGCCGGAACAGGCCCTGCGGATCTGGCGCCTGTACCTGGCCGGCTGCGCCTACGCCTTTGCCCGCGGCTGGATCAACCTGCACCAGATTCTCGCGCTCAAGCCACACGCTGATGGCAGCCACGAACTGCCCTGGACCCGCGACGACCTGTACTACCCATGAAGCGCCCCAGGCGCTGCGTGCAGTGCCTAGAGAATCGGTGAAATAAGCCGGGCGACTCGCATGCCAAGTTGTTGCAGGCGGTGGGTTTCCCGGCTTTCTTCCTTGGCGATTTCGCGAGAGCGCTCGAAATCGAGGTTGAGCATGTGCTCCACCTCGCTGGCGAAGGCGTCGTCCACGGTCAGCAGCATCACCTCGAAATTCAGGCGGAACGAGCGGTTGTCCAGGTTGGCGCTGCCGATCGCGCTGATTTCGCTGTCGATCAGCACCACCTTCTGGTGCAGGAAACCCGGCTGGTAACGAAACACCCGCACGCCGGCGCGCACCGCTTCGAAGGCGTACAGGCTGGAGGCTGCGTAGACGATCTTGTGGTCCGCACGCGACGGCAGGAGGATGCGCACGTCCACCCCCCGCAGGACCGCCAGGCGCAAGGCGGAGAAGACGGCTTCGTCGGGAACGAAGTAGGGGCTGGTGAGCCAGACCCGTTCGGTGGCCGCGTGGATGGCTTCGACAAAGAACAGCGAACAGGTCTCGTACGGGTCTGCCGGGCCGCTGGCGAGCAACTGGCACAGCACGCCGTCGTCGGGGTAGGTGTCGGGCAGGATCAGCGGCGGCAATTGCCGCGAAGCCCAGAACCAGTCTTCGGCGAAGGACTCCTGCAGGCAGGCCACCACCGGGCCGCTGACCGCCACATGGGTATCGCGCCAGGGCGCCAGTGGCGGTTTCTTGCCCAGGTATTCGTCGCCTACGTTGTGCCCGCCGACAAACCCCAGCAGGCCGTCCACGACCACGATCTTGCGGTGATTGCGAAAGTTGACCTGGAAACGGTTGAGCCAGCCGCTGCGGGTGGCGAAGGCATGCACCTGGATGCCGGCGTCTCGTAGCGGTTGTACATAGGAATGTGGCAGGGAATGGCTGCCGATGCGGTCGTAGAGCAGATGGATCGCCACGCCTTCGCCGGCTTTTTTCAGCAGCAGCTGTTGCAGGCGGCGGCCCAGATCGTCGTCGTGGATGATGAAGAACTGGATCAGCACCGCGGTGCGCGCTTGCTCGATGGCGGTGAAAATCGCCTCGAACGTGGCCTCGCCATTGACCAGCAATTGCACATGGTTGCTGGCCAGGCAGGGCATGCGCCCCAGCTTGGGCATCGCCCGCAGCGAGGTGTAGGCCCTGGAGGCGCGCGCGCTCAAGGCTTCCTCGACCCAGGGCCGCCAGTTCAGGTCGTTGATCGCCTTGCGCATTTCCAGGTTGGCCTGGCGCCGGGCCTGGATATAGGCGTCGAAGGTGCTGCGGCCGAACACCAGGTAGGGGATGAGGGTCAGGTACGGCATGAACAGCAGCGACAGGGCCCAGGCGATGGCGCCCTGGGCGGTCCGTACGGTCAGCACGGCATGGATGGCGGCGATCAGGCCGAGAGCGTGCAGCGTGGCAATCAGATAACCGAAGATATGTGGGCCAAAATAATCCATGGGGCAGTTCCAGCTCCTGAAGATTCAATGCCGGGGATCTGGCAAAAAGCGGCAGCGCCGACGGTTCGCACAGACCCTAACAGACCATGTTCGACTGCGGTTGTCGCTAATTAATTCGTCATGCAACGCCGCTGCGTTTTTGGCGTCTAACGGCCACTATTGTCTAGGAGTCATTCGATGAAGCTTCGTCTACTGGGTTTGGCCATGGCTGCCGTTGTCTCGCTTCCGCTGACCGCGCAGGCCCAGATGCTGCAACCGGGCCTGTGGGAGCTGACCACCAGCAACATGAAGGTCGACGATCAGAGCCTGCCGGATCTGTCGCTGATCCTCGGCCAGTTGCAGCAACAGCTGACGCCCGAACAGCGCGCGCAGCTGGAGAAGCAGGGCGTCACCATGGGCGGTAAAGGCATCCGCGTCTGCCTGACGCCGGAGCAGGTGAAGTCCGACACCATTCCCCTGCAGGACCCGCAATCGGGCTGCCGCCAGGAAGTCACCGACCGGACGTCCAACCAGTGGAAATTCCGCTTCAGCTGCCCGAGAGCCCAGGGTTCGGGCGTGGCGAAATTCGTCAGCGATCGCGAGTTCACCACCAACGTCAACGGCACCTTCAATGCCACCGGCTTCCAGCAGAAGGGCAGCATGGACACCCGCGCGGTGTGGCTGGGACAGGATTGCGGGACGGTCAAACCAAGGGCCTGAAAGCTCCGCGGACAAGCCTCGCTCCTGTAGGAGCGAGGCTTGCCCGCGATGACGTCCGCTCGAACCCCGCCGCTACAACTCCATCCGCAAGCGCTCCACCACCTCGCTGACCGTCAGCCGCCCCAGGTCCTCGCCATGGCGGCTGCGCAGACTGACAAATCCCCCGTCCTTTTCCTTGTCGCCGATCACCAGCAGGTAGGGCACTTTCTGCAGGCTGTGTTCGCGGATCTTGTAGCTGATCTTCTCGTTGCGCAGGTCGGCGCTGGCGCGCAGGCCGTGTTGGCGCAGGGTGTCGCTCACGGCCCTGGCGTAGTCGGCCTGGCTTTCGCTGATGTTGATCACCACGGCCTGTTGGGGCGCCAGCCAGGTTGGCAGGGCACCGCTGTAATGCTCGATGAGGATGCCGATGAAGCGTTCCAGCGAGCCGAACAGGGCGCGATGTAGCATCACCGGACGCTGGCGCTCGCCCTGTTCGTCGATGTAACCGATAGCGAAACGTTCCGGCAGGTTGAGGTCGACTTGCAGGGTGCCACATTGCCAGTCGCGGCCGATGGCATCGCGCAGCACGAACTCCAGTTTCGGACCATAGAACGCGCCTTCGCCGGGGTTGACCCGATAGTCGATGGCCATTGTCTCCAGGGCACCGCGGAGCGCGCCCTCCAGCTGGTCCCAGGTGGCGTCGCTGCCGATGCGGTGGGCCGGCCGGGTGGAGAGCTTGACCGCGACCTCGTGAAAGCCGAAGTCGCGATAGATGTCGAACACCAGGGCGATGGTGCGTGCGCATTCCGCCTGCATCTGCGCGGGGGTGCAGAAAATGTGCGCGTCGTCCTGGGTGAAATGGCGCACCCGCAACAACCCGTGCAACGCCCCTGAGGGCTCGTAGCGATGCACCTTGCCGAACTCGGCGATGCGCAGCGGCAGGTCGCGGTAGCTCTTCAGGCCGCGGGCGAAGATCGACACCGCGCCGGGGCAGTTCATCGGCTTGAGGGCGAAGATCCGCTGGTCTTCGGTGCTGGTGGTGAACATGTGGTCGCGGTAGTTCTGCCAATGCCCGGAGGTTTCCCAGAGGCCGCGGTCCATCACATCGGGGGTGTTCACTTCCTGGTAGCCGGCCTGCTCCTGGCGCTGGCGCATGTAGCCGAGCAGTTGCTGGAACAGGGTCCAGCCCTTGGCGTGCCAGAACACCGAGCCCGGCGCGCAGTCGTCGAAGTGGAACAGGTCCAGTTGTTGCCCGAGCTTGCGGTGGTCGCGTTTGCCGGCTTTTTCCAGGCGGGTCAGGTAATCCTTGAGGTCCTTCTGGGTGGCCCAGCAGGTGCCGTAGATCCGTTGCAGTGGTGCGTTGCCGGCATCGCCGCGCCAATAGGCGCCGGCGACCTTGGTCAGTTTGAACGCCTGCAGGATCCCGGTGAACGGCACGTGGGGGCCGCGGCACAGGTCCTCGAAATCGCCCTGGCGATACAGCGACAGCACCTGGTCCTGCGGGATGTCGCGGATCAGCTCGACCTTGTAGTGCTCCCCCAGCCTGGCGAAATACTCCAGGGCATCGTCCCGGGACAGTTCGCGTCGGCGGACGGCGTGATTGGTGGCGGCCAGGCGCACCATGCGCGCCTCGATGTGTTGCAGGTCGTCGGGGGTGAAAGGCCGTTCGTAGGCGAAGTCGTAAAAGAAGTCGTCTTCGATCACCGGGCCGATGGTCACCTGCGCCGTGGGATACAGCTCCTTCACCGCCATGGCCAGCAGGTGCGCGCAGGAGTGGCGCAGGATTTCCAGGCCTTCCGGCTCGCGAGCGGTGACGATGCTGACCCGGGCATCGCCCTCGAGCACAAAGGAACAATCCACCAGCCGATCGTCGACCCGGCCGGCGACCGTGGCCCTGGCCAGGCCGGGGCCGATGCTCGCGGCCACCTCGTACACGGAAAGCGGCTGGTCGTACTCGCGTCGCGAGCCGTCGGGGAGGGTGATGTGGATCATCTGGGTGTTCCTTGGTGTTTCGAGGGTGGGATCGGTGCAAGAGGTTCAGCGGGTGAAGCGCAGCGGCAGTCCCTGGCAATCGTCATGCAGGCGCCCGGCGTGCCAGGCGAGCTGCCCCGACACCAGGGTGGTGGCGACGCTGTGGCGAAAACGGCGCCCGGCGAATGGCGTCCAGCCGCATTGGGCGAGGATCGGCTGGCGGTCCACGGCCAGGCCCTCGGGTTCCGGCTGGATCAGCACCAGGTCGGCCCAGTACCCCTCGCGCAGGTAGCCGCGGTCGGGAATGGCGAACAGCTCGGCGACCCGATGGCTGGTCTTTTCCACCAGGGTGGTGAGCGGCAGCACGCCGTCGGCCACCAGTTCCAGCAGGGCGGGCAGGGCGTGTTGCAACAGCGGCAGGCCGGACGGCGCTTGCCGGTAGGGCAGCTGTTTTTGCGCCCAGGTATGGGGCGCATGATCGCTGCCGATCACGTCCAGGCGATTGCCGAGCAAGGCCTGGCGCAGGGCGTCGCGGTCGGCGCGAGTCTTGATCGCCGGGTTGCATTTGATCAGGTGCCCGAGGCGCGCGTAGTCGCGGTCGTCGAACAGCAGATGGTGCAGGCAGACTTCGGCGGTGATGCGTTTTTGCGCCAAGGGTTTGTCTTCAAACAGCGCCAGTTCGCGGGCGCTGGTCAGGTGCAAGACATGCAGGCGCGTGCCGTGCCGCCTGGCCAGATCCACCGCCAGCGACGAGGAGCGGTAACAGGCTTCGGCGTCGCGAATCAGCGGATGGGCGACGGCGGGAATCGCTTCGCCGAAACGTTCGCGCATCCGCTGTTCGTTGGCCTGGATGCTCGGCGTGTGTTCGCAGTGCGCCAGGAGCAGGGTCGGCACCTCGGCGAACAGGCGCTCCAGCACTTGCGGGTCGTCCACCAGCATGTTGCCGGTGGAGGCGCCCATGAACACCTTGACCCCGGCCACCTGGCACGGATCGAGGGCGGCGACGGTGTCGAGGTTGTCGCGGCTGACACCGAAGTGAAAGCCATAGTTGGCCACCGAGTTGATCGCCGCGCGGCGTTTCTTGTCGGCCAGGGCGTCCAGGGTCAGGGTCGCGGGCTGGGTGTTGGGCATGTCCATGAAGCTGGTGATGCCGCCTGCCACGGCCGCCCGCGACTCGCTGTGGAAGCTGCCTTTTTCCGGCGCGCCGGGATCGCGGAAATGCACCTGGTCGTCGATCATCCCCGGCAGCAGCCATTGCCCCCGGGCATCGATCTCGACGCGGGCATTCTCGCCTTCGATGCCGCTGGCGATCTTCACGATGCGCCCGTGGTCCACCAGCAGGTCGGCGTCGAACTCGCGTCCTTCGTTGACCAGCCGGGCATTACGAATCAGCACGCTGTTCATGGCTTCAGAACTCGTTCTGCAGGGCTTTGTAACCGCGCACCAGGTCGACGTTGGTGCGCGCCACGTCTTCGGAGAATTCCGATGCGCTGACGCTGACCGGCGGGAACTGCGAGAGATCGGTGTTGGGCCCGATGCGGGTGGTGGAGGGTACGTAGAAGCCCTGTGGCAGGTCGCGGCCATCGACCACCGAGTTGTGCCGGACCACGCTGCCGTTGCCCACCGCACAGTTGAACAGCACGCTGTTGAAGCCGATGAACACCCGGTCGCCGACGCTGCACGGGCCATGGACGATGGAGCGGTGGGCGATGGAGGTGAACTCGCCGATGGTCACCGCCGCGCCGGACTTGGAGTGGATCACCACGCCGTCCTGGATGTTCGAGTTGGCGCCGATGATGATCGGGTCCATGGCGCCGTGCTCGTTGACTTCGTCGGCGCGGATCACTGCATAAGGGCCGACGAAGACGTTTTCGCCGATCACCACCTTGCCGCAGATGATGGCGGTCTTGTCGACATAGGCCGACTCGGCGATGACCGGCAGGTCGCCGGAAGGGTTCTTGCGAATCATGGGGTGGGCTCCTGGATCGGTTCGCTGATGATCTGCACCGCGCCGTCGCGAATGGCGTTGTAGAAACAGTTGGGGCGCCCGGTGTGGCAGGCCGGGCCCTGCTGCTCCACCAGCAGCAGGACCGCGTCGCCGTCGCAGTCCAGGCGGGCTTCGCGCAGGCGTTGGCGATGCCCGGAGCTTTCGCCCTTGCGCCACAGTTGCTGGCGCGAGCGCGACCAGTAGCAGACCTGGCCGCTGGCCAGGGTCTCGGCCAGCGCCTTGCGGTTCATCCAGGCCAGCATCAGCACCTCGCCGGTGTCGTGCCGCTGGGCGATGGCGGCGATCAGGCCGTCGGCGTTCCAGGGCAGGGCATCGAGTACGCCGGTGAGAGGCCAGCGGCTGCCGATGGGCGCGCTTTCCAGGTCGAGCATCGACAGGGGCGGGCGCGGCGTCATGGCTGGCTCAGGGCGTCGTACAGGGTGTTCAGGTTGTATTCGAACAACCCGGTGAAGGTGCTGGCCGGGCCCTGGGCGGCCAGGGCATCGGAGTACAGGGTGCCGCCGATACGGGCACCGCTTTCGTCGGCGATCTGCTTGAGCAGGCGTGCGTCCTTGATGTTCTCCATGAACACCGCCTTGACCCTGGCGTTGCGGATCTGGGTAATCAGCGCCGCGACCTCGGCGGCCGAGGGTTCGCGTTCGGTGGACAGACCCTGGGGCGCCATGAAGTCGATTCCATAGGCCTGCCCCAGGTAACCGAAGGCGTCGTGGGAAGTGACGATCTTGCGATTGCCGGCGGGCAGCGAGCCGAGCTTGGCCTTGGCTTCGGCCAGCAGGGCATGGATGCGTTTCAGGTAGGCCTGGCTGTTGCGTGCATAGTCGGCCTGGTGCGGCGGATCGGCGGCGACCAGGGCCTTGGTGATGTTGCTCACGTAGAGCTCGATGTTCGCCAGGTTGTGCCAGGCATGCGGGTCGGGCACGGTCTCGCCGTCTTCCTCCAGGGAGCGCGGAATCACGCCGCGGCTGGCGGTGACCAGCGTGGCCTGGGTGCCGGTGCTGGCCACCAGGCGGTCCAGCCAGGGCTCGAAACCCAGGCCGTTCCTGATCACCAGCCGCGCCTTGAGCAGGGCCTTGGCGTCGTCCGGGGTCGGTTCGTAGGTATGGGCATCGGCGTCGGGGCCGACCATGTCGGCGATCTCGACATGCTCACCGCCGATCTGCCGGGTGATGTCGGCGAGGATGCTGAAGCTGGTGACCACGGCGAGTTTGTCCGCGGCCTGGGCGGTGGACAACGACAGCAACAGACTGCAGAGCACAAGTAGGGCGCGCATCGGGAAACACCTCATGGGGATGTGAGCAAAGGCGGACGGCGCAACAGGCCGTGCACCGGACCGAACACCACGGACAGCAGGTACAGGCCGCCGGCGACCAGCACGATGGCCGGGCCGCTGGGCAGCGAGTAGTGGAACGACAGCAGCAGGCCGAGCCAGACCGAGAGGCAGCCGAACGCGGCGCTGATGGCGATCAGCAGCGGCAGGCTCCGGCTCCAGAAGCGCGAGGCGGCGGCCGGCAGCATCATCAGGCCGACCACCATCAGCGCGCCGATGGCCTGGAAACCGATCACCAGGTTGAGCACCACCAGGGTCAGGAACAGGCCGTGGGCGAGGGGGCCGAGGCGGCTGACGCTGTTGAGGAACAGCGGGTCGAGGGTGTCCAGTAGCAGCGCCTTGTAGATCAGCGCCATGGCTACCAGGCTGAACCCGGATACCCAGAGCATGCCCGTGAGGGTCGGCCCGTCCACTGCCAGCGCCGAGCCGAACAACAGGTGCAAAAGGTCCAGGCGCTTGCCGGCGAGGCCGAGGATCAGCACGCCGCTGGCCAGGGAAATTGGATAGATCGCGGCCAGGCTGGCGTCCTCGCGCAAGCCGGTACGCCGGGTGACCCAGGCGGCCAGGCCGGCCATGCCCAGGCCCGCGCCGAGGCCGCCGAGGGTCAGCGCCGGCAGGCTCACCCCGGCGAACCAGAAGCCCAGCGCCGCGCCGGGCAGGATGCCGTGAGCCACGGCGTCGCCGATCAGGCTCATGCGCCGCAGGATCAGGAACACCCCCAGCGGCGCGGTGCTGCACGCCAGCACCAGGCCGCCGAGCAACGCCCGGCGCATGAACACGAACTCGTGGAAGGGTTGCCAGAGCTGGGCGGCGATCAGCATCAGGCCACCTGCGTGTGCAGCGGTGCGGCGATCAGTTCGCGGCTGGCGCCGAACACGCAGCCGCTGGTGCGGATCAGCAGCGCCTGCGGCAGGTGTTGGCGAACGGCGGCCAGGTCATGGCAGACCACGATCTGCGTGCGGCCTTGTTGCTGCCAGGCGTGGATGTGTTTCCACAGCAGCGCCTGGCCCAGTTCATCGAGGGCCGCATGAGGTTCGTCCAGCAGCGACAGCGGTGCTTCGCCGAGGCTCAGGCGGGCGAGCAGGGCGCGCTGCAATTCGCCGCCGGAAAGGGCCATCAACGGGCGTTGTTCGAGACCGCCCAGGCACCAGTCTTCGAGCACCTGGCGCAAGCGTTCGGCTCGCTGTTGCGAGCTTTGTCGACTGCCCCAGAAACCCGCCGCCACCAGCTCTTGCAGGGTGATCGGGAACTGTCGGTCGAGGTATTGCTGCTGCGGCAGGAAAGACAGGCCGCCGCGGCGTGGCACCTGCAACGTGACTTTCCCGGCCAGGGGCTTTTGCAGGCCGGCGATGACTTTCAGCAGGCTGCTTTTGCCGGAGCCGTTGGCGCCGATGACGGCGGTCAGGCTGCCGGCGGGCAGCTGCAGGTCGAGCGCCGGGGTCAACGGTTGCCCGGGCGGGCCCCAGCGCAACGCTTGCAGGGCGATCATGCGCTCCCCCAGTTCCAGCGGCTTTCAGCCACGGCGTCGTGGGCGTGCAGGCTTTCGGCGTGCACCACGCGCACCTGGAAGGCGCGGATGCCCGGCGAGCGTTGCAGGGCCAGGTTCAGGCGGCGGGCGGCGTCTTCGCAGAACATCAGGTTTTGCCCGTTGGCGAGGGCGAAGGCCTGTTCGTCGGCGCGTTTTACGGCGGTCTGTACGGCGGTGCCGAGGGCGGCTTCGGCGTCGTTGATCACGGCTATCAAAGGCAGCTCGTCGAGAAAGTCGTCCAGGCGCAATTGCAGCTGCGCGCTGCTGCGCTGGCTGTGGGGCGTGGCGACTATGCCTTTCGGGCTGCCGAGCCAGGCCAGGACGTCTGCATGCTGCAATGGCTGGTTGGCGAAGTCCTCGATGAACTGCTGCTGGATCAGTTGGCGAGAAAGCGCTGCGGAGCAAGGGCACGTCGAGGAATAAGGCACCTCGATTTTTAGTTCCACGTGGAACATCGAGTTTTGCAGACGTGCTTCGATGCTCACCGGGTAAGTTTTCCAACCGGCCAGCGGGCTGATCAAGGCCGGGCGTTTCAGCAGCAGGTCGGCATGAATGCGCAGATAGGCGCTGTGGGACAGGCCCTCGTGACTGTCGAGAAAACGTTGCAGCAAGCGCCGCATCAGCTGAGGCGTGAGGTTTTCCTGTTCGAGCATTTCCAGCGCCAGATACAGGCGCGACATATGAATGCCGCGGGCTTCGCCATCGTCGAGGCTGACCCCGGCATCCGCGGTGGCGCCTATCCGCTGGCCATCGAACAACACAGGTAAGGCAATGCCGCACATGCCCACCCACTCAAGGGGCAGGGCCTGGCGTGCGGCCTGCGCGGCGATATCCGGCAGAGTCAGCGCGTTCATGAGCAGGTCCGTCGTTGGAAAAGATCAAATGTTATATTATAACGGTGCGAACGATGAAACCTTTTCCTCAAGGTTTTTTATCGCGCCTCTATCGAGTACGGATGTTTCCCAAACTGCGGTGTAAGTCATGCACAGACGTCAATTGCTCAACCTGCTGCTGGCCAGCGCAACCCTGGTCCTGCCCCTGGGGGTGTCCGCCACCCAGATCCGTAACGCGCGGTTGTGGAATTCGAGCGACAAGTTGCGGCTGGTGCTCGACCTGAGCGGACCGGTGCAATACAAGACCTTTTCCCTGAGCGCGCCGGAACGGCTGATCATCGATCTGAGCGGGGCCCGGCTCAGTGGCGATTTTTCCCAACTGGCCCTGGGCAATACGGTGATTCGTGCGATCCGTTCCGGGCATTTCGGCCAGGGCGATACGCGGATCGTGCTCGATCTGGCCGAGCCGGTGCGGCTCAACAGCTTTCTGCTGCCGCCCCAGGATGGCCAGGGCCATCGCCTGGTGCTGGACTTGAGCAACGCCGCTGTTGTTCCACGGCAGTTGGCGGCCGCCAGCGCACCTGCGCTGCAACGTGAAACGCCGGCGGACAGTGCGCACCCCAAGCGCGACATCGTCGTCGTGGTCGACCCGGGCCACGGCGGCAAGGACCCGGGAGCGGTCGGCGCGCGAGGCGAGCGGGAGAAGGATGTGGTGCTGTCGATTGCCCAGTTGCTGGCCAAGCGGCTCAAGCGCGAGAAGGGCTTCACCGTGAAACTGGTGCGCAACGACGACTTCTTCGTCCCGCTGCGCAAACGGGTGGAGATCGCCCGCCAGCACAAGGCCGACATGTTCATCTCGGTGCATGCCGATGCGGCACCGCGCCTGACGGCGTCCGGGGCGTCGGTGTATGCCCTGTCCGAAGGCGGCGCCACCTCGGCCACGGCGCGTTTCATGGCGCAGCGCGAGAACGGCGTGGATCTGCTGGGCGCCACCAGCCTGCTCAATCTGAAAGACAAGGACCCGATGCTCGCCGGGGTGATCCTCGACATGTCGATGAACGCCACCATCGCCGCCAGCCTGCAATTGGGCAGCACGATCCTGGGCAGCCTGGCGGGCATCACCACCCTGCATCAGAAACGCGTGGAGCAGGCCGGTTTCGCGGTGCTCAAGTCGCCCGACGTGCCGTCGATCCTGGTGGAGACCGGCTTCATTTCCAACAGCCGCGACAGCCAGCGCCTGGTCACCGCGCGGCACCAGCAGGCGATTGCCGATGGGCTGTTCGCCGGCTTGCAGAGCTACTTCCAGAAGAACCCGCCGGTGAACAGCTATATGGCCTGGTTGCAGGAACAGAAAAAAGGTCAGGTCTGACGTAGGAGCGAGGCTGGCCCGCGATGAACGCTCACGCGGCAGGTCAGATACCCCGCGGTGCCTTCATCGCACGCAAGCTGTGCTCATACGTGGTGCTCGGCTCAGCAGCCGGTGATCCGGTTGCAGGTGAACTTGGCGCTGCTGCCGCCGGAGCTGGAAAACCGGTTGCGGGTGGTCCAGCCGACGCGCTGGCTGTAGCCGACCCAGGCTTCGCCGTCGGAGGCCAGGCCGGTGAAAAACGTCAGTTGCCCGTAGCGGCTGCTGGTTTGCGCCCAATAGCGCTTGCCGGCCACCTCGAAGCCGCGCAGGTACAGGGTATTGCCCACGGTCGCGACACTGTAGGCATTGCCTTCGGCGTCCACGCAGGCCAGCAGGTTGGCGCTGCGGGTGCAGGTGGCCAGCGGGCTCGGCACTTGTGCGATGGCGGCGTCGGCCATCAGCAACGAGAGGCCGAGCAGCGTGTAGTTCAGGGCGTTGCGCATGGAATTTTCTCGACGGCGGACGCTCAAGCATCCCGCCCTTCGTCGCGGGCGGCAAGAGAGGATTGGCTTATTTGGACTGTTATAATATAACATAAAATAAAGCCCGATCCGTGATCCCCGCCATGACTCGACACCCCATGACCGAAGCGCAACTGCTCGCCCAGCCCGAGGCGGACTACATGAACGACGCCCAGCAAGCCTTTTTCCGCGAGTTGCTGCTGGCCCAGCGCGTTGAACTGCAAGAGCGCATTGCCGGTGAGTTCGATGTCCTGCGTGAGCAGGAGCCCCACAGCGACCCCGCCGACATCGGCAGCGCCGAAGAGCAGCGCCAGTGGCAGCTGCGCCTGCTGGAGCGGGAAAAGAAGCTGCTGGACAAGATCGACGAAGCCCTCGAGCGCCTGGCCCGTGGCGAATACGGCTGGTGCCGTGAAACCGGCGAGCCCATCGGCCTCAAGCGCCTGCTGCTGCGGCCCACCGCCTCCCTGTGTATCGAAGCCAAAGAACGCCAAGAGCTGCGCGAACGCCATCAACGGCGATCCGACTCAGCCCCCAGCCCCCGATGAGGACCCACCCATGACCGACCGTCTTCCCGTTACCGTGCTGTCCGGCTTTCTCGGCGCCGGCAAAAGCACGCTGCTCAACTACGTCCTGCGCAACCGCGACAACCTGCGGGTGGCGGTGATCGTCAACGACATGAGCGAAATCAACATCGATGGCAGCGAAGTGCAGCGCGATGTCAGCCTCAACCGCGCCGAAGAAAAGCTGGTGGAAATGAGCAACGGCTGCATCTGCTGCACCCTGCGCGAAGACCTGCTGGAGGAAGTCGGCAAGCTGGCCAGGGACGGGCGTTTCGATTACCTGCTGATCGAGTCCACGGGGATTTCCGAGCCGCTGCCGGTGGCCGAGACCTTCACCTTTCGCGACGAAGCGGGGCAGAGCCTGGCCGATATCGCCCGCCTGGACACCATGGTCACGGTGGTCGACGGGATGAATTTCCTGCTCGACTACCAGGCGGCGGAAAGCCTGGCTTCACGCGGCGAAACCCTGGGCGAGGAGGACGAGCGTTCGATCACCGACCTGCTGATCGAGCAGGTCGAGTTCGCCGACGTGATCCTGATCAGCAAGATCGACCTGATCGGCAGCGACCAGCGCCAGGAGCTGATCGCGATCCTCGAGCGCCTCAATTCCCAGGCCAGGATCATCCCCATGGTGATGGGCGAGGTGCCCCTGGAGCAGATCCTCAACACCGGCCGTTTCGATTTCGAGCGGGCCGCCCAGGCCCCCGGCTGGTTGCAGGAACTGCGGGGCGAACACGTGCCGGAAACCGAGGAATACGGTATCGCCTCCACGGCCTACCGGGCGCGGCGGCCGTTCCACCCCCAGCGCTTCTTCGACTTCATCAATCGTCCCTGGAGCAACGGCAAGCTGCTGCGCTCCAAGGGCTTTTTCTGGCTGGCGAGCAAGTATCAGGAAGCGGGCAGCTGGTCCCAGGCCGGCGGCCTGATGCGCCACGGTTTTGCCGGGCGCTGGTGGCGCTTCGTGCCGAAACAGCATTGGCCGCAGGATCAGGAAAGCACTGCGGCGATCATGCAGAACTGGACCGCCGCCACCGGCGACTGCCGCCAGGAACTGGTGTTCATCGGCCAGAACATCGACTTCGCCCGGCTGACCGCCGAACTCGACGCGTGCCTGTTGAACGACGATGAAATGGCCCAGGGCGTGGAAGGCTGGCGCCTGCTGCACGACCCGTTCGGCCCCTGGCACGAAGAGGCGGCCGCCTGATGCTCTACCCACCCCTGAGCCCGGCGCGGGCGGCTGGCCGTCGTTCGATCGGGCAAGAAACCATCCTTCTGCCGCCGAGGCCGCAGGGCGGCCGGCGCCAGTCTGTCGGCACGGCCCCGATCGTCCTCGCCGAGGTGTTGAACGACGAGGTCAACCTGGCCTTGTGGCAGCGCCGCCTGCCGGCGCATATCGCCGATTTTGGCGCCTTGCTGCTGTCGCTGAACGAGCCTTTGGCCGAGTCGCTGTCGCTGGAGCTCGAATCGGAAGACGACGAGCCGGATTTGCGCGGCCTGGCGTCGGGGTTCGGCGACCTGCAGGGTTACGATGGCTTCATCGCCGATGTCGCCTGGCTGGTCAGCGCGTTTTCCTGCCTGCTGGGCGCCCGGCGTATCGGCCTGCGCCTGCGGGTGCTGGATAAGGCCATGTGCCCGCGTTTTCATGTCGATCATGTGCCGGTGCGCCTGATCACCACCTATGCCGGTGTGGGCAGCGAGTGGTTGCGTGAGGGCGCCATGGATCGCCGGCAGTTGGGCCAGGCTGCGGCCGAACCCGCGGCTGCCGCGGCGATCGAGCAGATCGCCAGTGGCGAAGTGGCCTTGTTCAAGGGCGAGAAATGGCTGGGCAACGAAGGTTTCGGCCTGATCCATCGCTCGCCGCAGCTTGCCCCCGGCGAGCGCCGGCTGATCCTCACCCTGGACTGGCTGGCCTGATTCCACGTGCTCTTCCGTAGAAGCGGGCGGGCGATCCGGCTTGCCCGACGTCAACGATAACGCGGTGTGGTGGAAAGACCGCCGCCTTGTGGCTATCGCGAGCAAGCTTCGCTCCTACAGAGGCCGCTTAGCGTAGGATGAATAGCCTTCTCCCTCAGGACCACTGTCTCGGCATGTTGCAGAACATTCCCACCCACGTCATCGCCGGCCCCCTGGGCGCCGGCAAGACCAGCCTGATCCAGCACCTGCTGGCCCAGCGCCCGGCCGCCGAGCGCTGGGCGGTGCTGATCAACGAGTTCGGCCAGATCGGCCTGGACGCGGCGCTGCTGACCCGGGACGCGGACGGTATCGCCCTGGGCGAAGTGGCCGGTGGTTGCCTGTGCTGTGTGAACGGCGCGCCGTTCCAGGTCGGCCTCGGGCGGCTGCTGCGCAAGGCCAGGCCCGACCGCCTGTTTATCGAACCCTCCGGGCTGGGGCATCCGGCGCAGTTGCTCCAGCAATTGCGCGAGGCGCCCTGGCAAAACGTCCTGGCGGTGCAGCCTGCCGTGCTGGTCCTGGACGCCCAGGCGCTGGCCGCCGGCAAGCCGCTGCCGCCAGCCCAGCAGCAGGCGCTGCCCGGCGCCGGCCTGCTGGTGTTGAACAAGGACGAAGGGTTGACCGCGGCGCAGCGACAGCGGGTTCTCGAACAGCTGCCGGACTGCCCGGTGTTCTGGACCCGCCGAGGGGCGTTGCCGCTGGAGCGTTTGCCGGGCATGGACGTGCACGCCGGTGGGCCGGCCCCGGACTTCGACGTCCCCAAGGGGCTGGCGCAATTGCCCGCGGTCTGGAGCGATCCGGCCTTGCCCATCTGCCTGAGCCAGGCCCAGGAGGGAGGCTGGAGTGTCGGCTGGCGCTGGCATCCGAGCGTGGTGTTCGACGTCGAGCGCGTGGCGCGCTGGCTGGCGACCCTCGACTGGCGGCGGGCCAAGCTGGTGATTCACGGGGCCCGGGGCTGGGTGTCGGGCAATGCCCTGGATAACGCCGTGCCGCAATGGCAACCCAGCGAATGGCGCCGCGATTCGCGGATCGAGCTGATCTTCGGCGAGGCGCAAGACGCGGCTGTCCTGCAACAATCCCTGGCCGCCTGCTGCCAATAACCCAACCCATGCTTTTGTAGGAGCGAGGCTTGCCCGCGATAGCCGCGAAGCGGCGCTCTATCTGCCACTCCGTGTCATCGTCGAGATTCTTCGCGGGCAAGCCTCGCTCCTACAGGGTTGCGGCGGCTGCTATTTGCTGCGCCCTTCGCGCCACTGGCTCAGCTCGATCACCTCGGCGCTGTGGATGGGCGGTGCGGGCGGTGGTGCAGGGGTTTCGATCGGGTAGGGCGCCAGTTCGATCTGCGCGCTATGGGCGCCGAACTGGGTGATGGTCCCGGCGTGGCGGGTCTCGCCGGTGACGGTGAACTCGAAGTTGTAGACCCGGGCCAGGCGCCGGCGACCGCTGGCGTCCCTGACGAAGCCGATGCGCTTCAATGCCACGTTGCCGTCCAGCAGCTCGATGTCGAGCCGCGCGCAATGCTGCTTGACCCGTTCCAGCGCCCGCTCGCGCAAGCCGTGGTTGTGCCATAGCCAGGCGGCGCCGGTCGCCAGCAGCATCAGCACGAAAATGTTTCCAAGGGTCAGCATGAGGTGCGCTCCAACGAAGTCGCACCAGCTTAACTGCGTCTTCGGTCTGTCGTACAGGTTGCGTT
Organism: Pseudomonas sp. MRSN 12121; assembly: GCF_000931465.1. Lineage (NCBI taxonomy): Bacteria > Pseudomonadati > Pseudomonadota > Gammaproteobacteria > Pseudomonadales > Pseudomonadaceae > Pseudomonas > Pseudomonas sp. MRSN 12121. The sequence continues at coordinate 6,858,503 of NZ_CP010892.1, read as the reverse complement.
TAGTCGCATACTGCGCGGCTCGAATTTCAATCGTTTTACGGAATGACCCGAATGAAACGCACGCCTCATCTGCTCGCGATCCAGTCCCATGTGGTCTTCGGCCATGCCGGCAACAGCGCCGCGGTGTTCCCCATGCAGCGGGTCGGGGTGAATGTCTGGCCGCTCAATACCGTGCAGTTCTCCAACCACACGCAATACGGCCAGTGGGCGGGGGAGGTGTTGCCGCCCCAGCAGATCCCGGCGCTGGTGGAAGGCATTGCCGCGATTGGCGAGCTGGGCAATTGCGACGCGGTGTTGTCCGGCTACCTGGGGAGCGCGGCACAGGGGCGGGCGATCCTCAGTGGCGTGGCGCGGATCAAGGCGATCAATCCCAAGGCCCTGTACCTGTGCGACCCGGTGATGGGGCACCCGGAGAAGGGCTGCATCGTGCCCCAAGAGGTCAGCGATTTCCTGTTGGAAGAGGCGGCCGCTGTGGCGGATTTCCTTTGCCCCAATCAGCTGGAGCTGGACAGCTTCGCCGGGCGCAAGCCGCAATCGCTGTTCGACTGCCTGGCCATGGCCCGGGCATTGCTGGCCCGTGGCCCGAAAGCGGTGCTGGTCAAGCATCTGGATTACCCGGGCAAGCTGCCGGAGGGGTTCGAAATGCTGCTGGTGACCGCCGAAGGCAGCTGGCACCTGCGGCGTCCGCTGCTGGCGTTCCCGCGTCAGCCGGTGGGGGTGGGCGACCTGACCTCGGGCCTGTTCCTGGCCCGGGTGCTGCTGGGCGACAGCCTGGTGGCGGCGTTCGAGTTCACCGCCGCAGCGGTGCATGAGGTGCTGCTGGAAACCCAGGCCTGTGCCAGCTACGAGCTGCAACTGGTGCGCGCCCAGGACCGGATCACCCATCCGCGGGTGCGGTTCGAGGCGGTGTCGATCGACCTGTGATGGGCGGTGGCCGCTTTCGCGGCCGGATCGCGAGCAAGCTCGCTCCTAGAGGTCCGGGGGATCGCTGCGGGAGCGGGCTGGCTTGTCGGAGAGTCAGGCGTCGTCCTTGATTTCCTGATAGCGCTTTTCCAGCTCCTGGCGAATCTGCCGGCGTTGCTGGGCCTGCATGAAGCGTCGCTTGTCTTCGCTGGTTTCTGGCTGCAGGGGCGGCACGGCGGCGGGTTTGCGCTGGTCGTCGACCGCCACCATGGTGAAGAAGCAGCTGTTGGTATGGCGTACCGAACGCTCGCGGATGTTCTCGGTGACCACCTTGATACCGACTTCCATCGAGGTATTGCCGGTGTAGTTGACCGACGCCAGGAAGGTCACCAGTTCGCCGACATGGATCGGCTCGCGGAAGATCACCTGGTCCACCGACAGGGTCACCACATAGCGGCCGGCATAACGGCTGGCGCAGGCATAGGCGACTTCGTCGAGGTACTTGAGCAGGGTGCCGCCGTGGACATTGCCTGAAAAATTGGCCATGTCAGGGGTCATCAATACCGTCATCGACAGCTGGGCGTTTCCGGGTTCCATAGCACACTCACGGGTTGTAGGCGGGGGTTGCGGGCGCACCTCTGCGGGTGCTCGGTCAGCGTTTCAAACCATCGATAACGGGACGCCGCGCCGGCGGTTGCCGTCACGCGGCGCTGCATCTGTTTCCATATATTGCACCGCCTTCCTGGCACAAGTCGCGATGTTACCCTGCAAAAGCCCGTCCCCAGGGCTTTTCCCGCTGGCCGGCCGCTGCCCGGCGGCCGGCTCGACCGCCAGAATGTCACCCAAGGAGCCTCTTGCCATGCATGCCATCAGCTTTATTCAGGACCTGGCGGTGATCATGCTGGTCGCAGGCGTGGTGACCATCCTTTTTCACCGGTTCAAGCAGCCGGTGGTGCTCGGCTATATCGTTGCCGGCTTCATCATCGGCCCCCATACCCCACCGTTCGGCCTGATCCACGACGAAGACACCATCAAGACCCTGGCCGAGCTGGGGGTGATCTTCCTGATGTTCTGCCTGGGCCTGGAGTTCAGCCTGCGCAAGCTGTTCAAGGTGGGCGCCACGGCCTTTATCGCGGCGTTCCTGGAAATCGTCCTGATGATCTGGATCGGCTACGAAATCGGCCGCTGGTTTGACTGGAACACCATGGATTCGCTGTTCTTGGGGGCGATCCTGGCGATCTCCTCGACCACCATCATCGTCAAGGCGCTCAACGACCTGAAGATGAAGAACCAGCGCTTCGCCCAGCTGATCTTCGGCGTGCTGATCGTCGAGGACATCCTCGGCATCGGCATCATCGCCCTGCTGTCGAGCATTGCTGTCAGTGGCAACGTCAGTTCCGGGGAGGTGTTCTCCACCGTCGGCAAGCTCTCGCTGTTCATGATCGTCGCTCTGGTGATCGGCATTTTGCTGGTGCCGCGGCTGCTGGCCTATGTCGCCAGGTTCGACAGCAACGAGATGCTGCTGATCACGGTGCTGGGGCTGTGTTTCGGCTTCTGCCTGCTGGTGGTCAAGCTGGAATACAGCATGGTGCTGGGGGCCTTCCTGATCGGCGCGATCATGGCCGAATCGCGGCAATTGTTGAAGATCGAGCGGCTGATCGAACCGGTTCGCGACCTGTTCAGCGCCATCTTCTTCGTCGCCATCGGCCTGATGCTCGACCCGCAGATTCTCCTGCAATACGCCTGGCCGATCGCGGTGATCACCGTCGCGGTGGTCCTGGGCAAGATGCTGTCCTGCGGCCTGGGCGCCTTCATCGCCGGCAATGACGGGCGGACCTCGCTGCGGGTCGGCATGGGCCTGTCACAGATTGGCGAGTTCTCCTTCATCATTGCGGCGCTGGGCATGACTCTGCAGGTCACCAGCAACTTCCTCTACCCGGTGGCGGTCGCGGTGTCGGTGATTACCACCTTGCTCACGCCGTACCTGATCCGCGCTGCCGACCCGCTGTCGCTGAAGCTCGCCGCCGTGTTGCCCACCCGCCTGAGCCGGGTGCTGGGCATGTATGGCGAATGGCTGCGCAGCATCCAGCCGCAAGGCGAGGGTGCGCTGCTGGCCTCGATGATCCGGCGGATTCTGTTGCAGGTCGGGGTCAACCTGGCGCTGGTGGTGGCGATCTTCTTCGCCGGGGGTTATTTCGCGGTTCGCATCGGCAACTATCTGCAGGACTGGATCAGCGATCCGAGCTGGCAGAAGGCATTGATCTGGGGCGGGGCGTTGCTGGTATCGCTGCCGTTCCTGATCGCCGCCTATCGCAAGCTCAAGGCCCTGTCGATGCTGCTGGCGGAAATGGGGGTGAAGGCGGAAATGGCCGGGCGGCATACCCAGCGGGTGCGCCGGGTGATCGCCGAAGTGATCCCGGTGCTGTCGCTGCTGGTGATTTTCCTGCTGTTGGCGGCCCTGTCTTCGAGCATCCTGCCGACCACCGAACTGCTGATGCTGATCGCAGTAGTGACGGCAGCGGTGGCCGCGCTGCTGTGGCGCTGGTTCATCCGGGTGCATACCCGTATGCAGGTCGCCTTGCTGGATACCCTGGATAACCACAAGGAAGACGGCGGGCACTGATTGGGCCAGCCAGGCCCCGGCGCACTGGAGGGTGGCTGGGGCGGGTGGTCGATGCCTGCGCCAGCGGGGCGATCAGCTTTCCAGCCAGACGTCCCGTGCCCAGTGCCACACCGATTCCCACGACTCTTCGGTAATCAGCTCTTCTTCGCCGGACCACAGCACCACGGTGCCGTCTTCCTCGACGCAGTAGTAGTCGTCGCCGTCCTGGCAGATCGGGATCAGCTCGCGTGGTACGCCCATGTCCCAGGCGGTGGCGGCCACTTCCGGCAGGTAGGTATGGGACTGCGGGTCGGTCACGGTGACCGGCTCCAGGCTGCCGTAGACGACATCGCTCACGGTCAACAGGAACTCTTTGAAGACGAAGGGGATATTGATGAACAGCTGTTCTTCGATTTCCACCAGCAGGTCTTCGTCCGGCAGTTCCAGGGGAACGGGTACCGGTTCGTTTGCCTCACGGAGTTGTTCGATGACTTCTTCCACGGCCTGGGTCCTCTTAGCTCTATGGCGCGGTTTAAATAGACGGCGGTTTATACAGTAGCTTGCTACAAGTGCAATCGTGAAATGCAAAACCCCGACCTGAGTCGGGGTTTTGCGATTACCGATATGACACCGAAGAGGGTCAGCCGTTCTGGCGAATACCTGCAACCAGCCAAGGCTGGTTTTCGCCCTGGGCGCGTTCCATGTTCCAGCTTTCGCTGAAGACTTCGCCCTGGTCGAAACGCGAGGTCTTGGACACGCCACTGAAGGTCAGGGTGGCGATGGTCTTGTCGGCGCGGTCGTCTACACCTTCAAGGCGCACGTCCAGGTTGTCGATGTAGGTCGACTGGAAGCCGTCGCCCAGGTCGGCGCGTTCCTGCTTCAGGAATTGCAGCATCTGCGGGGTCACGAACTCGGCGATCTTGTCCATTTCGTTGGCGTCCCAGTGTTGTTGCAGGGACTGGAAGTGGTTGCGCGCGGCTTCGACGAAGCGCTCTTCGTTGAACCAGGCCGGGGCGTTGATCACCGGACGTGCGGCAGGCGCAGCCGAACCACCGAAGATCGAGCCGCCAGCAGGTTGCCGAGGTTCGAAGGCTTCACGCTGCATCGGCGCATGGCCGGCCGGAGCGTACTGCTCCTGCTGCTTGCGGCGACGGGCGGCGATGAAACGGAAGACCAGGAAGGCGATGACCGCCATGATCAGGATGTCGAAGATCTGCATGCCCTGGAAGCCGTCGCCCATGAACATGGAAGCCAGCAGGCCGCCCGCGGCGATACCGGCCAGTGGGCCGAGCCAGCGCGAAGCGCCGCCAGCCTTGGCAGCGGCGCCCGCGGCACCGGCCGCGCCTGCGGTCGCGGCGGCAGGGCCCATGCCGGAAGAAGACGGAGCCATCTGGCTGGTCTGGTGGGTCGGGGCAGCGCCGGCGCTTTTGCCGCCACCAAAGCGTTTGGCGTTGGCGTCGAGGCTCATCGTCAGGCCGATGCACAACGCCATGGCGATGCTAAGAAAACGTATCATAAAGGGAATTCCCATTTGTGGATGGCACGCGCGCCATGTTGCACACGTGAAGTGTCACTGGCTAGCGGCAGAGTGTTTCGGGCTTTTGCCTGACAGCCACGGTTCAGCTTCGGTCGAGACAAGTGGGCCCACTACAGGTTTGTCCATTGGTCGCGGACAAGGGTTCAGCGCCGCAACGCCTCAGCGCTTGAGCGCGAGGAGGATCACCCCGGCGCCGATCAAGGCGATGCCGGACCATTGCCGCAGGTCGAGTTTTTCGCCCAGGAGCAGCACGCCCAGGACGGCCACAAGCACCACGCTGAGCTTGTCCACCGGCGCCACCAGCGAGGCCGGCCCGACTTTCAGCGCGCGGAAATAGCAGATCCACGATGCGCCGGTGGCCAGTCCGGACAGCATCAGGAACAGATAGCTCCTGGGCGAAATCGAACCCAGGGACTGATATTGGCCCGTCGCGTACAAAATCAAGGCCAGGCTGAACAGCACCACCACGGTGCGCAGCAGGGTGGCGAAGTCGGAATTGAGGTTTTCGATGCCGATCTTGGCGAAGATCGCGGTCAGGGCGGCGAACGCCGCCGACAGCAGGGCCCAGAATGTCCAGGAAGAAAAGAAGCCCGAGCCCATGTGCGTTGCTCCTCGATACCGGAATGGGGCCAACCGCAGGAGCGAGCCGTCGAGCGGCCGCTCCTTGCATTTATCAGATGGCTTCGAGCTTGGCGTAGCCGAGCATCAGCCACTTGCTGCCTTCGCTGAAGTTCACCTGGACCCGGGCCTGGGCGCCAGCGCCCTCGAAATTGAGGATCACCCCGTCGCCGAAAACCGAATGGCGCACGGCCTGGCCGAGGCTGAGGCCGGTTTCCGGAATCTCGCTGCCGCCGAACAGGCTGCTGGTGCTCTGCGACTGGCCACCGCCGAACGGACGGCTGACGCTATTGGACAGGCGCACTTCCTGGATCAGGCCTTTCGGGACTTCCCGTACGAAACGCGACACCTTGTTGTAGGTTTCGCTGCCGTACAGGCGTCGGGTCTCGGCGTAGGTCATCACCAGGTTCTGCATCGCCCGGGTAATGCCGACATACGCCAGGCGCCGCTCTTCCTCAAGGCGGCCGGGTTCTTCCAGGCTCATCTTGTGCGGGAACAGGCCTTCTTCCATGCCCACCAGGAACACGTAGGGGAATTCCAGGCCCTTGGCGCTGTGCAGGGTCATCAGCTGGATGCTGTCTTCGTGCTCGTCGGCCTGGGTGTCGCCGGCTTCCAGCGACGCATGGCCGAGGAAGGCCGCCAGGGGCGTCAGTTCCTGCTCGTCTTCGGTGTGTTCGAAGTTGCGCGCGGCGCTGACCAGTTCCTCGAGGTTTTCTACCCGAGCCTGGCCTTTCTCGCCTTTTTCCGCCTCGTGATAGGCGATCAGGCCGGACTGCTCGATGACGACCTGGGTCATCAGGTGCAGCGGCATTTCGGCGGTGATGGTCGCCAGGTGCTCGATCAGTTCCATGAACGCATTCAGGGCCCCGGCGGCACGCCCGGCCAGGCCTTTGTTGACCACCAGCTGGCGCATCGCTTCCCACATCGACACATGGCTGTGGCGCGCGTGTTCGCGAATCGCTTCGACGGTCTTTTCGCCGATGCCGCGGGCCGGCACGTTGATCACCCGCTCCAGGGCCGCGTCGTTGCCGCGCCCTTCGAGCAGGCGCAGGTAGGCCATGGCGTTCTTGATCTCGGCGCGCTCGAAGAAGCGCTGGCCGCCGTAGATGCGATAGGGGATGCGCTCGCGCAGCAGGGCCTCTTCCAGCACCCGCGACTGGGCGTTGGAACGGTACAGGATGGCGATATCGCTGCGGGCCAGGCCGGTCTTCAGGGCGCTTTCGATGGTTTCCACCACGTAGCGCGCTTCGTCGTGTTCGTTGAAGGCGGCGTACAGGTTGATCGCCTCGCCCTCGCCGCCATCGGTCCACAGCTCCTTACCCAGGCGCCCGGTGTTGTTGGCGATCAGGGCGTTGGCGGCCTTGAGGATGCCGGCGGTGGAGCGGTAGTTCTGCTCCAGGCGGATCACCTCGGTATCGGGGAAGTCCGCGGAATACTGATGGATGTTCTCGATCTTCGCCCCACGCCAGCCGTAGATCGACTGGTCGTCGTCGCCCACCACCATCAGGCTGTCGCCGCCCTTGGCCAGCAGGCGCAACCAGGCGTACTGCACGGCGTTGGTGTCCTGGAACTCGTCCACCAGCACATGGCGGAAGCGCTTCTGGTAGTGCGCCAGCAGGCCGGGATGGTCGCGCCACAGGTCCAGGGCGCGCAGCAGCAGCTCGGAGAAGTCGATGACCCCGGCGCGCTGGCAGGCGGCCTCGTAGGCTTCGTAGATGCCGCGCATGGTGGCCAGGAACAGGTCGCCGCTGGCCTGGATGTGCTGCGGGCGCAGGCCTTCGTCTTTCTGCCCGTTGATGAACCACTGGGCCTGGCGGGCCGGCCAGCGCTGCTCGTCCAGGCCGAGGTCGCGGATTACCCGCTTGACCAGGCGTTGCTGGTCGTCGCTGTCGAGGATCTGGAAGGTCTGGCTCAGGCCGGCCTCTTGCCAGTGCGCCCGCAGCAGGCGGTGCGCCAGGCCGTGGAAGGTGCCGACCCACATGCCGGCCGGGTTGATGCCCATCAACTGCTCGATGCGCTGGCGCATCTCGGCAGCGGCCTTGTTGGTGAAGGTCACCGACAGGATCGAATGGGGCGAGGCGTTCTCGACCTGGATCAACCAGGCGATACGGTGCACCAGCACTCGGGTTTTACCGGAGCCAGCACCGGCCAGGACCAACTGACGACCCAGGGAGGCGGCTACGGCCTGGCGTTGGGCATCGTTGAGGGAGTTCAGCAGAAGGGAGAGATCATCGCGCATCGGGGCATTCTAGGGGGCCGGCGCACCCCGGGCAAACCCGGCTTCGGTTTAGCCGATAAAAGAGCGTGGGGACGACCGGTCGGTCACGGGCTACAGCCATTGGCCGTGCTTGGCTGGAGGAATCCGGCGAGGATCGGCGGCCGCGCGGATTTGCCGATTTTATGATTCCGGGCAGTTTGGTCCGGGCGGTGGCTTGTGTATGCTCCGGCGACGTTTCGGGCTCATCATTATAAGAACACTGCCTATGACACTCAGCACCGGCCCGTCGGGACCCTCCGTGGAGCCTCGGGTTATTCGCAAGCAATACGCCATGGAGATGGCGGTAGAGCGCACGCGCCTGCTGTACCAGGGCTCCCTGTTGCCCACCCTGTTCATGCTGCTCAACGGCCTGGTCTGCGCCTGGTTGTTGTGGAGTCCGGAGCGTTACTGGCTGGTCAGCGTGTGGATGGTCTGGTTGCTGGCCCTGGTCGCCCTGCGGGTGATCCAGGTCGCGGCGTTCGATTCGGCGATTCCCAGCCGCCAGGCGCAACCGGTATGGCGCCGCATGTTCCTGCTCGGCTCCGCCGTCAGCGGCCTGACCCTGGCCTGCGCCGGCATCGCCTTGATGCCCACCGACAATTTCCTGCAGCAGGCCTGGGTCTTCGGCCTGATCGGCGCGGCGATCCTCTCGGCCAGCGTGGCCTACGCGGTCAGTCTGCCGGCCTTCCTGTCCTTTACCTTGCCCTGCCTGCTGCCCGCGATCGGCTACCTGTTCTGGGGCGGCGACGAGCAGCAGCGCGGCTGGGGCTGGCTGGGGTTGATCCTCCTGGTGTCATTGAGCGTGGTGGCCTGGCAGGTCAACCGCCTGATCCGCACGGCGCTGCTGCGGCGTTTCCAGACCCAGGCCCTGATCGAGCATCTGCAACAGGCGCAGGGCCGCAGCGAACAGCTCAACAGCGAGCTGTTGCGCGAAGTCGAGCAGCGCCGCCGCGCTGAAGAGGAGCTGCGCGAGGTCCAGGTCGGCCTGGAGGACCGCGTGGCCCGGCGCAGCCGCGAACTGGACGCCGCCAACCAGGCATTGCGCAAGAGCGAGGCGCGCCTGGCGCTGGCCTTGAAGGCCAGCCAGCTGGGGTTGTGGGACTGGAACCTGCAGACCGATGAGGTCCACCACAGCCATATCAAGGAGCTGTTCGGCCTGGAACCGGAGTTCGTGCGAGGGATGCTCAGCCATCTCAAGCCGCTGCTGCACCCCGAAGACCTGCCACTGCTCAAGCGCGCGCTGGTGGAACACCTGAAAGGACGCACCGAGGACTACCTGGTGGAATACCGCGTGCGCCATGGCGACGGTCACTGGATGTGGATCGAGGACCGCGGGCGTGCGGTCGAGCGAGGGGCCGGTGGACGGGTGTTACGCATGGTCGGCACCCGCCGTGACATCAGCGCCGGCAAGCAGCAGGAGGAGCAGCGGCGCCTGTCGGCGATGGTGTTCGAGGCGGCCAGCGAAGGCATCGTCATCCTCGACCCCAATTACGTATTGCTGGCGGTCAACCAGGCGTTCAGCCGGGTCACCGGGTATCAGATCGAGGACATGCTCGGGCGCAACCTGGTCGACCTGCCGTGCAGCCGCGACGCGCGGCGCCACTATTCAATGATTCACCAGGCCCTCGAGCAGCACGGCAGCTGGCAGGGCGAACTGGTGGAGGCGCGCAAGAACGGCGAGCTGTATCCGCAGTGGCTGCAATTGAACGTGGTGCGCGATTCTCGGGGAAAAGTCAGCCACATGGTGGGTTTCTTCGCCGATCTTTCGGCGCGGCGCGAATCCGAAGAGCGCATGCGCTATCTGACCCACTACGACGAACTTACCGGGCTGGCCAACCGCTCGCTGTTCCGCGAGCGGCTACGCGATGCCCACCAGCGGGTACGCCAGGGCGGTCGTAGCCTGGCCCTGGTGCATATCAACCTGGACCGCTTCAAGCTGCTCAACGACAGCCTGGGCCACGACATCGCCGACCAGTTGCTGCAAAAGATGGCCCGGCGGCTGGTCAGTGCGCTGCCGGAGGCCGACACCATCGCCCGGTTGTCCGGCGACGAGTTCGCGGTGCTGTTCGACGCCTACGGCAACCTGTCGAGCCTGGCCCGGGTGGCCACGCGGCTGTCGGCGAAACTGCGCCTGCCCATCACCGTGGAAGGGCACGAGCTGGTGGTCAACGCCTCCATGGGGATCAGCATGCTGCCCGACAGCGCCCGGGAAATACCGGCGCTGGTCAGCCAGGCGAACATCGCCATGCAACACGCCAAGCACCTGGGCGGCAACAACTTCCAGTTCTACACCGCCAGCCTGCAGGCCAGCACCCTGGAGCGCCTGCAACTGGAGAACCAGCTGCGCAAGGCGATTGAGGAGCGCCAGCTGAAAGTGTTCTACCAGCCGAAGCTGTGCCTCGCCACGGGCCGCCTCAATGCCGCCGAAGCCCTGGTGCGCTGGGACCATCCCGGCATGGGCCGGGTGCCGCCGGGGGATTTCATCGGCCTGGCGGAGGAAACCGGGCTGATCGGTCCGATCGGCGAATTCGTGCTGCGCCAGGCCTGCTGGCAAGCCTGCGATTGGCAGCGCCAGGGGCTGCCGGCGATCCGGGTTTCGGTGAACCTGTCGGTGCATCAACTGCGCCAGGGCAAGCTGGTCAGCCTGGTGCGCAACGTGCTGCAAGAGAGCGGGCTGGCGCCGCAGCTGCTGGAACTGGAGCTGACCGAAAGCCATCTGCTGGACGGTGTCGAGCACATCATTTCCACCTTCCGGCAATTGCGCGAGCTGGGGGTGAAGCTGGCGATCGACGATTTCGGCACCGGCTATTCCTCGCTGAGCTACCTCAAGCGCATTCCGGTGGACTACGTGAAGATCGACCAGGCATTCATCCGCGGCCTGGGCGAAGGCGGCGCCGACGCTGCGATTACCCGGGCCATCATTACCATGGCTCACGGCCTGTCGCTCAAAGTGGTGGCCGAGGGGGTCGAGCACCCCGGGCAGTTGGCGTTTCTCAAGGAACAGAAGTGCGATGAGGTGCAAGGCTACCTGGTCAGCCGGCCAGTGGAGGCCGAGGGCCTGGCGGCTCTCCTGAGGGCGCAGACCCCCTAGGCGCCTTACAACGTGCAACAGGTTTCCATTGACCCCGAACGCCGCCTTCGCGGACGCGGCGATGGCGATGCAGCCCATGGCCGATACAGGCTGCGCCACTGGCTACAAAGAGTCCGCGAGGCTAAAACAGTGGGGTACGAAGGTGATTCAGTTACGCATTGAGCAGGCAAAAAGCGAATTCATGTAGTATAACTACAAGATTGCTACATCCTTGGGCGTCTGCCCCATAACAACGAGTCCAGCCCTTGAATCTGTTGCAGCACATAGCCCAGTCACGCCATCTCTTGCGCAAGTCGGAGCTCAAGGTCGCCGATCATGTGCTGCTCGATCCTGCGGCTGTCATGCACAGTTCCATGGCCGACCTGGCCCACAGCGTGGGCATCAGCGAGCCGACCATCGTGCGCTTCTGCCGCGCCATCGGCTGCTCGGGGTTCCAGGACCTGAAACTCAAGCTGGCCCAGAGCCTGGCCGCGGGGGCGAGCTTCGGCCAGTTCGCGATCCATGAAGACGACTCGGTCGCCGACTACAGCCTGAAAATCTTCGACACCACCCTGCACACGCTGATGGAGGTTCGCGAGAAGCTCGATCCGGTGGAGCTGCAAAGGGCCGTGACGCTCATGTCCCAGGCCCAGCGCGTGGAGTTCTACGGCTTTGGCGCGTCGGGCGCGGTGGCGGCGGATGCCCAGCACAAATTCTTCCGCCTGCTGCTGACCGCGGCGGCCTATTCCGACCCGCATATGCAGGCGATGTCGGCGGTGACGCTCAAGCCCTCCGACGTGGCGATCTGCATTTCCCAGTCCGGGCGCTCCAAGGACCTGCTGATCACCGCCAACCTGGTGCGCGAAAGCGGGGCCTCGCTGATCACCCTGTGCCCGAGCCAGACCCCGCTGGCCGAGCTGTCGACCGTCAATCTGGCAATCGACGTGCACGAAGACACCGAAATCTATACCCCTCTGACCTCGCGTATCGCCCACCTGGTGGTGATCGACGTGCTGGCGATGGGCGTGGCCATGGCGCGCGGTCCGAGCCTGGTCAACCACCTCAAGAGCGTGAAGCGCAGCCTTCGCAGCCTGCGCCTGTCGCCCAAGTCGGTGAAAGCCCTCGACGACTGATCGCGTTTCGTGGGGGCCATCCTGTAGGAGCGAGGCTTGCCCGCGAAAAATCGCCAACGATAACGCGAGGTGACTGAAGAGTCGCCGCTTCACGGCTATCGCTGGCAATCGAGCGTCGACCGACCGCTCCTAAAGGGGGGGCGGGGTGAGCCGTTGGGCAATGTTCATCTTCCTGTAACCGACTCGCAGCCAAATCGTCACCGGCGGGCGGCATCGTGATGCTTCCGTACTCGCATTGGGAGACTCGAAATGGCCCGGCCTTACGAAGAGAGCAGCAGCGCAGTCAAGACCCGTCGTCAGCAGGAAGACCAACGCCGCATGGAATTTCGTCGTGCGATCGAACACCGTTCCGAGCTGCGTCGCCTGCAACAGGAAATCAACGACTACCCCGAGCTGGATGCCGTCAATTACTGGCAGGCTGCTTCGGTGGCTTCCCGTCAAAACGTTCAACCAACCCGCTGATCTGCACTCGTTCGCTGCGGATAAACCCCAGGAACGCATGCGCTACCGGTGACAGGCGTTTGGCCTTGGCCTGCACCAGGCACCAGCTGCGATACAACGGCAGCTCTTCGATCGGCAGCTCGACGAGCCCTCCGGTCGCCAACTCCAGGTTCAGGGCGTGGCGCGTCAACAGCGCTACGCCCAGACCCGCCAGCACACACTCGCGCTGAGCCTCGGCCGACGACACTTCCAAGGTCTGGGTGAAGTGCACGCGCTTTTCCTTGAAGTACTCCTCGCACGCCAGGCGCGTGCCCGAACCCTGCTCGCGCACCAGCAAATTGTAGGGTTCCAGGTCTTGCAGGCGCAGCGGCCCCAGGTGGCACAGCGGATGATCGGGCGGCGCCACCGCGACGATCGGGTTGTTGAGGAACGGCAGGAACTCCAGCCCCATGTCCTGCGGGACCATGGACATGATCACCAGGTCGTCGCGATTGTCCGAGAGTCGGCGGATCACCTGGCCGCGGTTGACCACCGTCAGTTGCAGGTTCACCTCCGGATGCTGGCGCTTGAAGGCGGCAAACAGGTGCGGCACGAAGTACTTGGCGCTGGACTCCACCGCCAGCTTCAGCTGGCCCTGCAAGGAGCCCTGCATGTCCGACAGTTGCATGTCGAGGTTCTCCAGCCGCCCGAAAATGTCGCGGCTGGCCCGTTGCAGCGCCTCGGCGGCCTCGGTCATGTAGAGCTTCTTGCCCACGTAGTCGAACAGCGGCTGGCCGATCAGCTCTTCCAGCTGGCGAATCTGCAGGCTCACGGCGGGCTGGGTGAGGGACATTTCCTCCGCCGCGCGGCTGTAGGAGCGCAGATCGCACACCTCATTGAAAATCTGCAATTGGCGTAATGTCATACGCATCAAGGACTTACGCATTATCTAGAGTCTCGTGCCGCGGGCTGTCGGGCCAACTATAAGTTCTTGCTTATGCATTACCCAATAATTATTGATTTTTGTTAATTCATCGACAGGAATAGTGTGAGCCTGCGACTGGCTTGAAACATTTGGTCACGCGCCGACCCGGTCATGGGTCTGTACGAAAAGTAGGCGAGCGAAGGTCAGGCAAGGCAAAAACAGGCGAGGAAGCGGAGTGTAGGGGCCTACATGAGCATTCCGAGCCTGTTTTTAACGCAGCATGGCCCGCGTAGCGCCGAAGGCGCCCAGCGTGCAGCCACTTTTCGTACAGACCTAGCGGGTCGTCTGTTCCAACGGCTCAAGGGTACCTCCAAGTGATAAAAAAGATCCTGATCGCCAACCGTGGTGAGATTGCCGTACGAATCGTGCGTGCCTGCGCCGAGATGGGCATTCGCTCGGTCGCGATCTTCTCCGACGCCGACCGGCATGCCTTGCATGTGAAGCGTGCGGACGAAGCCCACAGCATCGGTGCCGAACCCCTGGCCGGCTACCTGAACCCGCGCAAGCTGGTGAACCTGGCAGTGGAGACCGGTTGCGACGCGCTGCACCCTGGCTACGGCTTCCTTTCGGAAAACGCTGAACTGGCGGACATCTGCGCCGAACGCGGCATCAAATTCATAGGTCCGTCGGCCGAAGTGATTCGCCGCATGGGCGACAAGACCGAAGCCCGCCGCAGCATGATCAAGGCCGGCGTGCCGGTCACCCCAGGCACCGAAGGCAACGTCTCGGGCATCGAAGAGGCCCTGAGCGAAGGCGACCGCATCGGTTACCCGGTGATGCTCAAGGCCACATCGGGCGGTGGTGGCCGCGGCATCCGTCGCTGCAACAGCCGCGAAGAGCTGGAGCAGGCATTCCCGCGGGTGATTTCCGAGGCGACCAAGGCCTTCGGCTCCGCCGAGGTGTTCCTGGAAAAGTGCATCGTCAATCCCAAGCACATCGAGGCGCAGATCCTCGGCGACAGCTTTGGCAACGTGGTGCACCTGTTCGAGCGCGACTGCTCGATCCAGCGCCGTAACCAGAAACTGATCGAGATCGCCCCGAGCCCGCAGCTGACCCCGGAACAGCGCGCCTACATCGGCGACCTGTCGGTGCGCGCGGCCAAGGCCGTGGGCTACGAGAACGCCGGGACCGTGGAGTTCCTGCTCGCCGATGGCGAGGTGTACTTCATGGAGATGAACACCCGGGTGCAGGTGGAACACACCATCACCGAAGAAATCACCGGGATCGACATCGTCCGCGAACAGATCCGCATCGCTTCCGGCCTGCCGCTGTCGGTGAAGCAGGAAGACATCCAGCACCGGGGTTTCGCCCTGCAGTTCCGGATCAACGCCGAAGACCCGAAAAACAACTTCCTGCCGAGCTTCGGCAAGATCACCCGCTATTACGCGCCCGGTGGCCCCGGCGTGCGGACCGACACGGCGATCTACACCGGCTACACCATTCCGCCGTTCTACGACTCCATGTGCCTGAAACTGGTGGTCTGGGCGCTGACCTGGGAAGAGGCGATGGACCGTGGCTTGCGTGCCCTGGACGACATGCGCCTGCAAGGTGTGAAGACCACCGCCGCCTATTACCAGGAAATCCTGCGCAACCCGGAATTCCGTAGCGGCCAGTTCAACACCAGCTTCGTCGAAAGCCACCCCGAACTGACCAACTACTCGATCAAGCGCAAACCCGAAGAGCTGGCCCTGGCCATCGCCGCCGCCATCGCCGCCCACGCAGGCCTGTGAGGAAAAGAACAATGAGCAAGAAGATCTTCGTTACCGACACCATCCTGCGCGACGCCCACCAATCGCTGCTGGCGACCCGCATGCGCACCGACGACATGCTGCCGATCTGCGACAAGCTCGACAAAGTCGGCTACTGGTCGCTGGAAGTCTGGGGCGGCGCGACGTTCGACGCCTGCGTGCGCTTCCTCAAGGAAGACCCGTGGGAGCGCCTGCGCAAACTGCGCGCCGCGCTGCCCAACACCCGCCTGCAAATGCTCCTGCGCGGGCAGAACCTGCTGGGCTACCGCCACTACAGCGATGACGTGGTCAAGGCTTTCGTCGCCAAGGCGGCGGTCAACGGCATCGATGTGTTCCGTATCTTCGACGCCATGAACGACGTGCGTAACCTGCGGGTGGCCATCGAGGCGGTGAAGGCCGCCGGCAAGCACGCCCAGGGCACCATCGCCTACACCACCAGCCCGGTGCACACCATCGAAGCGTTCGTGGCCCAGGCCAAGCAGATGGAGTCCATGGGTTGCGACTCGGTGGCGATCAAGGACATGGCCGGCCTGCTGACCCCTTACGCCACCGGCGAGCTGGTCAAGGCGCTGAAGGCCGAGCAGTCGCTGCCGGTGTTCATCCATTCCCATGACACCGCCGGCCTGGCCGCGATGTGCCAGCTCAAGGCCATCGAAAACGGCGCCGACCATATCGACACCGCGATCTCCAGCTTCGCCTGGGGCACCAGCCACCCGGGCACCGAGTCGATGGTCGCCGCCCTCAAAGGCAGCGAGTTCGACACCGGCCTGGACCTGGAGCTGCTGCAGGAGATCGGCCTGTACTTCTACGCCGTGCGCAAGAAGTACCACCAGTTCGAAAGCGAATTCACCGCGGTCGATACCCGGGTGCAGGTCAACCAGGTGCCGGGCGGGATGATTTCCAACCTGGCCAACCAGCTCAAGGAGCAGGGCGCGCTGAACCGCATGAACGAAGTGCTGGCGGAAATTCCGCGGGTGCGTCACGACCTCGGCTACCCGCCGCTGGTGACCCCGACTTCGCAGATCGTCGGCACCCAGGCGTTTTTCAACGTGCTGGCCGGCGAGCGCTACAAGACCATCACCAATGAGGTAAAGCTCTACCTGCAAGGTGGCTATGGCAAGGCGCCGGGCGAAGTGGACGAGAAACTGCGGCGCCAGGCCATCGGCAGCGAAGACGTTATCGACGTGCGCCCGGCCGACCTGCTGAAGCCGGAAATGACCAAGCTGCGCGGCGAGATCGGCGCCTTGGCCAAATCCGAGGAGGACGTGCTGACCTACGCCATGTTCCCGGACATCGGGCGCAAGTTCCTCGAAGAGCGTGAGGCCGGCACCCTGACCCCGGAAGTGCTGCTGCCGATCCCGGAAGCGGGTGGCGTGAGTTCGGCGGGCGGTGAAGGCGTGCCGACCGAATTCGTCATCGACGTGCACGGCGAAACCTACCGCGTCGACATCACCGGGGTCGGCGTGAAAGCCGAAGGCAAGCGCCACTTCTACCTGTCCATCGACGGCATGCCGGAAGAAGTAGTGTTCGAGCCGCTCAACGAGTTCGTCGGCAGCGGCAGCAGCAAGCGCAAGCAAGCCAGTGCGCCGGGCCACGTCAGTACCACCATGCCGGGCAACATTGTCGACGTGCTGGTCAAGGAAGGCGACAGCGTGAAAGCCGGCCAGGCGGTGTTGATCACCGAAGCCATGAAGATGGAAACCGAAGTCCAGGCAGCCATCGCCGGCAAGGTCACCGCCATCCACGTGGCCAAGGGCGACCGGGTCAACCCGGGCGAAATCCTGATCGAGATCGAAGGCTGATTCCAGGCCTTCATCTGCAACGTTTTACCTCGGGGAGGCTACGGCCTCCCTTTTTTTGCCTGTCGTTAAGGGCATAGGGATCCCGTTGCAGGGCGGATCTGGATTTATCGCAAGTGCAATTTAATGCGTTTATTGGCGATCAGTAGGCAGATGAAATGCATTAAAATGCATTGAATTGACCTGTTGGCTTGAATTTCTGCATTATAATGCATGCAACTTGATTTGATGGTCACTTCAAGTGCATTAAATTGCAGGTTGTTCGATGTTCCACCTGACGTTGCAACTCTACTGCGCAGGGGCGTGGGCCGATGCCATGACCCTGAGCTTCGACAAGCCTGAAGACGGCTTTGCCAGCCCTTGCAGCTTCGGTTATGTCCCGCAGTACCTGGTGGATAACCTGGAGGCCGTGGGCAGTCCGCTGGCCAGGTCGGTCAGTGCGCAGATTCCCTTGGGCTGGGATTTATGGCGAGAAGCCCAGGCTCCGGCATTCCTGTATGACATCGCTCCCGCAGGCGCGGCCAAGCGTTTTCTGCTCAAGCATGTGGGACGTGAGCGCCCGGAGGGTTTGGCCCCAGAGTTGTTTCTGCTGGCTCGATCCACCCCGGCGCCTATCGGTCACCTGCGGATCAAGGAGTCGTTGGCAAGTCTGGGCGAACGCCCGGTGCTGGGCTTCTTGCGTGAGGACGTGGTCAGCCGTGACAACCGTTTTCTCGAGTATGCCTATGAGCAGGGCGCGGCGATCGGGGGAGCCACGGGGGCGGGAGGGGAAGCGCCCAAGCTGCTGCTGACGGAAAGCCGTGCAGGCCTGCTATTCCCCGATGCGGTACTCGAAGACGAACAGGTACTCCAGCACTGGTTCGTGAAATTCCCGCGCAACCAGGCGACGCAGAATGACTGCGACATCCTCAGGAGCGAATTCCACTATTACCGGGCATTGCAGCAACTGGGTATCGATACCGTGCCGGCTCAGGGCCTGGCCCTGGAGGAGGCTCGCAAACCCAGCCTGTGGATGCAGCGCTTCGACCGTCGGGTAGTGGGAACAAGCGTCGAACGGCAGGCGGTGGAGTCGATCTACTCGTTGGCCGGGTTGGTCGGTTATGGCCATGGCATGCGGCACACCGAGGTGCTCGGCGCCCTGGCCGAGATCTGGCGAGCCGCGGGCCAGGAGTCGGCGATCCCGGAGCTGGTGGCGGACTACCTGCGTCGGGATCTGCTCAACAAGATTCTCGGCAACTCGGACAACCATGGACGCAACATCTCGATCATTCGTACCGACAGCGCGATCCAGCTGGCGCCGATCTACGACCTGGCGCCCATGGTCATGGATGACGAAGGCATTACCCGCACCCTCAAATGGCCGGGGCGGATGGAAGTGGCGGGGGACGTGGACTGGCGCCTGGTGTGCGCCAGCCTGAAGCCGCTGCTCGACCCCGAAGCCGCCCTGGTGCGCCTGCGCGAGGACGCCGAACACCTGCGGGCCTTGCCGGACCTGTTGAGCGCCAGTGGTTTGCCCGAGGTCACCCTGAACCATCCGCGCATTCATTTGCGTCACCTGGATCGACGCCTGCAAGAGTGGGGACTGCGATGAGTACAACCCTGGAAGCGCGCGGCGCGCTGATCGAGAACATCCGGCAGGAGCTGGCGGCCGGGCGCCTGCCGATTGGAGATGCGGTGCGGCGCCTGCGCACCGAAGTCACGGGGCTGCATCAAAGCCAGTTCGCCAGGATGTGTCGGATTTCCCTGCGTACCCTGATCCACATCGAACACGGGGACGGCAACCCGACGCTCAAATCGTTGAATGCCGTGTTCAAGCCCTTCGGCATGCAGATGGGGGTGGTGAGCGTGCCGAAGGTCAGTCGCGCGCGCTCATTGCTCAACGATCTGGAGCGCCTGGAAAAGAGCCCGCCCGGACCTGCCGCCAACTGAGCCTCAACCGCGTTTGACGTACCCCCTGCCGTAATGCCGCTCCATCCGCGCCTGGATCAGTTCCAGGCCGATCGACAGCAGCCAGTAGATGATCGCCGCGGTGCTGAGCATCTCGATGTAGCGGTAGCTCGAGCGGCCGTAGGACTGGGCCAGGAACATCACTTCCCAGACCCCCATCACCGAGATCAGCGACGAGTCCTTGAGCATCGAGATGAACTGGTTGGTGGCCGGCGGGATGATGGTGCGCATGGCCTGCGGCAGGGTGACGTGCCAGAAGATCACGCTGTCGCGCATGCCGAGCGCGAGGGAGGCTTCGCGCTGGCCGTGGGGCACGCCGAGGATGCCGGCGCGGAAGATTTCGCTGAGGTAGGCGCCGTAGTTCAGCGACAGGGCAATGACGCCCGCCGCAATGGCGCCCGGCACCACGCCCAACTGCGGCAGGCCGAGGTAGATCAGCAGGATCTGGATCAGCAGCGGCGTACCACGAAAGAACGAGGCGTAGAAGCTGGCGATGCCAAAGGCCACGGCGCTTTTCGACAGCCGGGCCAGGGCGGTGACGAAGCCCAGCAGCGACGACAGCACGATCGAACAGAGGCACAGGAACAGGGTCAGCGCCGCGCCTTGCAGGAACCCGCTGGGGGCCAGGGTCACGCCGAGCAGGTTGGGCAGCTTGTCGAGGATGATCGAGAACTTCAGGTCGAAGCTCAGGAAGAAGCTGGTGAACAGGCCCAGCAGCGCCGTCCAGGTCAGGTACAGGCGGGTGCGGAAACCGAACAGGCGCTTGAGCCGTGGCTCGGCCAGCACCGGGGCTGGCCGGGGAGGAGGCGAGAAAGAAGTCATTGGCTGATGTCGGCGCCGATCCATTTCTGCGAGAGCTTGCTCAGGGTGCCTTCCTGCTTCAACTGGGCGAACACCTCGCGGACCTTGGCATTCCACTGGGCGTCGCCTTTCTCGATGGCCACCGAGTTGGGCTCGGCGTACAGCGGCGCGCCGGCGAGCTTGAAGCGGGCGTCCTGGTTCAGGCGCGGCTGGGCGGTCACCAGGTTGGTGAGGATCGCGTCCAGGCGCACGCCAGCGCCCAGGCCGAGGTCCTGGAAGGCGACGTTATCGGTGTCGTAGGGGGCGATCTGCACATTCTCGAACGGGTATTGCAGCTGGGTGTCTTCGGCGCCCTCGATCACCAGGTTCTTGTTCAGGTAGCTCTCGTAGCTGGAGGCGCTGGTCAGGCCGACCTTCTTGTCGCTCAAGTCCTTGGCGCCATGGATGCGTTCGTCCTTGGCGTCGACCACGATCACCGCGGGCGAGGCGTAGTACTCCACCGGAAAGTCGAAGACTTCGGCGCGGGCCTTGCTCGGGGTCATGGAGCAGATGCAGATGTCGTAGCGACCGCTCCAGCGGCCGGCGGCGATCACGTCCCAGGACGGCGTTTCCAGGCGCAGCTTCACGCCCAGCTTGTCGGCCACGGCCTTGGCCACGTCGACGTCGAAGCCATCGAGCTGGTTCTGTTCGTTGAGAAACGAGAAGGGCGGGTAGCTTTCCATCAATACCCCCACCAGCTCTTTTTTCTGTTCGATGCGGTCCAGCGTAGCGCCGGCGAAAGCCTGGCTGGAGGCAGCGAGAATCGTCAGGCCAAGGGCCAGTAGCGGTTTGAAGGTCATGGGCGATACCGAGCGGAAAAAAGGTTGTTATTAACTGAATGGTGCGTATTAAATAGTTATAAGAACGGCTCCGGTAGTGAGTTATTTTCATAAGCATATGAGTGAAAAGCATATGAGCGCAGGCAGTAGGGTAATTCTGGATGGCGGCATGGGGCGTGAGTTGCAACGTCGGGGGGCGCCGTTTCGCCAGCCCGAATGGTCGGCGCTGGCCCTGAGCGAGGCGCCGCAGGCGGTGGAAGCGGTGCATGCGGCGTACATCGAGAGCGGTGCTGATGTGATTACCAGCAACAGCTATGCGGTGGTGCCGTTCCACATCGGCGAGGAGCGCTTTGCCGCAGAGGGGCAGGCCCTGGCGGCATTGGCCGGTGAGCTGGCGCGGCGCGCGGTACAGGCTTCCGGCAAGCCGGTGCGGGTCGCCGGTTCCTTGCCGCCGCTGTTCGGCTCCTATCGTCCGGACCTGTTCGAGGCCGACCGTGCCGCCGAAGTGCTGGCGCCGCTGGTCAACGGCCTGGCCCCGCATGTCGACCTGTGGCTGGCGGAAACCCAGAGCTCCACGACCGAGGCCCGGGCGATCCATGCCGGCCTGCCCAGGGACGGCAAGCCTTTCTGGCTGTCGTTCACCCTGCACGATGAAAACCCCGACGAGGTGCCACGCCTGCGCTCCGGCGAGCCGGTGGCGGAAGCGGCGGCGGTGGCCGCGGAACTGGGGGTGCAGACCCTGCTGTTCAATTGCAGCCAGCCGGAAGTGGTAGGTGCGGCGATCGATGCGGCGCGGGCCACCTTCGAGCGGCTGGGGGCACAGATCCATATCGGCGCCTATGCCAACGCCTTCCCGCCGCAGCCCAAGGAGGCCACGGCCAACGATGGCCTCTGCCCGCTGCGTGAAGACCTCGACCCGCCGGGCTACCTGCAGTGGGCGCTCGACTGGAAGCAACGCGGCGCCAGCCATCTGGGCGGCTGCTGCGGCATCGGCCCGGAACATATTGCCGTGCTGGCGCGGCAGCTGGGCTGAAAAAGCATCGCGGGCAAGTCGGATCGCCGCCCGCTCGCTCCTACAGGGTCAATGTGATCCCGTAGGAGCGAGGCTTGCCCGCGATAGCGTCAGCTCAAACACCACCTCACAACGGCGTTACCCCCGACACTCCGCCAAGCCTTTCACCTGCCCCGAACCGCTCTGGTTGTCCTCGCTCAACCAGCGCTCGAACCCGGCGCCAACCTTCGGCCACTCGCTGTCGAGGATCGAATACCAGGCGGTATCGCGGTTCTGGCCCTTGACCACCATGTGCTGGCGGAACACCCCCTCGAAACTGAAACCCAGGCGCTCCGCGGCGTAGCGGGAGCGGGCGTTGGCGTTGTTGCACTTCCACTCCAGGCGGCGATAACCCAGGGCGAAGGCCTCCTTGGCCAGCAGGTAGACCGCCTCGGTGCTTTTCGGCGAGCGCTGCATGGGCGCGCCGAAGGTCACGTGGCCGATCTCGATCCGGCCCTGGGCGGGGACGATCGACATCAGGCTGAGCAGGCCCTGCACCTGGCCGCTGGCGCGGTCGATCACGCTGAAGAAGTACGGGTCGCTATGGGCTGCGTGGTTGTTCAGCCAGTCGTTGAAGGCGCTGCGTTCGGTAAAGGGGCCGTAGGGCAGGTAGTCCCACAGCTTGGGGTCGGCGCCCGGGCCCTGGAAGGCTTGCCACAGGTCGTCGCCATGGCGCGCCGGGTCGAGTTTTTCCAGGCGGATGAAGCGCCCTTCGAGCAAGGTGGACGACGGCGGCGGTACGCCTTGCCAGTCGGCGAGTGAAGTCGGCATGGGGAGCTCCTTGAGCGTTTAAAGGGCCTTGCGAAATTGAATGAAGCCCGGGCGCTCGGCAATCCGCTCGTACAGCTGGATGGCCGTGGCGTTGGTTTCGTGGGTCAGCCAGTGCACCTTGCAGCAGCCGTCGGCCTTGGCGGTGGCGTAGACGAACTCGATCAGTTGGCGACCGACCCCGGTGCCGCGTTGCTCGGGGACCACCAGCAGGTCTTGCAGGTAGCAGGAGCTTTCGATGCTCCAATTGGAGCGATGGTAGATGAAGTGCACCATGCCCACCGCGCGATCGCCGTCCCAGGCCAGGGCAGCGTGGGTCGGCTCGGCGGAGTCGAGGAAACGCTGCCAGGTGCTGTGGCTGATGGCATCGGCCAACTCGGTTTCATAGAAGCGCAGGTAGGCCTGCCACAGCGGCAGCCAGGCTGCATGGTCGGCGGCGGTGACGGGACGAATCTGGATCTGGCTCATGGCTGCTCCTGCTGCATCAGTCGGGAAATGTTCTGGTCGTGGCGATCGCTGCTCGCGGCCAGCCCTTCACGCACGCCGGCGATATCGGCAGCGGTGCGGTTCTGGCTGAGCTTGCGCTTGCCTTCCAGGCGCTGGATCGGCAGGGCGAAACCGACGATGGCGCGCAGCATGCTGTCCATGAACTCGGCGGGGGCGTCCTCGAACTTCCAGGGCGCGGCGCGGCCGGCTTCATGCTGGTTGGTGAGCGCGCTGACCACCTCGCGGATGCGCTGCGGATCGCTGAAGACTTCGGCGCTGCCATAGGCGTGGACGGCCGTGTAGTTCCAGGTCGGCACCACCTTGCCGTGTTCGGCCTTGCTCGGATACAGCGACGGGCTGATATAGGTTTCGGCGCCCGGGAAGATCACCAGGGCTTCGCCGCTGCCGGCCAGTTCCTGCCACTGCGGATTGGCCTTGGCCAGGTGTCCGTAGAGGGTGCCGAACGGGCCCTGGTCCGGGACGAACAGCAACGGCAGATGATTGGCCTGCAGGCCTTGTTCACCGTAGGTCACCAGGGTAGCCAGGCGGGTTTCTGCGATCAGCCCGTGCAGGGTGGGCAGGTCTTCTTCGGCAAAAGCGCGGGGTACGTACATGGAAAATATCCTTGGCGAATGGCTGCATCCTAGGCAGGCTATTGGTCTGTTGTAAGAGCCATCTCCAGCCAATTTCATAGGTCCATTCGGCCAATCAGGGGCAAGCCCATGAACAGTTCGCCGCTGCCGCTTTCCTTCAACCCCGCCGGTATCGAACTGGATCGCGGCCAGGGCCTGAGTCGCCAGCTGTACCAGGCCTTGCGCCTGCGGGTGCTGGACGGCCGGCTGGCCAGCGGCACCCGTTTGCCGGCCAGCCGCGACCTGGCGGCGGCCCTGGACATTTCCCGCAACAGCGTGGTGCGGGCCTACGACCAGCTGTACGCCGAAGGCTTTATCGAAGGCCGGGTGGGCGATGGCACCTATGTGGCGCAATTGCCGGAAAGCCGGCTGCCGACCGGGAAACGCCCGGAGAAATTATCCACAAAAGTATCCACAGGCTTATCACCAGGCTTACCCACAGGGTTATCCACAAAATCGGCGGATTTACCTGGGATTACATCCAGTAAAGTTATCCACAGTGCGGCTTTGGAGCGGGTCGAGCAGCACCATCTGGCGTTGCCCCAGGGCGGTCCGCCACGGGCTTTTCGGGTGGGAATTCCGGCGTTCGATCTGTTTCCGTTCGAGGTCTGGGCCAAGCTGAATGCGGCTTTCTGGCGCAAGCCGGACCTGGGCCAGCTGTGTTATGGCGATTCTGCCGGCGAAGAGCGCCTGCGCGGATTGATCGCGGCCTACCTGCGCAGTGCGCGGGGCATGCAATGCAGTGCTGAACAAATTGTGATCACCAGCGGCGCGCAGCAGGGCATCAGCCTTTGTGCACAGTTGCTGTTGAACCCGGGCGATGCCGTGGCTGTGGAAAACCCCGGCTATCGGGCGGCGGGGCATGCCTTCGCGATTGCCGGGGCGCGCCTGCATGGGGTGGCGGTGGATCACGAGGGTTTCGACTGCGCGGCCCTGGCGGCCCTGGGCGATTGCCGCCTGGCCTATGTCACGCCGTCCCATCAATACCCCACGGGCGTGACCCTGAGCCTGGCCCGGCGCCTGGAGTTGCTGGCCTGGGCCGAGCGCACCGATGGCTGGATCGTCGAGGACGACTATGACGGCGAGTACCGCTACAGCGGGGCTCCGTTGGCGCCCCTGGCGGCGCTCGACCGGCAGGGCCGGGTGCTGTATGTCGGCACCTTTGGCAAGGTCGCGTTCCCGGCCCTGCGCCTGGGTTACCTGGTGTTGCCGCCTGCGCTGGTGCAGCCGTTCGCCCAGCGGCGGGCGGTGGATGTGCGCCATTCCGAGGTCAGTACCCAGGCGGTGATGGCCGAGTTCATGGCCGCCGGGCATTTCCAGCGGCATATCCGGCGCATGCGCCGCGCCGCGTTGAGCCGGCGTAATGCCCTGCTGGCCGGCTGGCCTGTGGATATCCCCGGCATGGGCCCGTTGCCGCGCGTAGAGGCGGGCCTGCACCTGACGGTCGCCGTCGACAGCCTGGCCCGCGAGTGCGAACTGGTGGCGCAGGCCGCCGCGGTGGGCGTTGAGGTCAATGGCTTGAGCAACTACTGGCTGCCGGATTCGCCCTTGCCGGCAGACCGGCGCGCCGGTCTGGTACTGGGCTTCGCCGCGGTGCCCGAAGCCGAGATCGCCGACGCCCTGCAGCGCTTGCGCCGGGCCTGGGGTGGGTGACGGTTTATACTCGCGGCCATTGCCCTTCGCCCGAGAGTCCTTATGAACCTGACGCTCTCCATGGCGCCGGAACGCAAGTTCGGTGCCCCCTTGTTCGCCTTGATCGCGCTGCTCGCCGGCGGCATGTTCTTGCAGGCCCAGGTCGGCCCGCGCCAGGCCTGGCTATTGCTGCTGGGCGCGGCCCTGGGCCTGACCCTGTATCACGCTGCGTTCGGTTTCACCTCGGCCTGGCGGGTGTTTATCCGCGATCGTCGCGGCGCCGGCCTGCGGGCGCAGATGGTCATGCTGGCGCTGGCGGTGCTGCTGTTTTTCCCGGCCCTGGGGGCGGGTAGCCTGTTCGGCTCGCCGGTCACCGGGCTGGTGGCGCCGGCTGGCGTCTCGGTGATCGTCGGCGCGTTCATCTTCGGGATCGGCATGCAACTGGGCGGCGGTTGCGCCTCCGGCACCCTGTTCACCGTGGGCGGCGGCAACGCGCGGATGCTGGTGACCCTGCTGTTTTTCATCTGCGGTTCGCTGATCGCCACGCACCATGTGGACTGGTGGTTCGCCTTGCCCTCGCTGCCGCCGGTGTCCATCGTGCAGCGCTTTGGCGTGGCACCGGCGCTGGGGCTCAGCCTAGCGCTGTTCGCGTTGATCGCACTGGTTACGGTGGGTCTTGAAAAGAGCCGCCATGGCCGCCTGGAAGAACCGCTCGCCAGCGCGCACCAGGGCTGGCGCCGGGTGCTGCGCGGGCCTTGGCCGCTGGTGTGGGGCGCCGTGGCCCTGGCGTTGCTGAACTTCGCCACCCTGGCGCTGGCCGGGCGGCCCTGGGGGATTACCTCGGCGTTTGCCCTGTGGGGCGCCAAGGTGGCCAGCGGGCTGGGGGTGGATGTCGGCAGCTGGGTGTTCTGGCAGGGCGCGGCGAACGCCAAGGCCCTGGCCGCGCCGGTGTGGCAGGACATCACCAGCGTGATGGATATCGGCATTGTCTTCGGCGCCCTGCTGGCGGCAGGGCTGGCCGGACGCTTCGCGCCGAACCTGAAGATCCCCGCGCGTTCGCTGCTGGCCGCGGTGGTTGGCGGGTTGCTGCTGGGCTACGGCTCGCGCCTGGCCTATGGCTGCAACATCGGCGCCTATTTCAGCGGCATCGCCTCCGGCAGCCTGCACGGCTGGCTGTGGCTGGTGGCGGCTTTTGTCGGCAATGGTGTGGGCGTGCGCCTGCGGCCGTGGTTCTTTGCCGAGGAGCGTCAGCCGCCAGCGCTGACAGGCTGCTGAATGTAGGAGCGAGGCTTGCCCGCGATAGGGGCACCGCGGAGTATCGCCTGCACCGCATTATCGTTGATCGCGGGCAAGCCTCGCTCCTACAGGGGAGTGCCGGGGGTCAGGTCCCGGCCTTGATCCGGGTCCAGGCCCGGGTCCGCGCCCGTTCCGCATCGCGCGGCAGCGGTTGCAGGGTATACAGCGTGCCCATGGCCGCATCGGTCGGGTACAGGTTGGGGTTGTTGCGGATCGACGGATCGACCAGCCCGGTGGCGTCCTTGTTCGGGTTCGGGTAGCCGACGAAGTCGCTGACCGGGGCGATCACCTGCGGTTGCAACAGGTAGTTGATGAAGGTGTAGGCATCGTCCGGGTTCTTCGCGCCCTTGGGGATCGCCAGCATGTCGAACCAGATCGGCGCCCCTTCCTTCGGCAGGCGCATGTCCACCACCACGCCATTCTTGGCCTCCCTGGCGCGGTTGGCCGCCTGGGAGAAGCTGCCGGAGTAGCCGACCGCCACGCAGATATCGCCGTTGGCGATGTCGGCCATGTACTTGGACGAGTGGAAATAGGTGACGTAGGGGCGGATCTTCAGCAGCAGCGCTTCGGCCTTGGCGTAGTCCGCCGGCTGCTTGCTGTTGGGGTCCAGGCCCAGGTGCTGCAAGGCCAGCGGCAGGATCTCCGACGGCGAATCGAGCAGGGCCACGCCGCACTGCTTGAGCTTGCCGATGTTCTCTTCCTTGAAGATCAGGTCCCAGCTGTCCAGCGGCGCGTTGTCGCCGAGGGCGGCTTTGACCTTGGCGGGGTTGAAGCCGATCAGGATGGTGCCGTACATGTAGGGCACGGCGAATTTGTTGCCTGGATCGTTGGCCTCGATCAGCTTCATCAGCTTGGGATCGAGGTGGTTCCAGTTCGCCAGCTTGCTCCGGTCCAGGGGCTGGAATACCCCGGCTTCGATCTGCTTGGCGAGGAACACGTTGGACGGCACCACCACGTCATAGCCGGAGTTGCCGGTCAGCAGCTTGGCCTCCAGCGCTTCGTTGGTGTCGAAGATGTCGTAGACCAGCTTGACCTGGCTGTTCTGGGCCTTGAAATCGTCCAGGGCCCGGGGGGTGATGTAGTCGAACCAGTTGTAGACCCGCAGGGTGCGTTCCTCGGCCTGCGCGGCAGTGCCCAGCAGCGCGGCGCAGAGCGCCGGCGCGATATAGCGGTTGAACCTGTTCATGTTGCGGGTTTCCTTTACTGGGCGCCTTGAAAGCCTTCGAGCACGTTCACGGCATTGATGCCGATTTCCGCCACCGCGTAGCCGCCCTCCATGACGAACAGCGTCGGCTTGCCCAGGGCGGCGATGCGTTGCCCCATGGCCAGGTAGTCCGGGCTGTCGAGCTTGAACTGCGAGATCGGGTCGTCCTTGAAGGTGTCCACCCCCAGCGAAACCACCACGATGTCGGCGTCGTAGCGCTGGATTTCCCCGCAGGCCTGTTCCAACGCCGCGCTCCAGCGCTCCCAGCCGCTGCCGGCAGGCAGCGGGTAGTTGAAATTGAACCCGGCGCCTTCGCCTTCGCCGAGCTCGTCGGCATAGCCCAGGAAGAACGGGAACTCGGCTTCCGGGTGGCCATGGATCGAGGTGAACAGCACATCGCTGCGTTCGTAGAAGATCGACTGGGTGCCGTTGCCATGGTGGTAGTCGACATCGAGGATCGCGACCTTGCGGTGGCCCTGGTCGAGGAAGGCCTGGGCGGCGATGGCGGCGTTGTTCAGGTAGCAGTAGCCGCCCATCAGGTCGCCGGCGGCGTGGTGTCCCGGCGGCCGGCACAGGGCGAAGGCGCTGCGCGCGCCGCGCTGGATCACCGCCTGGGCGGTCAGGGCCACCTGCGCGGCGCTATAGGCCGCCTGCCAGGTGCCGGCGGTGATCGGCGCGCCGCCGTCGAAGCTGTAGTAGCCGAGCTGGCCGTGCAGGCTGGTGGGGATCACGCCGCGCAGGGTGCGCGCGGGCCAGGTGTAGGGCAGCAGGTCGCCGTCGATGCCCTGGGCGGCCCAGCGTTCCCAGGCGCCTTGGAAGAAGTCCAGGTAGGCGCGGCTGTGGACGCGTTCGATCGGCCCCAGGCCGAAATCCCGGGGCGCCTCGACCGCGCCCAGGTTGCGATAGCGCACGCGATCCAGCACATGGTCGGCGCGGGACGGCATCTCGAAGCAGGGCATCAGTTGCCCGTCGATCAATTCACAGCGGCCGTGGTGCAGGTGGTGATCGTCCGAGTAGATCGTCAGCATTTGTTGTTCTCCGCAGGCTGTTTTTCGTGTTCCACAGTCTTGCGGCGCGAATGTTTTTGGAGAACGGCAGGAGCGGCCAAAAGGGGATTGATATGGCCAAAGTATCTGTCCGAAATTCGCCCCCCCTGAACAAGGTGGCGCCCCGTGGCGAGGCGCCACCCGGTTCAGCCGGCGACGGGCGCTTGAGTGAAGCGCTGCAACACCTCGAGCATGTCTGCGCGTTTTTTCTGGGCGAGCACCTTGAGCAACAAGGCGCGGCCGTTCTTCTCGCAGCGCTGGCCAGCATCGGGGTTGGCGCCTTTTTCCAGGAGCAGGGTGAACATGTCCAGGGTCTCCTGCTGGCTGGCAGAGGGCGACAGGGCGTCGGCGGGGGTCTTGTCGGCAACGAAGGTCAGCAGGTTCTGGCCGCCGGGCCGCTTGTCGGAGCAGGTGCCACGACCGTAGTTCAGGTTGAGATTGGCGCCGGCTTCGACCAGCAACCGCATGGCCGCGTAGTTGTTGCCCCAGAACGCCCGGTACAGCGCGGTTTCGTTGTCGTCCGCGGTCTGCAGGTCGAGGTTCTGCGGGTGTTGCAGCAGCCAGGTGAAGCCTTCGAGGTTGCGCGGCTGTTCGGCCAGTTGCATCAGCGGGGTCTTGCCCTGGCGCGTGGGTTCGTCGATGGCGACACCGGCGTCCAGGAGGAACTTCAGGCGCCCGCCCCGGTTCAGGTCGGGGCTGTCCTTGAGGTCGCGTTCCATGGCCAGCAGGGCCAGGGTGCTCCAGCGGTACTGGCCGCTGGTATGGGCGCCATGGGCCAGCAGCAGCCGGGCGATGTCCAGGTGGGGGGCGTCCAGGGCGTGCAGCAGGGCGCTGCGCCCGTCGTCGGCCATGACTTCGCCACTGACGCCGCTGGCCAGCAGGCGCCGCACCTCGCTCTCGTCGCCGGCGTCGACGGCGGCCACCAGCGGCCAGAAGCCCTGGCAGGCCTGGGGGGTGGCGGAGGCCAGGCCCAAACGCTGGAGCACCCGCGGCGGCACGCTCAGCTGGCGTTGCAGGCGCATGCCGCAGTACACCCGATAGCCTTCGATGGCCCGGCCCTGGTGGATGTTGTCCAGCGGCCGCTGCTCGAACTGGGCCCAGTCCAGGTCGGCCAGGTTGAGGTAGGCGGGCATCCGCCCGGGCTCGCGGCGCAGCACTTCTTCCAGCCAGGGGCGGGCGGCTTTCAATTGGCCGGCTTCGCTGGCCCAGTAGGCGATGTCGTTGAGCAGGCCCGGGTACTCGCTGTGGTCCGGGGCCAGGGTGCGGTAGTCGTGGGTGGCGAAGAAGTCTGCCACCTGGCGCAGGCCCGGCCCCTTGTCCTTGGCCTTGCGCAGTTGTTCGTGGAGTTCGCGCAACTGCTGCCAGGCCGCGTCCGCCGTGGCCGGCAGCGGATAGGCATTGAAGGTGATCGGGCCAGAGCCGCTGCTGAAGGGCCGGAACCACGTCGGAAAGCGCTGCAGGGCGTACAGCCACTGTTGCTCGATCTCGGGGGTGATCGGCTGCAGCGGGGTGAAGTCCATCTGCGTCAGGTCCCGGCGGTGACTGATGGCCAGCATCGGCTTTTCGGGATAGCGCTGGTCGATCAGCAGATAACGTTGGCTGAGCTGCCAGCCCGGTTCGATGCAGTTGAAGCTCAAGGGCGTCAGGCTCAGCCCGACTTCCAGTTGATTGCTGGTCGGCCAGTTGTCCGAGACCTGGATCGGATCGTCCGGCGAGACGCAGGCCCGCAGTTCCTCCGGGCTGAACAGCGGCAGGGGCGGCGACTTGTAGATGCGCTGCTGGTACTGCGCGTCCTGGTAGGCATTGAGATAGAACAGCCCGCGGTACTGGCTGAGTACGATCCGGGCCGGCAACTGCGCAAGGCCGGGCAGGGGGAACGGCTTGATCTGCAGCGTGGCGGTTTCCGGTCGGTCCAGGACGATACCCTTCGAGACCTCCCACCATTTGATCTTGGCCAGGTCCAGGTCGAACGCCTGGGCAAGGGGGGCGATGGCGAGCAGGGGCAGGCTCAGGCCGACCGCGCAAATGCGGACAATCCTGGCCACGTGGCCTGTGAATAGGTTCAAGGGTGCAGTCCTTTGCCGGTATCGAGGGCCGGCAATGTAATGCAATCGGCGGCGTTGTGCCGAGGTTTGTGTCAGGGCCGGAACTGGCTCGGGGCAACGCCGCTCCAGCGCACGAAGGCGTGGCGGAAGCTCGCGGTTTCGCTGAAGCCCAGGGCCTCGGCAATGCGGTAGATCGGCAGCTCGTCCTCGCAGAGCAGCTGCTTGGCTCGCTCGAAGCGCAACTCGTCGAGCAGTTCCTGGTAGCTGCAACCCAGGTCCTTGAGGTGCCGGCGCAGGGTGCGGGCCGAGCAATTCATCTGTTCGGCCAGCCCTTCCAGCCCCGGCGCGGCGTCCAGTTGCGCGGCCAATAGCTGGCGAATGCGCCCCAGCCAGGCCTGGCGCCCGGTGAACTCGGTGTTCTGCTTGCGGCAGCGCTCGGCCATGGCCTGGTGGGTGATGGCGTCGGCCAGGGGCAGCGGCTGGTCGAGCCAGTGCCGGTCGAAGGCGAAGGCATTGGCGGGCGCGGCGAATTGCAGCGGGCAGTCGAAGCGCTCGGCGTAGCGGCTCTGGTAGTCGGGGGCGGGGTAATCGAAGCGGGCGCCGCGCAGGGGCAGGGGATGGCCCAGCAGGTCGTCGCAGATGACCTTGAGCGAGACCAGGCAGAACTCGATATTGAAGGTCGCCAGTGCCGGGTTTTCGCGGTAGTCCGCGGCGGTCAGCCAGATCAGCTCGCCGTCGGCTTGCAGGCTCAGCTCGAAAAGTGTTCCCAACAGCGCTGGATAGCGCAGCGCCAGGCGCAAAGCGTCACCTAAGGTGGCACTGGTGAGCAGCGCATAACCGAGCATGCCGTAGCAGGAGACGTGCATGCGCCGGCCCAGTTCCAGGCCGATGTCGTGGCGCAACGCGACCGCGTTGGCGCACACCAGCATTTCCTGGTTGGTGGTGATGCGGGTGTCGGCCCGGCTCAGGTCCGCCGCGTTGATGCCGCTGCCGGCCAGCAGCGCGGCACTGGGCAGCCCCTGGTCCTTGAAGGTGTCGAGCACCAGCGAGACGGCGTTGAGGGTGGTGAGGTGGGAATGCAGCATGTCCGTTTCCAGCCCTGAAGGAGCTGAAAACGGAGCAATTTGTATGCCGCGCGCGCAATTTTTGTAGGAGCGAAGCTTGCTCGCGATGGCGTCCGCTCAGGCGGCCCGGATCATCTGGATCGCGGGCATGGCGCCAAACCGCTATCGATGCGAATGCCCCGTAAACCTGGCGACGCGGTACCTCTGATCGATCGCGTCGTCCGGCCTGGCGCCTGCTGCGCAGGCGATCGCAGCCTCGCCGAGGCTCGTCAGCGGCTACAGGTGCGATGTGTTAGCACCTGTAGCGAGGTTGTGCTCTCAGCTCAGCTCGCCGCACAGGTCCAGCTCGACCAGGTGCCGCACTTCGGCAACGTCCAGGCCGGCGCCCAACAGGGCGTTGAGCTTGCCGAACGCCGCTTCTCGGGTCATGCCGCCGCCGGACAGCACGCCGACGCCGCGCAGGCGGCTGCCGGCTTCGTAGATGTCCAGCTCCACGCCGCCTTCATGGCATTGGGTGATGGCGACCACGACCACGCCCTTGTCCCGGGCCCGTTGCAGGCTGGCCAGGAACTGCGGGTTGTCGCTCGGCCCGGTGCCGCTGCCGAAGCATTCCAGCACCAGCGCCTGGACGCCGCTGCCCAGCAAGGCATCGAGCTGTTCGGCGGCGATGCCCGGCACCAGCGGCAAGACCCCGACCCTGGCCAGTTGCTTGCCCTGGCGGTAGTCCAGCTGCGGCGGAATCGATGCCGCCTTGATCCCGCCGCCCTGGCGCTGCAACGCCGCGAACGGATGCCGGCCGAAGCTGCGGATCTTCGCGCAGCGGGTCGGCGCCAGCAGCTCGCCATGGAAGTACAGGTGCACGCCGGGAGCCAGGCCCTGGCCGAGGGCGACCAGCGCGCCACCAAGGTTTTCCCAGGCATCGCTGTCGGTCACGCCGGCCGGCAGCATGGAGCCGGTGAACACCACGCGGGCCGGCAGGCCCAGCAACTGGAAGCTCATGGCCGCGGCGCTGTAGGCCAGGGTGTCGGTGCCGTGCAGGATCAGCACGCTGTCGCAGCCCTGGACGTCGACCGCGTCGACCACGGCTTCGCGCAGGCGCTGCCAGTAGGCGGGGGTCATGTTGGCGCTGTCGATCAGCGGCGCCATCTCGCGAAAGCGCCAGGCGGGCACCACCAGCTCGGGCTGGCTGTGCAGGTAGTCGCGCATCCGCGCCTCGAAGCCGGCGGCCGGGGCCAGGCCGTGGGCGCTGGCCTGCATGCCGATGGTGCCGCCGGTGTAGAGCACCATGACGCTCTGCGCGCCAGGGTAGGTAGTGGAATTCATGGGAAGTTCTCCAGAACGATGACAGCCTGCGGTCGAGCATGAAGCCGACCGCCGCTTGTGTCACGCCGGGCGCAGGACCTGCGCCCGGTTTCTACCCGATCAGCGTTGCGCCGCGGGAACGCCTTGCGGCTGAGCGTCAGCCTCGGCAGCAGTCGACGGGGTGGTCGGCCAGGCCTTCAGGTCCAGGTCCAGATCGGTAAATTTGCTGGAATCGAACACTGGCTGGCTGACGCCGGCGCGGCGCTGCTCGTCGTAGTCGCGCATTACACGCATGCCGACCTTGAACAGCATGGCCAGGGCCAGCAGGTTGACGAAGGCCAGGCAGGTCATGGTGATGTCGGCGAAGGCGAACACGGTCGAAAGGTCTTGCATCGAACCCCATACCACCAGCGCCAGTACCAGGCCGCGGAACAGCATCAGCACGGCGCGGTTGCGGGTGAGGAATTGCAGGCTGTTCTCGCCCAGGTAGTAGTTGTAGAGGATGCAGGTGAAGACGAACAGCGACAGCGCGACGCTGACGAACAGGCGGCCCCAGTCACCGACCACGGCGGCCAGCGAGTTCTGGGTCAGGACGATGCCGTCGCCTTCGAAGCCCGGGGTGTAGAAGCCCGACAGCAGGATCAGCAGCGCGGTGCAGGTGCAGATCACGAAGGTGTCGAGGAACACGCTGAAGGCCTGGACCACGCCCTGGGCGCCCGGGTGCTTCACGGCCGCCACGGCGGCGACGTTCGGCGCACTGCCCAGGCCCGCTTCGTTGGCGAACACGCCACGCTTCACGCCCATGACGATGGCGCTGCCGAGCAGGCCGCCGAAGGCCGGGTCGAGGCCGAAGGCGCTTTTGAAGATGGTTTCCAGCATGGCGGGCACGTGTTCGATCTGGGTGCCGATCACGTACAGGGTCACGGCGATGTAGGCCAGGGTCTTGATCGGGACCAGCAGGTCGGACACCGCGGCGATGCGCTTGATGCCGCCGATGAAGGTGAGGGCCAGCAGCACCGCCAGGACGATACCGGTGTGCTTCGGATCGAAGGCAAAGGCGTTCTGCAGCGAGTGGGTCACGGTGTAGGACTGCAGGCCGATGAAGGCGAAGCCATAGGTGACCAGCAGCAGGACGGAGAACACAATCGCCATGCCTTTGAGCTTCAGGCCGTGCTGGATGTAGTAGGCCGGGCCGCCGCGGTACAGGCCGTCGCCATCGGCGCGCTTGTAGACCTGGGCCAGGGTGCATTCGAAGAAGCTGCTGGACATTCCGACCAGTGCGGTCACCCACATCCAGAACACCGCACCAGGGCCACCCAGGGTCACGGCGATACCGACACCGGCGATGTTGCCTGCGCCGACACGGCCGGCAAGGCTGAGCATCAGGGCCTGGAACGAGCTGAGTTGCCCGGCGCTGCCTTTGAGGCTGTCGCGGAACACCGCGAACATGTGGAAGAAGTGGCGCAGTTGGACGAAACGCGAGCGGATCGTGAAGTAGCTGCCGAGCCCGACGATGAGCACGATCAGTACTTTCCCTGAGAGGAAGTCGTTGATGACTTCGAGCATGGATTATTCCTCGCTGTTTTTTGTAAAGGCAGAAGCTGGGTGGTCCGAAACATCAAGTTACACACCGTCGCGCGGGCAGCACGACAGGTGGGGCGAGCGTTCGTCCCGGTTCCAATTCGCGGGTTGTTATTAGTTCGGGTTTCGCATGGGTTTGGGTCTCGTTACCGACGGCCGCGCACGCGAAGAGGGGGCGCACTATACCTATCAGTGCGCTGCCCGTCTGCACGGTTGTGGTGCGGCCGACGAAACGAGGGGGCTGCAAGATCATCGGATCGCAGCCTTCGACAGCCTCGGCGCGAGGTTTTTCCTGCGTCCGCGGAAGCTGTCGAAGGCTGCGATCCTGGCGTTTTGAGCATGGAGTGCCTCTGCAAAGTTAAAAAAAAGGGCTTGGAGACGAAGCTCCAAGCCCTCAAAAGGTGAGAGGTGTCTAGTCCCTCGACCTGGTGAGCGGTGTGGCAGGGCCGGTTACGCCTTCAGCGGAACCAGACGCGGGGCAATCATGTTTTCCGGGCGCAGGATGTCGTCGAGCATGGCGTCGTCGAGCAGGCCTTCCTCACGCACCAGTTCCAGTACGCCGCGGCCGCTTTCCAGCGCGATACGGGCGATACGGGTGGCGTTTTCATAGCCGATGTACGGGTTCAGCGCGGTGACCAGGCCGATCGAGTGCTCGACCAGTTCGCGGCAGCGCTGCTCGTTGGCGGTGATGCCGGTGATGCAGTGCTCGCGCAGCATGTCCATGGCGCGTTGCAGCAGGCGGATCGAGTCGAGGATCTTGAAGGCGATCAGCGGCTCCATCACGTTCAGCTGCAATTGGCCGCCTTCGGCTGCCATGGTCAGGGCCAGGTCGTTACCGATGACCTGGAACGCTACCTGGTTCACGGCTTCCGGGATCACCGGGTTGACCTTGCCGGGCATGATCGAGCTGCCTGGCTGGCGCGCTGGGAGGTTGATCTCGTTGATGCCGGTGCGTGGACCGCTGGACAGCAGGCGCAGGTCGTTGCAGATCTTCGACAGCTTGACCGCGGTGCGCTTGAGCATGCCGGAGAACAGCACGAAGGCGCCCATGTCGGAAGTGGCTTCGATCAGGTCGGCCGCCGGAACCAGCGGATGACCGCTGATGGTGGCCAGGCGCTGTACGGCCAGGGCCTGGTAGCGCGGGTCGGCGTTGATGCCGGTGCCGATGGCGGTGCCGCCCAGGTTCACTTCGGTCAGCAGTTCCGGCGCCAGGGTCTTCAGGCGTGCCAGGTCTTCGCCCAGGGTGGTGGCGAAGGCGCGGAATTCCTGGCCGAGGGTCATTGGAACGGCGTCTTGCAGCTGGGTACGGCCCATCTTCAGGACGTGGCTGAATTCTTCACCCTTGGCGGCGAACGACTGGATCAGGCTGTCGAGGCTGGCCAGCAGCGCGTCGTGGCCCAGCAGCAGACCCAGGCGGATCGCGGTCGGGTAGGCGTCGTTGGTCGACTGCGCCATGTTCACGTCGTTGTTCGGGTGCAGGTACTGGTACTCGCCTTTCTGGTGGCCCATGGCCTCCAGCGCGATGTTGGCGATGACTTCGTTGGCATTCATGTTGGTCGAAGTGCCAGCGCCGCCTTGAATCATGTCCACCACGAACTCTTCGTGGAAATCGCCGCGGATCAGACGGGCACAGGCTTCGCTGATGGCCGCATGCTTGGCTTCGCTCAGGTGACCCAGCTCGCGGTTGGCGTCAGCGGCGGCTTGCTTGACCATCGCCAGGCCGACCACCAGTTTCGGGTAATGCGAAATCGGAACGCCGGAGAGGCGGAAGTTGTTCACCGCTCGCAGGGTCTGGATGCCGTAATACGCTTGAGCCGGTACTTCGAGTACGCCAAGCAGGTCTTTTTCTGTGCGGAAAGATGCAGCGGAGGACATGATAGAAATCATCTCGATAGGGACCCGGTCTGTGCCGGAACGCTGCGAATCCTAGGCTTGTGGGAAAATTTGGGCCAATGCTGTTAAACACTGGCCTATGCATAAACGGCATAATGTCGGTGTGACGCCGCGTTCGCGGCAAGCGTGTGACCTAAAATGGTGCGCTCCCTGGGAGGACGTGATGAATCTGGAAAGCAAATGGCTCGAGGACTTCAGTGCCCTGGCCGCTACCCGCAGCTTCTCGCAGGCGGCCGAACGGCGTTTCGTGACCCAGCCGGCCTTCAGCCGACGGATCCGCAGCCTCGAAGCCGCGCTTGGGCTGACCCTGGTCAATCGCTCGCGCACGCCGATCGAACTGACGGCGGCGGGGCAGCTGTTCCTGGTGACGGCGCGCACGGTGGTCGAGCAGTTGGGCGAAGTGCTGCGCCATCTGCATCACCTCGAAGGCGGCCAGGGCGAAGTGATGCAGGTCGCCGCGGCGCATTCCCTGGCCCTGGGCTTCTTCCCGCGCTGGATCGCGCAGCTGCGCAACGAAGGCTTGAACATCGCCACGCGCCTGGTGGCGACCAACGTCGGCGATGCGGTGCATGCCCTGCGCGAAGGCGGCTGCGACCTGATGCTGGCCTTCTACGACCCGGACTCGGCCATGCAGATGGACCCGGAAATCTTCCCTTCGCTGCACCTGGGGCAGACCGAGATGCTGCCGGTCTGCGCGGCGGATGCCGCCGGCAAGCCGCTGTTCGACCTCGAAGGCGAAGCCAGCGTGCCGCTGCTGGCCTACAGCGCCGGGGCGTTTCTCGGGCGCTCGGTGAACCAGTTGCTGCGCCAGCGCAACCTGCGGTTCACCACGGTGTATGAGACCGCGATGGCCGACAGCCTCAAGAGCATGGCCCTGGAGGGTCTCGGGATCGCCTGGGTGCCGCACCTGAGCGTGCGCGCCGAGCTGGCCCGTGGCGAACTGGTGGTCTGCGGCGGTTCGCAATGGCATGTGCCGCTGGAGATCCGCCTGTACCGCTGCGCCCTGGTGCGCAAGGCCAACGTCCGGCTGTTGTGGCGCAAGCTGGAAGGCGGCGCAGCGCAAGGCACGGCAGGGGCGTGAGGCCCCATTGCGGGCAAGCCTGGCACCTGTAGGAGCGAGGCTTGCCCGCGATGGCGCCAGCCCTGGCGAAACCACACTCGGCAGCTGACCTCGAAGTCAATAAAACCGCTGCTTTGCGCCTGAAACATGGTGTATGACAGATGGTCGGCAAAGGTGCGTTTAATCCACCTTTTTCGGTATACTGCGCGGCCTTCGGTCGGTTCCTCCGGCCATTATTCGTACAACCAAGCCACGCATTCCGCGTGGCTTGTTGTTTTTGACGCGCCCGCGGGCGCCCAGAGAGAAGAGGCACGACGATGAGTGCACTGGTTGGCGTGATCATGGGCTCCAAGTCCGATTGGTCCACCCTTAGCCACACCGCCGATATGCTGGAAAAGCTCGGCATCCCCTACGAGGTGAAAGTGGTCTCCGCCCACCGCACCCCGGACCTGCTGTTCCAGTACGCCGAAGAAGCCGAGTCCCGTGGCATCGAGGTGATCATCGCCGGTGCCGGTGGCGCGGCCCACTTGCCAGGCATGTGTGCGGCCAAGACCCACCTGCCGGTGCTGGGCGTTCCGGTGCAGTCGTCGATGCTCTCGGGCGTGGATTCGCTGCTTTCCATCGTGCAGATGCCCGCCGGCATCCCGGTCGCCACCCTGGCCATCGGTAAGGCTGGCGCGATCAATGCCGCGCTGCTGTCGGCGAGCATCCTCGGCGCCAAGCATCCGCAATTCCATACCGTGCTGAAGAAATTCCGCGCTGAGCAGACAGACAGCGTCCTGGACAATCCAGACCCACGCGTCGCCTGAGGTTCCTGACGATGAAGATCGGTGTAATCGGTGGCGGCCAGCTGGGCCGCATGTTGGCGCTGGCGGGCACTCCGCTGGGGATGAACTTCGCTTTCCTCGACCCGGCGCCGGATGCCTGCGCCGCGGCCCTGGGCGAGCACCTGCGAGCCGATTACGGCGATCAGGATCACCTGCGCCAGCTGGCTGACGAAGTGGACCTGGTGACCTTCGAGTTCGAAAGCGTGCCGGCGGAAACCGTGGCTTTCCTGTCGCAGTTCGTGCCGGTGTACCCGAGCGCCGAGGCCCTGCGCATCGCTCGCGATCGCTGGTTCGAGAAGAGCATGTTCAAGGACCTGGGGATTCCGACCCCGGCGTTCGCCGACATCCAGTCGCAAGCCGACCTGGACGCCGCCGTGGCCAGCATCGGCCTGCCGGCCGTGCTGAAAACCCGCACCCTGGGTTACGACGGCAAGGGCCAGAAAGTGCTGCGTACCCCGGAAGATGTGGTCGGCACCTTCGCCGAGCTGGGCAGCGTGGGCTGCCTGCTGGAGGGGTTCGTGCCGTTCACCGGCGAGGTCTCGCTGATCGCCGTGCGTGCCCGCGATGGCGAAACCCGTTTCTATCCGCTGGTGCACAACACCCACCACAGCGGCATTCTCAAGCTCTCCGTGGCGAGCACCGATCACCCGCTGCAGGCCCTGGCCGAAGACTATTCCAGCCGGGTGCTCAAGCAGCTGGATTACGTCGGCGTGATGGCTTTCGAGTTCTTCGAAGTCGACGGCGGCCTCAAGGCCAACGAGATCGCGCCACGGGTCCACAACTCCGGGCACTGGACCACCGAAGGCGCCGAGTGCAGCCAGTTCGAGAACCACCTGCGGGCCGTGGCCGGCTTGCCGTTGGGTTCGACGGCCAAGGTCGGCGAGAGCGCGATGATCAACTTCATCGGCGAAGTGCCGGCGGTGGACAAAGTCATCGCCATCGCCGACTGCCACCTGCATCACTACGGCAAGGCCTTCAAGGCCGGGCGCAAGGTCGGCCACGCCAACCTGCGCTGCAGGGACAAGGCGACCCTCGAGGCGCAGATCCTCAAGGTAGAAGCCCTGATCGGCGAATAACTTCTGTGGGGCGACGGTGGAACCAATCGGGGCCGCCGTTCTCTGATGGCAGGATGCCAAAGCGCTGACTAGGCTTTGGCATATCTCACTCATACAGAGGGAAATGCCATGGGAATTATTGGAACCATCTTTATCGGCTTGATCGTTGGTCTGCTGGCTCGCTTCCTGAAACCGGGCGATGACAGCATGGGCTGGATCATGACCATCCTGCTCGGTATCGGCGGTTCGCTGGCGGCCACCTACGGCGGTCAGGCCCTGGGCATCTACCAGGCAGGCCAGGGCGCGGGTTTCATCGGTGCGCTGGTCGGTGCGATCGTGCTGCTGGTGATCTACGGCCTGGTCAAAAAGAGCTGATTTAATCGATCAAGCCCTCTCTGCCGCGCAGGCAGAGAGGGCTAGAATGCCCGGCGTCGTCCTGTCCCTTTCTTGCCGAGCCCTTCCATGCGTCGTCTTGTATTGACCCTTCTTCTGCTGGGCTGTGGCCTGGCCCATGCCGGCGAGCTGCCGGAAACCGACTGGCTCGAACTGATGCCCAAGTCGGACCAGAAAGCCCTCGAGCAAATGCCGGAAATCGACCACAACTCCCCCGAAGCCAACGGCACCTTCACCGAAAAGGGTGGCCTGAAGCAGAGCAAGGGACTGCCGGCGGTGATGTATTCGACCAAGACCGTGCCGGCCATGAACGGCAAGGACATTCGCATCGGTGGTTATCCGGTGCCGCTGGAGGCCGATGCCAAGGGCCGCAGCACGCTGTTCTTCCTCGTGCCTTACCCGGGCGCCTGTATCCATGTACCGCCACCGCCGCCCAACCAGCTGGTGCTGGTGCGCTATCCCAAGGGCGTGAAGCTGGACGATATCTACACGCCGCTGTGGGTCACCGGGCACCTGAAAGTCGAGACGGTGAGCAACGACCTGGCCGATGCGGCCTATGCGCTGGACGCGCAGAAAGTGCGGGTGGTGCAGGAGTCGGATCTGTA
This sequence comes from Pseudomonas sp. MRSN 12121, assembly GCF_000931465.1. Classification (NCBI taxonomy): domain Bacteria; kingdom Pseudomonadati; phylum Pseudomonadota; class Gammaproteobacteria; order Pseudomonadales; family Pseudomonadaceae; genus Pseudomonas; species Pseudomonas sp. MRSN 12121. The sequence goes on along the minus strand of NZ_CP010892.1, from coordinate 6,817,925 downwards.
AGAGGCGTGCTTCTGTAGGAGCGCAGCTTGCGCGCGATGGGCGTCGACGATTACGCGGTTTTACTGAAGCGTGTCGGTGTAGCCGCCATTTATCGCGAGCAAGCTTCGCTCCTACACAAGGGGCTGGTGTTATAGCGGCAGGCTGGTAATGCTCACGCCCAGGGTGTGGCTGGCTCCGGGTGCCAGGGTCACCACGTCGTCCATCACATTGGCGGTTTCGATGCACAGCATGCGCTGCCAGCCATCGTTGGCCATGTCGCTGAATTGCTCGGCGCGGGCAATCCACGGGTTCCAGATCACTGCCGAGCGCGAGCCGCTGCTGGTCAGCTGGATGCGTCGTTCCCAGGCCGGGTCGACGATGCTCAGCCGTGGCGGCGGATCGAGGTAGATGCGGTCGGTCTCGCCGGTGAAATGCAGGTCGCCGCGCTGCTGCAGGGTTTTCCAGTCATCCAGCGTCTCGATGTAGTCCAGGCCGTCCAACCCTTCGACATGCACCTGGCGTACATCGCTGACCGCGAAATAACTGTGCAGCGCCTGGCTGATGGTGACGGTATCGCCGCCCAGGTTGTGGCTGGTGAGGCTGATGTGCAGTTGCTCGTCGAGGCGGATGCCGAGTTTCAGCGCGACTTGATGCGGCCAGCCCGGCAAGCCACCCGCGGGGATCGGCAGTTGCAGCTCCACCAGCAGGCTTTCGCCTTCGGTCTCGATGCCCAGCAGCTGCCAGTCGGTGGCGCGGACCAGGCCGTGGGCCCCCGCCGGCTCGCTGCCCTGGCGCATGGCCTGGACGCTTTGCGGGTTGCGCGCGAAATTGCCGAACCACGGCCAGCACACCGGGACACCGGCGCGGATGCTCTTGCCGGTCTTGAATACCGCCTCGTCGTTGAGCCAGATCAGCGGCGGTTGGCCGGCCAACTGATAACTGAGGATGTGCGCGCCTTGCTGGGCCACCAGCAGTTCGGCCTGACCGTGGCGGATGCGCCAGCAGTTCAGTTCGTCCAGTTTCACCGTTTCAACGTGAGGGGTAGGCATGGTGCTGTTCTCGTTCAAAAGCAGGGGCTGCTATGGACCACGCAACAGCCGCCAGGTTTAACCCGTGCCGGATTCAGCGGGCTCTGGGCGGAACCGAACGGGTGCGACCGCTGCCGTCGATGGCAACGAACACGAACACCGCCTCGGTGACCTTGCGCCATTCGCTGGACAGCGGATCGTCGCTCCAGACTTCGACCATCATCTGGATCGAGCTGCGACCGATTTCCAGGGTCTGGGTATAAAAGGAAAGCTGCGCGCCCACCGCCACCGGCACCAGGAACGCCATGCGATCGATGGCCACCGTGGCCACGCGTCCGCCCGCCACGCGACTGGCCATGGCGGTGCCCGCCAGGTCCATCTGCGCGACCAGCCAGCCGCCGAAGATATCGCCAAAGCCGTTGGTTTCGCGGGGGAGCGCAGTGATTTGCAGGGCCAGGTCGCCTTGCGGGATCGGATCTTCTTGTTCGAGCTCTATCATGCCGGGGGTGCCTCTGACCCGTGACTCTTCATTGGTACTTCAGGTGAATAGCCGTCTTGAGGAAAAACGATTCAGCCCGAACATACTACGTTCGTCACGTTCTTCGTAAGGCGTACTAAAGGGAAACTCTGCGAAATCGGCTGGCCCAGTCGGTGGCTGGGATGCCCAGCGGCGTTTTCGCACAGCAACCCTTGCCGCGGACGGCTTTGCTCCAATGGCTGCGAGTATATCGGTGGACAGGCGCCACGACGACCATCCACCGCCGATTTTGCCTGTCAAATATGCACGTCTATGTGCTTTTTCGAACAATTTGTTATCGTGCCGAACCTGCCGGGCCACACAACCAGCGCTGTCGTGGCTTCCGGAATCAACTATAAGAGAAGCCCTTGCCATGACCACTGTGCCCTCGAGCATCGCGCAGCCCGCGCAACCGGCTCGTCCGTTGACCCGCAATGACTACAAGACCCTGTCGCTGTCCGCCCTCGGCGGGGCGCTGGAGTTCTACGACTTCATCATCTTCGTATTCTTTGCCACGGTGGTCGGCAAGCTGTTCTTCCCGGCGGACATGCCCGAGTGGCTGCGCCTGATGCAGACCTTCGGCATCTTCGCCGCCGGTTACCTGGCCCGGCCCCTGGGCGGGATCGTCATGGCGCACTTCGGCGACCTGCTGGGGCGCAAGAAGATGTTCACCCTGAGCATTTTCATGATGGCGGTGCCGACCCTGATCATGGGCCTGTTGCCGACCTACGCGCAGATCGGCATGTGGGCGCCGATCCTGTTGCTGCTGATGCGGGTGATCCAGGGCGCGGCCATCGGCGGGGAGGTGCCGGGCGCCTGGGTGTTCGTTTCCGAGCATGTGCCGCAGCGGCATATCGGCTATGCCTGCGGCACCCTGACGTCGGGGCTGACGGCGGGCATTCTCCTGGGGTCGCTGGTGGCCACCGCGATCAACAGCATCTATACCCCCGCGGAAGTCACCGACTACGCCTGGCGGATTCCTTTCCTGCTGGGCGGTGTGTTCGGCCTGTTCTCGGTGTACCTGCGCCGCTGGCTGCACGAAACCCCGGTATTCGCCGAACTGCAACTGCGCAAGGCCCTGGCCGAGGAAGTGCCGCTGCGGGCGGTACTGCGCGACCACCGCAGCGCGATCATCCTGTCGATGCTGCTGACCTGGCTGCTGTCCGCCGGGATCATCGTGGTCATCCTCATGACCCCGACCGTATTGCAGACGGTCTACCACTTCTCGGCGACCACCGCGTTGCAGGCCAACAGCCTGGCGATCGTGTTCCTGAGCCTGGGCTGCGTGGCATCCGGTGCCCTGGCCGACCGTTTTGGCGCGGGCCGGGTATTCGTGTTCGGCAGTGCGTTGCTGCTGGCGACGTCCTGGACCTTCTACCACAGCCTGCTGGATCACCCGGACTGGCTGTTCCCGCTGTATGCCCTGACCGGCCTGTTGGTAGGGACCATCGGCGCGGTGCCTTATGTGATGGTCAAGGCGTTTCCGGCGGTGGTGCGTTTCAGCGGCCTGTCGTTCTCCTACAACCTGGCCTACGCGATCTTCGGCGGCCTGACGCCGATGGTGGTGACTGCGCTGCTCAAGGAGAGCCCGATGGGCCCGGCCTATTATGTTGCGATTATTTGCAGCATCGGCATCCTGATCGGTCTCTACCTGTGGAAAAAAGGGCGCTGAGGCCGGCGTCACGCACGCCCTGACCCCCTCAAAAAAGAAGGGCCAGCCATCCATCGCGAATGCTGGCCTTTCATCTAATTGTCATATTCCGGACATAGAGTGTTCACACGGCCTACAGATACTTGGCCCGACTTAACACACCCTATCTGCTAGGAGTAAGGCATGAAACTGAAGCGTTTGATGGCGGCAATGACTTTTGTCGCTGCTGGCGTTGCGACTGCCCACGCGGTTGCCGCTGTTGACCCTGCTATCCCGAGCTACACCAAGACCACTGGTGTGTCGGGCAACCTGTCCAGCGTCGGTTCCGATACCCTGGCCAACCTCATGACCCTGTGGGCTGAGAACTACAAGAAAGAATACCCGAACGTAAACATCCAGATTCAGGCCGCTGGCTCCGCCACCGCGCCACCCGCGCTGACCGAGGGCACCTCCAACCTGGGCCCTATGAGCCGCAAGATGAAGGACACCGAACTGGCAGCCTTCGAGCAGAAGTACGGCTACAAGCCAACCGCCATCCCGGTGGCCGTTGACGCCCTGGCCGTGTTCGTGCACAAGGACAACCCGATCCAGCACCTGACCATGGAACAGGTTGACGCGATCTTCTCCTCGACCCGCCTGTGCGGTGCCAAGGAAGACGTCAAGACCTGGGGCGACCTGGGCGTGAAAGGCGACCTGGCCAACAAGCCGGTCCAACTGTTCGGCCGTAACTCGGTATCCGGCACCTATGGCTACTTCAAGGAAGAAGCCCTGTGCAAAGGCGACTACAAGCCTAACGTCAACGAACAGCCTGGCTCGGCTTCGGTGGTCCAGTCCATCAGCTCCTCGCTGAACGGCATCGGCTACTCGGGCATCGGCTACAAGACCGCCAGCGTGAAGACCGTGGCCCTGGCCAAGAAAGGCAGCAGCGACTTCATCGAAGACACCGAAGAAAACGCCCTGAACGGCAAGTACCCGCTGTCCCGCTTCCTGTACGTCTACATCAACAAGGCCCCGAACAAGCCTCTGGCCCCGCTGGAAGCCGAGTTCGTGAAACTGGTCCTGTCCAAGCAGGGCCAGGAAGTAGTCGTCAAGGACGGCTACATCCCGCTGCCAGCCAAAGTCGCCGCCAAGGCACTGGCTGACCTGGGCCTGCAGGAAGGCGCTCCAGTCGCCAAGAAGTAACACCTGAATCCGGGGAGCATCCCCGGATTCCTGTAGGAGCGGGCCCGCTCGCTCCTACGCCCTCAATTTTCAATCCGCTGCCAGCTCTGCTACGCGGCGGATTTGTTGCGTCACTGCATTGTCATCTTTCTGTCATACAGGATCGCTAGGGTGTGCGCATGAATGATCTGGCCAATTCCACCATGACTCCGACTTCCCCTCCCAAGCGCATTGACTTCAATACGCCCGAGTTGCAACGCAAGCGCCGCATCCGTGCGCTCAAAGATCGCCTGACCCGCTGGTACGTCCTCGTTGGCGGCCTGGCCGTGCTGGCCGCGATCACCCTGATCTTCTTCTTCCTCGCCTATGTCGTGATGCCCCTGTTCCAGGGCGCCGACCTGACTGCCAAGGACCCACTGACTCCCGCCTGGATGCAGGACGCCGGCAAACCGCTGATGTTCTCCCTGGAAGAGCAGAACCAGGTCGGCATGCGGGTTTCCGACAAGGGCCAGGCGCTGTTCTTCGACATCGACAACGGCGCCGAACTGCGTCGCGTCGACTTGCCTATTCCGGCGGGCGCCACCGTGACCGCCATCGGCAAGGACCAGCCGGGCAGCCCGCTGGTGGTGGTGGGCCTGTCCAACGGCCAGGCGCTGGTGTTCCGTCACACCTATAAAGTCAGTTACCCGGAAGGCAAGAAAACTATTTCGCCGGCCGTCGAGTACCCGTATGGCGAAACCCCGATCGTGCTCAACGAGCAGGGCGGCGCCCTGGAGCACGTCAACCTCAACGCCACCGATTCGACGCTGGTGGTGGCGGGTTCCAGCGGGGCGCAGTTGCACGTGCTGCAGCTGACCCGCGAAGAAAACATGATGACCGGCGAAGTCACCAGCGAGCAGAACCGCATCGAGCTGCCGCAGATGACCGAACCGGTCAAGGCGATGTACATCGATCCGCGCCAGCAATGGCTGTACGTGATCAACGGGCGTGCCCAGGCCGACGTGTTCAGCCTGCGCGACAAGAGCCTCAACGGCCGCTACAAACTGCTGGAAGACGCCAATGCCGAAGTGACCGCCAGCACCCAGCTGGTGGGCGGCATCTCGCTGATCATCGGTACTTCCAAGGGCGGCCTGGCCCAGTGGTTCATGGCCCGCGACACGGACGGCGAACTGCGCCTGAAGCAGATCCGCACCTTCCAGATGGGCACCACGCCCATCATCGAAATCACCGCCGAAGAGCGCCGCAAAGGCTTCGTCGCGCTGGATGCCTCGGGCAAGCTCGGGGTGTTCCACAGCACCGCGCACCGTACCCTGCTAGTGGACCAGGTGGTCGAGGGCGAAGGCCTGTTCGGCCTGTCGCCACGAGCCAACCGCGTGATCATCGAAGCCGGCGGCAAGCTGCAACCGCTGGTGCTCGACAACCCGCACCCGGAAGTGTCCTGGAGCGCGCTGTGGAGCAAGGTCTGGTACGAGAACTACGACGAGCCCAAATACGTCTGGCAATCGACCGCGGCCAACACCGACTTCGAACCCAAGCTGAGCCTCTCGCCACTGACCTTCGGCACCCTCAAGGCGGCGTTCTACGCGATGCTGCTGGCGGCGCCGCTGGCGATTGCCGCGGCGATCTACACCGCCTACTTCATGGCCCCGGGCATGCGCCGCAAGGTCAAGCCGGTGATCGAACTGATGGAAGCGATGCCGACAGTAATCCTCGGCTTCTTCGCCGGCCTGTTCCTGGCGCCTTACGTCGAAGGTCATCTGCCGGGCATCTTCAGCCTGCTGATGTTGCTGCCGATCGGCATCCTGGTGGCGGGTTTCGCCTGGAGCCGCCTGCCCGAGACCCTGCGCCTGAAGGTGCCGGACGGCTGGGAAAGCGCGATCCTGATCCCGGTGATCATCCTCGTGGGCTGGTTCTCGCTGTACATGAGCCCGTTCATGGAGAACTGGTTCTTCGGCGGCGACATGCGCATGTGGATCTCCCACGACCTGGGGATCACCTATGACCAGCGCAACGCCCTGGTGGTCGGCCTGGCCATGGGCTTCGCGGTGATCCCGAACATCTACTCGATCGCCGAAGACGCCGTGTTCAGCGTGCCGCGCGGCCTGACCCTGGGCTCCCTGGCCCTGGGCGCGACCCCCTGGCAGACCATGACCCGCGTGGTGATCCTCACCGCCAGCCCGGGCATCTTCTCGGCGCTGATGATCGGCATGGGCCGCGCCGTCGGCGAGACCATGATCGTGCTGATGGCCACCGGCAACACCCCAGTCATGGAAATGAACCTGTTCGAAGGCCTGCGCACCCTGGCCGCCAACGTCGCGGTGGAAATGCCCGAGTCGGAAGTCGGCGGCAGCCACTACCGCGTGCTGTTCCTCTCGGCGCTGGTGCTGCTGTTGTTCACCTTCGTCATGAACACCCTCGCGGAGCTGATCCGTCAGCGTCTGCGCAAGAAATACTCGTCGCTTTAAGAAAGGTAGAAGTCTGTGAAACAGAACTCCCTGAAAGACTGGTTCAAGAGCGGCGCCCCGGGCGTCTGGATCAGCGGTGGCGCGGTGTCCATCGCGGTCATCATGACCATCGGCCTGCTGGCGGTGATCGCCGTGCGTGGCCTGGGCCACTTCTGGCCGGCGGACCTGGTGCACGCCAGCTACGACATCCCGGGCCAGGCCCAGCACCTGGTCGTCGGCGAAGTGGTGCAGAAGGAAGAAGTGCCGCGCGCACGGCTCAAGAGCGCCGGCCTGCCAGTGCCGGACGAAGGCCCCGAGTTCATGACCCGCGAGCTGATCAAGGTCGGTAACCGTGACCTGAACGGCAACGATTTCACGTGGATCGTCGGCGACTGGCTGACCAACCAGACCACGCCGCCGGAGCTGATGGCCGTCGAGCGTCGCGAGTGGGGCAACTTCTACGGCTACCTGGTCAACGTCAAGGAAAACGGCAAGGTGATCGCCGAAGGCGAGGCCGCCTGGCCCGAGCTGCAAGCGCGGATCGACCGGGTGAACAAGCTGGCCGCCCAGCTCAAGACCCTGGAGAAGACCGACATCGGTGCGATCAACTCGGGCCTGGAGCGCATCCGCCTGCACGGTCGCAAGCTGGAGCTGGACGGCAAGCTCGATGCTGCCGCCCAGGCCGACATGGACAGCGAGCGCGCCGAGCTGAACGCTCGTTACCAGGAAGTCGAAGCGCGCCTGAGCGACCTGCACGCGCAGTTCAACCGCGACAGCCTGACCGCCCGCGACGCCAACGGCAAGGAACTGGAAATCGGCCTGGGCAAGGTGGTGCACGCCTACCAGCCGAACGCCATGGGCACCTTCACCAAACTGGGTTTCTACTTCAGCAAGGTCTGGGAGTTCCTCAGCGACGACCCGCGTGAAGCCAACACCGAAGGCGGGATCTTCCCGGCGATTTTCGGCACCGTGATGATGACCCTGATCATGGCGATGATCGTCACCCCGTTCGGCGTACTGGCCGCGGTCTACCTGCGCGAATACGCCAAGCAGAACGCCCTGACCCGGGTGATCCGCATCGCGGTGAACAACCTGGCGGGCGTTCCGGCGATCGTCTACGGCGTGTTCGGCCTGGGCTTCTTCGTCTACGTGCTGGGCGGCTCGCTCGACCGGCTGTTCTTCCCCGAGGCCCTGCCGGCGCCGACCTTCGGCACCCCGGGCCTGCTCTGGGCATCCCTGACCCTGGCGCTGCTGGCGGTGCCGGTGGTGATCGTGGCCACCGAGGAAGGCCTGGCGCGGATTCCCCGCACTGTGCGCGAAGGCTCCCTGGCCCTGGGGGCGACCAAGGCGGAAACCCTGTGGAAGATCGTGCTGCCGATGGCCAGCCCGGCAATGATGACCGGCATGATCCTCGCGGTGGCCCGCGCCGCCGGCGAAGTGGCGCCGCTGATGCTGGTAGGCGTGGTGAAACTGGCGCCGTCGCTGCCGGTGGACGGCAACTACCCGTACCTGCACCTGGACCAGAAGATCATGCACCTGGGCTTCCATATCTATGACGTCGGCTTCCAGAGCCCGAACGTCGAGGCCGCGCGGCCGCTGGTGTACGCCACGGCGCTGCTGCTGGTGCTGGTGATCGCGATACTCAACCTGTCGGCGGTGTGGATTCGTAACCACCTGCGCGAGAAGTACAAGGCACTGGATAGTTGATCGGCGCCACCCCTGTAGGAGCGAAGCTTGCTCGCGATGGGATGTTCCAGGCGCAGACATTGCGTCGGACTCACCCTCGTTTCGCGGGCAAGCCTCGCTCCTACAGGGAAGACGCTACCGCAGGCCTCATCGCCGCGGCCCACTGAATCGAATTTGTTAGCGCAGGGAGTTACCCATGCAGCAAGAAGCACATACCCACGGCATCAACATGTCGGCCCTGGGCCGCGACAAGCAGAGCCTGAGCCTGGAACAGGAAACCGTGGCCATCGAAGTCCCGGGCCTGAGCCTGTTCTACGGTGAAAAGCAGGCGCTGTTCGACGTCAGCATGAACATTCCGAAGCAGCGCGTGACCGCCTTCATCGGCCCGTCCGGTTGCGGCAAGTCGACCCTGCTGCGCACCTTCAACCGCATGAACGACCTGGTGGACGGTTGCCGCGTGGAAGGCGAGATCAACCTCTACGGCAACAACATCTACCGCAAGGGCGAAGACGTGGCCGAGCTGCGCCGTCGCGTGGGCATGGTGTTCCAGAAGCCCAACCCCTTCCCGAAGACCATCTACGAGAACGTGGTCTACGGCCTGCGCATCCAGGGCATCAACAAGAAGCGCATTCTCGACGAAGCCGTGGAATGGGCGCTCAAGGGCGCGGCGCTGTGGGACGAGGTCAAGGACCGCCTGCACGACTCGGCGCTCGGCCTGTCCGGCGGCCAGCAGCAGCGTCTGGTGATCGCCCGGACCATCGCCGTGGAGCCGGAAGTGCTGCTGCTCGACGAACCGTGCTCGGCCCTCGACCCGATTTCCACCCTGAAGGTCGAAGAGCTGATCTATGAACTGAAGTCCAAGTTCACCATCGTCATCGTGACCCACAACATGCAACAGGCCGCGCGCGTGTCCGACTACACGGCATTCATGTACATGGGCAAACTGGTGGAATTCGGCGATACCGACACCCTGTTCACCAACCCGGCGAAGAAGCAGACCGAAGACTACATCACCGGTCGCTACGGCTAGGAAGCAGCTGTCAGCCGCAAGCTTTCAAGCGGCCAGTAAGGGCGGTTCGACTAACGACACAAATAGCTTGCAGCTTGTAGCTTGCAGCTCACAGCTTTTGCGGAGCAAACCATGATTTCGAAGGAAGGCCTCACTCACCACATCTCCCAGCAGTTCAACGCCGAACTCGAGGAAGTGCGCAGCCACCTCCTGGCGATGGGCGGGCTGGTCGAGAAGCAAGTCAACGACGCCGTCACCGCGCTGATCGAGGCCGATTCGGGGCTTGCCCAGCAGGTGCGCGAGATCGACGACCAGATCAACCAGATGGAACGCAACATCGACGAGGAGTGCCTGCGCATTCTCGCCCGCCGCCAGCCGGCGGCTTCCGACCTGCGGTTGATCATCAGCATCTCCAAGTCGGTGATCGACCTGGAGCGCATCGGCGACGAATCGACCAAGATCGCCCGTCGCGCCATCCAGCTGTGCGAAGAAGGCGAAGCCCCGCGCGGCTATGTGGAAGTGCGGCATATCGGCGACCAGGTGCGCAACATGGTCCGCGACGCGCTGGACGCCTTCGCCCGTTTCGACGCCGACCTGGCGCTGTCGGTGGCCCAGTACGACAAGATCATCGACCGCGAGTACAAGACCGCGCTGCGCGAGCTGGCCACCTACATGATGGAAGATCCGCGCTCGATCTCGCGCGTTCTGAGCATCATCTGGGTACTGCGCTCCCTGGAGCGGATCGGCGACCACGCGCGCAACATCTCCGAGCTGGTGATCTACCTGGTTCGCGGCACCGACGTACGCCATCTGGGCCTGAAGCGGATGAAGGAAGAAGTTGAAGGCACAAGTGCCGAAACCGCTAATGTTCCCGGTGAAGCTGACGATAAGTAAGGTTGCCCGAGAGAAGCGCCCGGCCCTTTGGCCGGGCGTTTTCGTTTCCGGGATTGGAACTTGAAAAGCAGCGCCCGCGAACGAAAAGTCCTGGCGTGACTGAAGAGTTTTGGCAAAGTGCCATCAGTAAAGCGTTATGCTAGCCGGGATTTTTAAAGGGGTGGTCGATGAGTAAGGTAAGTGTGTTGGTGGTGGATGACGCTTCGTTCATTCGTGACCTGGTGAAGAAATGTCTGCGCAACTACTTCCCTGGCATCAAGATCGAGGACGCCATCAACGGCCGTAAAGCCCAGGCCCTGCTGGCGCGTGAATCCTTCGACCTGGTCCTGTGCGACTGGGAAATGCCGGAAATGTCCGGCCTGGAACTGCTGACCTGGTGCCGCAGCCAGGAAGCCATGAAGGCCATGCCGTTCATCATGGTTACCAGCCGCGGCGACAAGGAAAACGTGGTGCAGGCCATCCAGGCCGGTGTTTCCGGCTATGTCAGCAAGCCATTCACCAACGAGCAGCTGCTGACCAAGGTCAAGCAGGCATTGAACAAGGTCGGCAAGCTCGACACGCTGATGAACAGCGCGCCGACCAAGATGAACTCGGCGTTCGGCAACGATTCCCTGAGTGCCCTGACCGGCGGTAAGGCGGAAGTGATAGGCGCCGCGCCGGCGGCTGCGGCAGTCAATCCGTTCGCCAAGCCAGCCGTGGTGGCGGCTCCCGCGCCGGCCGCGGCGCCTTCGCGTGGTTTGCTCAACAGTCCTCCGGTGAAGGCCCCGGCCGCTGCCGCGGCGCCGGCCGGCGGTCGTGGCCAGGGCCAGTTGCGTCTGCCCAACGGCACCCAGCAATGCGTGATCAAGGCCCTGAGCATCAAGGAAGCGCTGTTGGTGGTGAAGCGCACCGAGACCCTGCCGCAGGTGCTGGACAGTGCGGTGCTGGACCTGGAGCAGGGCGACAATGCCGAGGTGGCGCGCCTGAACGGCTACCTGCATGCGGTGGTGGCTTACGAGCCGAAGCCGGACAGCGAGTGGCTGCAGCTGACTTTCCGTTTCGTTGACCAGGACGCGCAGAAACTCGACTACATCTCCCGCCTGATCGCGCGCGGCACCGCGCAGAAGCATTTCGTCCCTGGCGCCGGCTGAGGCGTTGTCGTTGCGGCTGAGGGGTGTCGTACCGCTCGACCTCCTGTAGCCGCTGCCGAGCCCTGCGAGGCTGCGATAGGACCGCAGGTCCTCCGGCGGTCGCGAGAGTCGGCGCCCCCTGCGGGGTCGATCGCAGCCTCGCGGGGCTCGGCAGCGGCTACAAAGGTCGTGCCGATTTCCAAGGTCTGTTCATCGCCCCTCGTGCCGGTCCCCACTCTTGTTTTGCCGATCGATCCGGATCAGCGCCAGCCGGCGTATGAATACAGCGTGAAATCTGCTGCAAACACTTTCCCTAACCGCGCTTTTGCACGTCGATGACAGTAGCTTCGGGCATTCTCCCTGGCTGCGTGCGAGGGGCTGTAGGCCGCGCCGCACAAGGTGCTGGAGGCGAGGGCAGGGGTTTGACGCCGTGTGTCTGATTCCTGGTGTTCGAGGTTGATTTATATCTGTACGGATATAAATTGTGTTCTGCGCTTTCCGCTGTTCTCGCGCTTGGCCACGCTTTGCAACAACCTGCTTGTGCGCTGTGGCAGTCGGGTTGTTTAACCTCTTGGGCGTCAGCAACGGGAGAGGTTCGATGCCTAGGCACAAGGATGTGGTGTTTGTCGGGAGCGCGCTGCGGGACCTCCGGGCTTTTCCGCTGGACGCGCGCAGGGCCGCGGGGTTTCAGCTGGATCTGTTGCAGCAGGGCGAGCAGCCCTATGACTGCCGGTCGATGAAAACCGTGGGGCCGGGCGTGTTCGAGATCAGGATCAGCGAGGACTCAGGGGCGTTTCGCGTGTTTTACGTGGCCAACCGGCCGGCGGCGGTCTATGTGCTGCATGCCATGCGCAAGACCACCCGCCGGACCGAAACGCGGGACATCGAACTGGCTCGGGCCAGACTTCAGGAGATAAGTTCACACCATGACCGATCACATGCATACCGAACGTTTCACCAGTGTCTGGGATGCCCTCGAAAGTTCGCCCCAGGAAGCCGCCAACATGCGCCTGCGCTCCAAGCTGATGCTGGAGTTGTGCAAGACCATCAAGGCCTGGGGCGTTTCGCAGAAGGAGGCCGCCAAGCGGCTCAACATCACCCAGCCGCGCCTCAACGACGTGCTCAGCGGCAAGATCAACAAGTTTTCCCTGGATGCGCTGGTGAATCTCTCCGACGCCGCGCATCTGGGCGTCGATATCCATTTCAGTCCGTCGGGCGCGGAACCTCTGGCATCCAGCTGATTCATACAAAGTCCATGACGGCCTGCTAGCCTCACGTAAGGACTACTTCCAAGAATCTCGCCCATGTTCGCGCGCCTGCTGTTTTCCTGCGGTCTGCTGCTGGCTGCTACGTCGGCCATGGCCATGACCATCTACAAATCCACCGACGCCAATGGCGTGGTGTCCTATAGCGATCGCCCGTCACCGGGCGCCCAGGTGTTCGTGTTTCGCGACCGCATGGTCGAGCACCTGGAGCGCCAGGTACGCCTGAATATCGAGAAGAGCTGGGGCGTGGACAGCGTCTACGTGCGCAACGACCTGTATGCGCCGGTGGAGATCGAGCTGGGCTTTACCGGCTTGAGGAACATCCGGGGCGGCCCCAGGCAACCGATTCGCCGGGTGTTGCCGGCCCGCAGCCGGCTGCGTGTGGCGCAGCTCAAGGCCACGCAGGCGGGCCTGCCGCTGATCTATGTGCCGCAGTTCCGTTACTCCCTGGGCGACCCTTCAGGCGCCTCCCAGGCCTATCGTTACCCGCTGCCCTGGCGTGGCGGCCCGTTTCGCCTGACCCAGGGCGCCAATGGCCGATACAGCCATTTCGGTCCCAAGAGCCGTTACGCGATGGACATCGCCATGCCCGAGGGCACCCCGATCATCGCCGCGCGAGGCGGGGTGGTGGTGAAGACCGAAAACGGCCAGACCGGCCGCGGTACCGACCCCTCCGGCAACTTCGTGCGGGTGCTGCACGAGGACGGCACCATGGGCGTGTACCTGCACCTCAAGCGCGGTTCGGTCAGGGTGCGCGAAGGCCAGCGCGTGGTGGTGGGCAGCCCGCTGGCGCTGTCGGGCAACACCGGCAACAGCAGCGGCCCGCACCTGCACTTCGTGGTGCAACGCAATACGGGGCTGGGGCTGGTGTCGATTCCCTATCAGTTCAACCAGCCCATCGGCAGCCTGCCAAATTTCGCGCTGGGCAAGAAGTAACGGGAATCGACAAGGGAAATCGCGAGCCGCCGGCTCGCGACAGGCCGCCAGGCGTGGCTCAGTCGAGCATCAACACCTTGGCCAGGACAATTTTCGGGCCTTTCATCTTCTTGATGATGATGCGCAGGCCTTCGACTTCCATGACCTCTTCTTCTTCCGGCACCCGTTTCAGGGTTTCGTAGACCAGGCCGGCGAGGGTTTCCGCCTCGATATGGTCCAGGTCGATGCCCAGCAGGCGTTCCACCTTGAACAGCGGGGTGTCGCCACGCACCAGCAGTTTGCCGGGCTGGTAGGCGAGGATGCCGCGCTCGGCCTTGCGGTGTTCGTCCTGGATATCGCCGACCAGCACTTCCAGCACGTCTTCCATGGTCAGGTAGCCGATGATTTTGCCGTCGGCTTCCTCCACCAGGGCAAAGTGCGAACCGCCCTTGCGGAACTGCTCCAGCAGCTGCGACAGCGGCATGTGCCGGGAGACGCGTTCCAGCGGACGGGTCAGCTCGGCCAGGTTGAACGACTCGGGAATATGGTCCAGCTCGGCCAGTTCCAGCAGCAGGTCCTTGATGTGCAGCAGGCCGACGAACTCGTTGTGCTCGCTGTCGTAGACCGGGTAGCGGCTGAATTTGTGGCGGCGGAACAGCGCGAGGATCTCCTTCAGCGGGGCGTTGAACTCCACGCTGATCAGGTCTTCCCGGGAGTTGGCCCAGTCCACCACTTCCAGCTCGCCCATTTCCACAGCCGAGGCCAGCACGCGCATGCCCTGGTCGCTGGGGTCCTGGCCGCGGCTGGAGTGCAGGATCAGCTTCAGTTCTTCGCGGCTGTAGTGGTGTTCGTGATGCGGGCCGGGCTCGCCCTGGCCGGCGATGCGCAAGATGGTGTTGGCGCTGGCGTTGAGCAGGTAGATCGCCGGGTACATCAGCCAATAGAACAGGTACAGCGGCACCGCCGTCCACAGCGACAGCAGCTCGGGCTTGCGGATGGCCCAGGACTTGGGCGCCAGCTCGCCGACCACGATGTGCAGGTAGGAAATGATGAAGAAGGCGGTGAAGAACGATACGGCCTTGACCACTTCCGGGGAGTCCACGCCCACGGCGCTGAGCAGCGGCGCCAGCAGGTGCGCGAACGCCGGCTCACCGACCCAGCCCAGGCCCAGGGAGGCCAGGGTGATACCCAGCTGGCATGCGGAGAGGTAGGCATCCAGCTGGCTGTGCACGGTGCGCAGGATCTGTCCGCGCCAGCCGTTCTTGTGGGCGATGGCCTCGACCCGGGTCGAGCGCAGCTTGACCATGGCGAACTCGGCGGCGACGAAGAAGCCGTTGAGCAGGACCAGGAGCAGTGCGAAAAGAATCATGCCGAAGTCGGCGAAAAGAGACGCGAGGGTAAAACCAGGGGAAGGGTCCATGATGGAGTTTTGCGGGTTCCGTGTAAGCGAAAAGAGAGAAACGCGCGGCCATGCCGGCAGGCGCGAGCCAGCCAATGTAGCGGCTGGCAGGGCGATTGCCTAGTGGCGCGTGGCTGTCACCGCTGGTCGGTCAGGCTGCCGGCACGGAATCTTTTCACCTGGGCGGGAGCGAAATGGCAGGTGAAGGTGCTGCCGTGCCCCGGCACGCTACTGATTTCCAGGCGTGCCCGATGGCGCAGCAGCACGTGCTTGACGATGGCCAGGCCCAGGCCGGTGCCGCCGGTGTTGGAGTTGCGGCTGGAGTCGACCCGGTAGAAGCGCTCCGTCAGGCGTGGCAGGTGCTTGTTGTCGATGCCGATGCCCGAATCCTGCACGCTCAGGTGCGCGCCTTGTTCGTCGCCCCACCAGCGGATGCGGATGCTGCCCTCGGCCGGGGTGTATTTCACGGCGTTGAACACCAGGTTGGAAAAGGCGCTGCGCAGTTCCGCCTCGCTGCCCTTGAGCTGGACCTGGGCATCGGCTTCCAGGGTGATGCGCTGGTTGCGCTCCCCGGACAGCGCCTGGGCGTCGCTCTTGATCGATTGCAGCAGCACGTCGATCGGCACCGGCTGGTTGTCCGACGGGTAGTCGGTGGCTTCCAGCTTGGCCAGCAGCAACAGGTCGTTGAGCAGGGTCTGCATGCGCCCGCCTTGCTGCTGCATCTGCTGCAGGGCGCGGCTCCAGCGCGGGTTCACCTCTTCGACGTTGTCGAGCAGGGTTTCCAGGTAGCCGCAGATCACCGTCAGCGGCGTGCGCAGTTCGTGGGAAACGTTGGCAATGAAATCCTTGCGCATCTGTTCCAGCTGATGGATGCGGGTCACGTCGCGCACCAGCATCAGGTGTTCGTTGTTGCCGTAGCGGGTGATGTACAGCTGGATGCGCACACGATCGTTGGTCGGCGAGGGAATTTCCAGCGGCTCGTTGTAATTGTCCTGCTCGAAATACTCCTTGAAGCGCGGATGGCGCACCAGGTTGGTCACGGGCTGGCCGCTGTCCTGCGGGGTCTTCAGGCCCAGCAGGGTCTCAGCGGCGCGGTTCCACCATTCCAGGTTGCCGTCGCTGTCGAGCATGATCACCGCGTCCTTCAGCGCCGCGGTGGATTCCTGGACGCGGTCGATCACCGCTTGCAGACGGCCGCGGACTCGTTGGTCGCGACGTTGCAGGTGGTAGATGCTGTCGAACACTTCACCCCACAGGCCGTAGCCGTCGGGCGGTGCTTCGTCGGGCTGGTGCAGGCGCAGCCATTCGTGCAGGCGCAGCAGTTGCTTGAGGGTCCAGGCCAGGTAGATCCCCAGGCCGATGGCCAGGCTCCAGCCGTAGTAGCCGCTGATCAGGCCGACCAGCAGGCAGCCGGTGACCAACAGCAGCATGTGGCGAATCAGGGTGCCATGCCAGTTCTGGTTCACTTAACACGCGTCCTTGTAAAGCGTCTGGCGAATGAGGGGACGTCAGGCCTTGGTGGAAAACCGGTAGCCGGTGCCGCGCACGGTTTGTACCAGATTCTCGTAGGCATCGCCCAAGGCTTTGCGCAGGCGGCGGATATGCACGTCGACGGTGCGTTCTTCGACATACACGTTGCCGCCCCACACCTGGTCCAGCAACTGGCCGCGGGTATAGGCGCGTTCCTGGTGGGTCATGAAGAACTGCAACAGGCGGTATTCGGTGGGGCCCATCTCGGCCGGTTTGCCGTCGATGGTCACGCGATGGCTGATCGGGTCCAGCAGCAGGCCGCCGACTTCGATCGGCGCTTCGCCGTCGGTCGGGCCGGCGCGACGCAGCACGGCCTTGAGGCGCGCGACCAGCTCGCGTGGGGAAAACGGCTTGGTGATGTAGTCGTCGGCGCCGACTTCCAGGCCCTGGATCTTGTTGTCCTCTTCGCCCTTGGCCGTGAGCATGATGATCGGGATGTCACCGGTCAGCTCATCGCGCTTCAGGCGGCGCGCCAGTTCGATGCCGGAGGTGCCGGGCAGCATCCAGTCGAGCAGGATCAGGTCGGGCTTGCGGTCGACGATGATGGCATGGGCCTGCTGGGAGTTCTCGGCCTCCAGGCAGTCGTAGCCGGCCATTTCCAACGCAACGGCGATCATTTCGCGAATAGGCGCTTCGTCGTCAACGATCAGAATGCTCCTGCCAACCATGCTCAATCCTCTTGTCATTTAACTGTCTTGCGCCGCATTAGATAACGGAATTATTGCAGTCGTGTGACAGTATTTTAGGTGCCGCGGCGAGGGCTGCATTCGTGGACTAAGCTTTGGGTCCGAATCCTGACAACCACAAGAGAAGGTTTCCATGACTCATCTGAAGCAATCCTGCAAAGCCCTGTTGGCAAGCGCCGCGCTGCTCCTGCCGGGCCTGGCGTTGGCCGCGGAGCCGGCGATGACCAAGGACGGCATGTTCGTCGACCACAAGGGCATGACCCTGTACACCTTTGCCAAGGATGCCGGCGGCAAATCCATGTGCAACGACAAGTGCGCCGCCAACTGGCCGCCGCTGATGGCCGCCAGCGGCGACAAGTCCATGGGCGAGTGGAGCGTCATCAAGCGTGACGATGGTTCCATGCAGTGGGCCTACGACGGCAAGCCGCTGTACACCTTCGTGATGGACAAGAAAGCCGGCGACATGACCGGTGACGGCAAGATGGACGGTGCCTGGAAGGTAGCCAAGCCTGATTGATACGGTGCTTTCATCGCGGGTAAGCCTCGCTCCTGTGTAGGATCGAGGCTTGCCCGCGATAACGATCTTCAGCGCAGCGCGTAATCCACGACTATCCCGACGAAGATCGCCAGCCCCGCCCAGTGGTTATGCAGGAACGCCTTGAAGCATTTCATCCGCTCGCGATCGCGGGTGTAGCGGAACTCCCAGACGAAACACCCGGCCGCCACCGCCAGGCCGAGGTGGAACCAGCCCCCCAGTTCAAAGCGCGCGCCCGCCAGCAACAGGCACAGCAGCGCCATGCCCTGCAGGGTCAGAATGATGACCCGGTCGGCGTCGCCGAACAGGATCGCGGTGGATTTCACCCCGATCTTCAGGTCGTCGTCGCGGTCGGTCATCGCGTAGTAGGTGTCGTAGCCCACCGTCCACAGCAGGTTGGCGATGAACAGCAGCCAGGCGGCGGCCGGCAGTTCGCCGGTTTCGGCGGTGAAAGCCATCGGGATACCCCAGGAGAAGGCCGCGCCCAGCACCACTTGCGGGTAATAGGTGTAGCGCTTCATGAAGGGGTAGGTGGCCGCCAGCGCCAGACCGCCCAGCGACAGCCAGATGGTGGTCGCGTTGGTGCACAGCACCAGCAGGAAACTGATGAACATCAGCACGGCGAAGAACACCAGGGCTTCCCGGGAGCGGATCTTGCCGCTGGCCAGCGGGCGCTGTTCGGTGCGCTTCACATGGCCGTCGACCTTGCGGTCGGCCCAGTCGTTGATCACGCAGCCACCGGCCCGGGTCAGGGTCACGCCAAGCACGAAGATCAGGATATTGGCCAGCGACGGCGAGCCTTTGCCGGCGATCCACAGGGCCCAGAGCGTCGGCCAGAGCAGCAGGTAGATGCCGATCGGCTTGTCCATGCGGGTCAGCTGGATAAAGTCCCAGGCGCGCGGATGCAGGCGGTTGAGGGATTTGAGCAGGCTCTGGTACATCAGCGGTTCTCCGGCTGGGCGCTGGCGGCGCTCCACAGGGTCGGCAGGAAAATTTCGGCGACCAGCACGCTCAGGGCGCCGCGGTCGAAGCGCGAACGCCGGGCCCAGAGGCGATCGGCGCGCACGTCGGCGGGCAGCCAGTGGCTCGGGTAATGACAGACCTCGATGGGGCGCCGCTCGAAGGCCTGGTCGCAGAACAGCAGTTCGCCCAGGGAACGGCTGCCCAGTTCGTCCATGTTCAACCCGCCGGCCTGCAGCGCACCGCGGGCCGCCACGCTGCGGGCGAATACCCAGGCCTGGCCGTGACCGCGCAGGTACACCTCGCGCACCCAGCCCTGGCTGGCGGGCGGCAGGTCCAGCGCGGCGCATTCGTCGGCGCGCAGGGTCTGCCAGCCCTCGACCAGCGGGGTCACGCTGAAGCCGTCATGGGAGAGACGGGTCAGGCGGCGAGTCAGCGAGCCTTCATCGAATAGCCAATCGAAGGTTCGGGCATCGGGGAGGGGCGCAAGCCGGCTTTGCGTAAGCCAGTCCGGGGTGGAAAGGGGGGACATTGAGTGCGGCACGGTGAGTCGTTATTGGCAGCAAATGAGGTCGCGAGCTTACCATGGCGACAGGCGACTTTACCGCAGCGCAGCGGCCGTCCGTGGCGAACAGGCTTGCATCATCCGGTACTCACCAGTACAAAACGCGCTGGACCGGGCGCGCCTTCGCGGCGCCATCCAGAGTCGATTCATCGACCATCCTGCCGGCAATAGCCTGAGAACCTGAGGAAACGCGTAAATGAAGAAGTGGCAATGTGTAGTCTGCGGCCTGATCTACAACGAAGCCGATGGCTGGCCAGACGACGGAATCCTGCCGGGCACCCGCTGGGAAGACGTGCCGGAAGACTGGCTCTGCCCGGATTGCGGCGTCGGCAAGATGGACTTCGAAATGATCGAGATCGGCTGATCGCGAGCGCTAAACCCCAAAACCTGAAGGAGTAAGGAATGAACGCACCTGTCGTCATCGTGGGCACCGGGCTGGCCGGTTACAACCTGGCCCGGGAGTTTCGCAAGCTCGATAGCGAAACGCCGCTGCTGCTGATTACCGCGGATGACGGGCGTTCCTACTCCAAGCCGATGCTGTCCACCGGCTTCGGCAAGAACAAGGAAGCCGACGGCCTGAGCATGGCCGAACCCGGCGCCATGGCCGAGCAACTGAAGGCCGAGGTGCGTACCCATACCCGCATCAGCGGCATCGACCCGGGCCACAAGCGCCTGTGGATCGGTGAGGAGGCTGTGAACTACCGCGACCTGATCCTGGCCTGGGGCGCGGAAACCCTGCGCGTGCCGGTGCAGGGCGATGCCGGCGAACTGATCTTCCCGATCAACGACCTGGAGGACTATGCGCGCTTTCGCGCGGCCGCGGCCGGCAAGCGTCGGGTGCTGTTGCTGGGTGCCGGGCTGATCGGCTGCGAATTCGCCAACGACCTGATCCTGGGCGGCTACGAAGTGGACCTGGTGGCGCCTTGCGAGCAGGTCATGCCGACGCTGCTGCATCCTGCCGCGGCCGCCGCGGTACAGGCCGGGCTCGAAAGCCTGGGTGCACGCTTCCACCTGGGGCCGGTGCTCAACCGCTTGCAGCGCACGGCGGATGGGCTTGAGGCCCATCTGTCCGATGGCCAGGTCATCGCCTGCGACCTGGTGGTGTCAGCGATCGGCTTGCGCCCGCGGATCGACCTGGCCGCCGCCGCGGGGCTGATGGTCAACCGTGGGGTCGTGGTGGACCGCCACCTCAAGACTTCCCACGCCAATATCTATGCCTTGGGCGACTGCGCGGAGGTCGATGGGCTGAACCTGCTGTACGTGATGCCCCTCATGAGTTGTGCGCGAGCGCTGGCACAGACCCTGGCCGGCAACCCGACGGCGGTCAGCTATGGCGCCATGCCGATCACCGTGAAAACCCCGGTCTGCCCGCTGGTGGTGTCGCCGCCACCGCGTGGCCTGGAAGGCGTGTGGACGGTCGAAGGGCAGGGCGCCGATATCAAGGCGCTGTGCCGCGACGCCAGCGGCAACCTGCTGGGTTATGCCCTGACCGGAGCGGCCGTCATGGACAAACTGGCCCTGAACAAGGAGCTTCCCGGCTTGTTGGCCTGAATACTGGTCGTTCTGTCGGAATAATCGTGCGTTTGCCACTACAAAGGTCGCGCAGAGACTGGCGCCACTCCCAACCGCGTGCCATCCTCACACCCGTCTGCCGCAGAGTAGAGCCTGCGGCGCCTTGGGCGCTGTTCCGGAAGAACAGCACGGACATAACAACAAAAAACCGTCAAAGAGGCTTCACTATGCGTAAACCAGAACTCGCTGCTGCAATTGCTGAAAAAGCGGATCTGACCAAAGAGCAGGCCAACCGCGTTCTCAACGCCGTTCTCGAAGAAATCACCGGCGCCCTGCATCGTAAAGACAGCGTCACCCTGGTCGGCTTCGGGACCTTCCTGCAACGTCACCGCGGTGCCCGCACCGGCAAGAATCCGCAAACCGGCGAGCCGGTGAAGATCAAGGCGAGCAACACCGTAGCCTTCAAGCCAGGCAAGTCCCTGAAAGACAGCGTCAATCCTTAACGGTTGCGAACTCCCCGGATAGTGGGGAGATCCGTATTGAAAAATGGGCAGGCCGAGTCAATCGGATGCCCATTTTTTATGGATGATCGTTCGGCATATAAGAAAGAGGAATGTACGGGGCAAGTTCCACGGTTGTAATTGCACTGTTCAAAAAATACCCAGCCGGATGACGAACTACTATCGTCAGTGCCATCATATTAGTGGCACTTTCTGAAGTTACCTCGGATTTTTACCTTGGAACTTTTTATAAAAGTTCAGAATTAAGATTATTCCCGACCCGGACTTTTCGAGACTGTCGGGGAACGCCCCTTAATCATTGAATCAATCTCTGGTTCATATTGCGCGGGGCTCTGGCACGAGGCTTCCGGTAACTCTGGTCGGAATAGGGATTCAACTGGCGGGCTAAGGGGACCCCCTGTCATATATAGGGCGATCTCTTACGCGCAGGTTATGACAGCTCGTCTTGTTGTTTCAGGGGATGCTTGCTAGTGGCCATCATACTGATTACGATGCGCGCTCTTGAAAGAGCAAGACTCAACCGGATGAGTAGCAGCAATTGCTCTTTGATACTGTCCAGCACGCATTGACTGTTTCGCGTGCGTATAGACCGTAATCACCAAAAAGGCCATGGATGTCCTACTCAAGCAAACTTTCCGCCCATTACCTCGACCTCGCTAAAGTCTCTATTTCCAAAGAGAATTTTGCGGGTGAGGACGTTCGCTTCTCCAGCGAATACGAGGCCCTGGAAAGCGAGCTGGGCAAAGCCCAATCCATTCACGAAAGCGGTCAGATCGACTGGCTGAAAATCCTCGAAAACAGCGAAGCGCTGCTGCGTACCCAGTCCAAGGATCTGCGGGTTGCCGCCTGGCTCACCTGGGCCTTGTATCAGCGCGAATCCTTTGCCGGCCTGCTGGCCGGCGTTGGTCTGCTGCAGCACCTGTGCGAACAGCATTGGGCGCAAATCCACCCCGCCAAACTGCGCACCCGGGCCGCCGCCATCGGCTGGCTGGTGCCGCGCCTCGAGCAGGTGCTGGGCGAGAACGTCGCGATCAAGGAGCAACTGCCGCTGTTCCGTCGCCTGGTGGAACACCTGGAAGGACTCGACGCCGCGCTCACCCAGCATCTGGGGGACGAGGCGCCTTTGCTGCTGCCGATCTGCCGGCGGTTGTCGACCATGGTCCAGCGCGCCGCCGATAACCAGCCCGAGCCTGGCGCGGTAGGAGCGGTGGTGGCGCAGGTCAAGCAAGCCGCGACCCAGCTGTTCACCCCCGGCGCGCCGATCGACAACGAGAAGGAAGCGCAGAAGGCCCTGCGCGCTTTGCAGGAAAACGCCCGCCCGCTGAGCGCCTGGTGGCTCAAGCAGAAAGCCACCGATGTCCGTGCCCTGCGCTTGAACCGCACCATGCTGTGGCTGCCCATCGATGCCGTTCCCGAGCGCAATGCCGAGCAGATCACCGCTCTGCGCGGGCTGCCGGCCGACAAGCTGAAGGTCTATCAGGAGCGTTTCGCCAACGGGCAATACGCCGACCTGCTGGTGGAGCTCGAAGCCAGCCTGACCCGCGCGCCGTTCTGGTTCGATGGTCAGCGCATGGTCTGGGAATGCCTGCAGGGGCTGAACGCCGACCAGGCGATGCGCGAAGTGGAGTTTCACTTCGCGCTCCTGTTGCAGCGCCTGCCGGGGGTGGTCGAGCTGCGTTTCCACGATGGTGCGCCGTTCGCCGACCCGGCTACCCGCGCCTGGATCAGCGCCCATGTCATGCCCCACCTGCAGAGCGCCAGCGCGCCACGCAAGGTCGAGACCAGCGCCAGCCAGCCGGCCTGGGAGGAAGCCCTCGAAGAAGTCTTGCCGATCCTGCGCAAGGACGGCCTCAAGGCCGCGGTGCAGATCCTCAAGCAAGGCCTGCAAAACGCCCATGGCGGGCGGGTACGGTTCTTCTGGCAGTTCAGCCTGGCGCGGCTGTGCTTCATCGCCAAGAAGTACGAGCTGGCCAAGACCCAGCTCGAAACCCTCGATCACGAATTACAGAGCTCGGGCCTGCATGCCTGGGAGCCGGATCTTGCGTTGGAAGTGCTGCACCTCCTGCATAGCTGCTGTGAGTTGTTGCCGCAGAACCACGCAGTGCGAGAACGCAAGGAAGAGATTTATCGCAGGCTGTGCCACCTCGACCTCGAAGTGGTACTCGAATAGGCCCCAGGGCCAACAACCGCAAGGAGAAAAGCCATGGCCAAAGAAGGCTCGGTAGCCCCCAAGGAACGCATCAACGTCACCTTCAAACCCGCCACTGGCGGTGCTCAGGAAGAGATTGAACTGCCGTTGAAGCTACTGGCAATCGGTGATTACACCCAGCGCGTGGACGAGCGCAAGGTGGAAGACCGCAAGCCCATCAGCATCGACAAAATGACGTTCGACGAAGTGCTGGCCAAGCAGGAGCTGAGCCTGACGCTGAGCGTGCCTAACCGTCTTCAGGAAGAGGGCGACACCGAAGAGCTGGCGGTCAAGCTGCGTGTCAACTCGATGAAGGACTTCAACCCGGCCAGCCTGGTCGAGCAAGTGCCGGAGCTGAAAAAACTGATGGAACTGCGCGACGCGCTGGTGGCCCTGAAGGGTCCGCTGGGTAACGCCCCTGCATTCCGCAAGGCCATCGAAGGCGTACTCGCCGACGACGAATCGCGCGGTCGCGTACTCGGTGAGCTGGGCCTGAACGCCGCAGCCACCGAAGCCTGAGCCCCCAGCAGTCAAGGAAGCCAACACTATGAGCACCAGTGCAGCACAACAGAAAAGCAATGAAGGCGAATACAGCATTCTCGACAGCATCATCGCCGAAACCCGCCTGACGCCGGACGACGAAGCCTACGACATCGCCAAGCGCGGTGTGTCGGCCTTCATCGAAGAGCTGCTCAAGCCGCAGAACGACGGCGAGCCGGTCAAGAAGGCCATGGTCGACCGCATGATCGCCGAGATCGATGCCAAGCTCAGCCGCCAGATGGACGAAATCCTTCACCACGAAGATTTCCAGTCCCTGGAGTCGGCCTGGCGCGGCCTGCAACTGCTGGTGGACCGCACCAACTTCCGCGAAAACATCAAGATCGAGATCCTCAACGTCTCCAAGCAGGACCTGCTGGACGATTTCGAAGACTCGCCGGAAGTCATGCAGTCGGGCCTGTACAAGCACATCTACACCGCTGAATACGGCCAGTTCGGTGGCCAGCCGGTGGGCGCGATCATCGCCAACTACTTCATGTCGCCAAGCTCGCCCGACGTGAAGCTGATGCAGTACGTGTCCAGCGTTGCCTGCATGTCCCACGCGCCGTTCATCGCTGCGGCCGGTCCGAAGTTCTTCGGCCTGGAAAGCTTCACCGGCCTGCCGGACCTGAAAGACCTGAAGGACCACTTCGAAGGCCCGCAATTCGCCAAATGGCAGAGCTTCCGCCAGTCCGAAGATTCGCGCTACATCGGCCTGACCGTACCGCGCTTCCTGCTGCGCAACCCGTACGACCCGGAAGAGAACCCGGTCAAATCGTTCGTGTACAAGGAAACCGTCGCCAACAGCCACGAGCACTACCTGTGGGGCAACACCGCGTATGCCTTCGGTACCAAGCTGACTGACAGCTTCGCCAAGTTCCGCTGGTGCCCGAACATCATCGGCCCGCAGAGCGGTGGCGCGGTAGAAGACCTGCCGCTGCACCACTTCGAAAGCATGGGCGAAATCGAAACCAAGATCCCGACCGAAGTACTGGTCAGCGACCGCCGTGAATACGAACTGGCCGAGGAAGGCTTCATCTCCCTGACCATGCGTAAAGGCAGCGACAACGCGGCGTTCTTCTCCGCCAGCTCGGTGCAGAAGCCGAAGTTCTTCGGCATCAGCGCCGAAGGCAAGGCCGCGGAGCTGAACTACAAGCTCGGCACCCAGCTGCCGTACATGATGATCGTCAACCGCCTGGCTCACTACCTGAAGGTGCTGCAGCGCGAGCAACTCGGTTCGTGGAAAGAACGTACCGACCTCGAGCTGGAACTCAACAAGTGGATCCGCCAGTACGTCGCCGACCAGGAAAACCCGAGCGCCGAAGTGCGTGGCCGTCGTCCGCTGCGCGCCGCGCAGATCATCGTCAGCGATGTGGAAGGCGAGCCGGGCTGGTACCGCGTCAGCCTGAACGTGCGCCCGCACTTCAAGTACATGGGTGCCGACTTCACCCTGTCGCTGGTTGGCAAGCTGGACAAAGAGTAACCAGGAGCAAGGTCATGACCGGATACGGCAGCCTTTTCGAACGCCTGAGTGGCGAGGCCGACAAACGTGTCGGCTGGAGCCGCGAGGTTTCCGCCATGGCGTCGGTGGCTGCCCATCTGGGCAAGATGCTCAGCACCCGTGCGGGCAGCGTGCAGACGCTGTCCGATTACGGGTTGCCCGATCTCAACGACATGCGCCTGAGCCTGCACGATGCCCTGAGCCAGGCCCGCCTGGCCATCGAAAGCTTCATCGAAGCCTACGAGCCGCGTCTGAGCAATGTGCGTGTCGTTTCCCTGCCGCGTGATCACGATCAGCTCAAGCTGGCTTTCAACATCGAAGGCCTGCTTGAGGTGGACGGGTTCAAGCGCCAGGTCAGTTTTTCCGCGCGCCTGGATGGCAGCGGTCAGGTCAAGGTCAGCTAAGGGAAGGAAAGGACGATGTCAGGTAAACCCGCAGCACGCGTCAGCGACCCTACCGCCTGCCCGCTCCCCGGCCACGCCACCAACCCGATCGCCGCCGGCTCCGGCGACGTGTTTTTCGACAGCCTGCCGGCTGCTCGCCAGGGCGATGCCTCGGCCTGTGGCGGCGCCATGTCCGGCGGCCTGGCGACCACTGTGCTGATCAATGGCAAGGCGGCGGCGACCGTCGGCTCGGTGGGCACCCACGGCAACACGGTCACGGCCGGTTCGGGGACGGTGTTTATCGGCGATGCGCATTCGCCGGCGTCGTTTGTGGCACCGCTGCCTTTGGTGCTTCCAGGGTTTGACGCGCAGTTTCAACTAAAGAATGGCCTGGGCAATCCCTTGGCAAACACCAAGTATCTGATTCGCAGACAGGATGGTTCGCTGGAGAGCGGAGTGAGCGATGAACACGGTCTGACTCATCGGCTTGCTGCGCATAAGTCATCGGAAAAGATCGAAGTCTTTATTGAGAATTAAGGAGTGGAGTTCATGGCCGAACCCGAAAAACTTAATAAAGACGGACAGGACTATGTAAAGGCCGGCGCCGGTGCGAGTACGCAGACTGTCGATACCCAGCCTATAGAAGTGAAGTTCTGTCGTTGCACTGGAAAGGAAGTGACGACCGTGACGGGTTATGACGCTGTTCCCAGTTATACGGGAGAACTGCCATCTCCTTTGCAGATCATGTGGTATGTACCGAAGACGAAAGAACTGCTCAAGACAAGTTTTTCCGATACGGAAATACGGGTCTGGATAAAGCAGGCGGCTGCTTATCATGGCGTTCCCCATATTTTGTTGGCGTTGATCCTGCAACAGGAAAATGGTCCCAACGGCAGTAAGTTTCTCCAGGCCATGCAGTTTGGCGAGCGCTCGCTGACGACGTTTCTGGCGATTGTCGACAGCGTGGCCTTTGACCTCGTTCCCGACAAAGGGGCGGGCGGCTCCAGCGGTTTTGCCAACATGAGCCGGGCGACCCTGCAGAACTCGGTGAAATACACCGAAAACTACTACTGCAAAAAGCCCATGCCGGAAGATGTTCAGTACCGCATCTTTGGCTGGGATCAAGACACGCGCATTCCTGGCGACGACTGGAAGGCCGATCTCTACTACGCCGCGGGCCATCTGCGTGAACTCATCGACCGGGTGACGGGTACGCGCTGTCACCACGGCGCGTTGACCCAGGAACAGCTGAAAAAGGTGGTCGCCGGTTACAACGGTTCCGGGCCGAAAGCGGAGAAGTATTCAAGTGATGCCATGGCATTGCTTGAAAAAGCCAAGGCGGGGACGGCACGGCTGTATTTCTATGAAAAATAAATGGTCTCCCGCAAGGATTAGCAAATGGGTTGTTGTCGCTGCAGTTCTAGTGCTGCTGGCGGCCACGAATCTGTTTTCCAACGCTTTTATGATGTTGATGGATCGCGACAACTTTATTCCTGCGCAATCGTCGATTTTTTCATTCGAGCCTTATGAAATAAATCAGGGGTCGTCGAATTACTGGATATATGGCCAAGACCGCAAAAATTATTATTACTTCTCTTACGAGTCGTCGAGTCCTTATCTGTTTATTTCCAAGTCGAATGATTGTCCGATGTTTAACCGGCAGGACTACACCACTTGGTGTAGTGCCCAGAAAGGTAGCGCACAGTGAAAAGCATTTGGCCGGAAAGAGCGTTGTTTGTGCGCCTTTGTACTTTGGCTTGCGCGGGGCTTTTTCCGAAAACTTTCAGCGGCGCAAGCCTCGTCGGTGCGAGCCATGGGTGGCCCATGAGTTTTTCTAAGGGGCCGACGCCAGTCATCGCGGCGCCCTCCAGGACGGTTTTTTCGTGAGATCCATTACCAGGCAGGTAACCCGTGTCCTTTAACCACTACTACCAAAGCGAACTCACCGCGCTGCGCCAGCTGGGTCGCCGTTTCGCCGAGCGTAGTCCGGCCCTGGCGCCGTTTCTCGGCCAGGCCGGGCGGGACCCGGATGTGGAGCGTCTGCTCGAAGGTTTCGCCTTCCTCACCGGCCGCCTGCGGCAGAAGCTCGACGACGAGCTGCCGGAGCTGAGCCATTCGCTGATGCACCTGTTGTGGCCCAACTACATGCGGCCGCTGCCGGCGTTCAGCATCCTCCAGTTCGACCCGCTGAAGCAGTCCGGGCCGGCCCTGCGGGTGGAGCGCGACACGCCGGTGGAGAGCGAGCCGATCGATGAGGTGCGCTGCCGCTTCCGCACCTGTTATCCGACCGAGGTCCTGCCGCTGGACCTGACGGCGCTGAATTATTCGGTGAAAGGCGATGGCGCGTTGCTCAGCCTGCGCCTGGAGATGAGCTGCGACGGTCACCTCGGCGAGCTGAACCTGAGCCGCCTGCGCCTGCACCTGGCCGGCGAGCGCTACATCAGCCAGATGCTCTACCTGAGCCTGCTGCGCAACCTCGAAGGCATCGAGCTGGTGCCGCTGGGCATGGATGGCAGGCCATTCCCCGGGGTCAACGGCGACGCCATGTCGTTCAAGATGCCGGGCAACCGCGTGCAGCCGGTGGGGTTCGCCGAAGAGGAGGCGTTGATCCCGTATCCGCTGAACACCTTCCGCGGCTATCGCTACCTGCAGGAGTATTTCGCCTTCCAGGACAAGTTCCTGTTCGTCGACCTGAACGGCCTCGACTTGCTCAAGGCGCTGCCGGAAGAGACCCTCAAGCAGTTGCACGGCCTGGAAGTGCGCTTCGACATTCGCAAGAGCGGCATCCAGCGCCTGCGCCCGACCCTGGACAACGTGAAGCTGTACTGCACGCCGATCGCCAACCTGTTCAAGCACGATGCCCTGCCGATCCGCCTCGATGGCAAGCAGGACGAATACCTGCTGCTGCCGGCCGAGTACGACCTGGAAAACTGCGGTGTGTTCTCGGTGGAAGGCGTGACCGGCTGGAAGCCGGGTGGCCTGGGTTACCAGGAATATGTGCCGTTCGAGTCCTTCGAGCACGACCCGAGTTTCGACGTGCCGCAAAGCCGCCCGCACTACAGCATCCGCCAGCGTTCCTCGCTGCTGCACGACGGCCTGGACACCTACCTGAGCTTCGGTATCCGCCATACCGAGGCCCACGAAACCCTGTCCATCGAGTTGACCTGCACCAACCAGAACCTGCCGCGCCGGCTCAAGCTGGGCCAGATCAACCAGGCGTGCGAGGAAACCCCGGAGTTCCTCAGCTTCCGCAATATCACCCCGGCCACCTCGAGTTACGCGCCGCCGCTGAACCGCGATTTCCTGTGGAAGCTGATCAGCAACATGTCGCTCAACTACCTGTCACTGGCCAACGTCGATGCGCTCAAGGTGATCCTCGAGACCTACGACCTGCCGCGGTACTACGACCAGCACCTGGAAAAGGTCAGCAAGCGCTTGCTGGGCGGGCTCAAGTCGATCCGCCACGAGCATGTCGACCGGCTGCACCGGGGCCTGCCGCTGCGTGGCTTGCGCACCGAGCTGACCATCGATCCGGAAGGCTATATCGGTGAGGGCGACATGTTCGTCTTCGCTTCGGTTCTCAACGAGTTTTTCGCTCTTTACGCCAGTCTCAACTCGTACCACGAGCTGCGGGTAAAAAGTACACAGGGAGAGGTGTACCAATGGACACCACGCATGGGGCTTCAGCCCCTGCTCTAAGCGGGCTGACCCGGGTCATCCGCGAGTACTCGCTGTTCCAGGCCGTGTTGCTGGTAGTGGACCGGCTGCGCGACTCGCACCCGGGCCTGAGCGAAGAGGATCTCTACGACCAGCTGGAATTCCAGGCCAACCCGAGCCTGGGTTTCCCCGGCAGCGATGTCGATCGCGTGGAGTTTTTCGAAGAGCACGGGCAGATGCGCGCGCGCCTGCGTTTCAACCTGATCGGGCTGTTCGGCTCCGGTTCGCCGTTGCCGGCGTTCTACGGCGAGCAGGCCCTGGGCGACAGCGAGGACGGCAACCCGACCCGCAATTTCCTCGACCTGTTCCACCATCGCCTGCAGCGGCTGATGCTGCCGATCTGGCGCAAGTACCGCTACCGCGCCAGCTTCAAGAGCGGTGCCATCGACCCGTTCTCCGCCCAGCTGTTCGCCCTGATCGGCCTGGGCGGCGAAGACATCCGCAAGGCCAAGGAGCTGAACTGGAAACGCCTGCTGCCGTACCTGGGCCTGCTCAGCCTGCGCGCCCACTCGGCGGCGCTGATCGAGGCCGTGCTGCGCTACTACTTCAAGCACGCGGACCTGGTGATCGAGCAATGCATCGAGCGCCGGGTGGAGATTCTCGAAGAGCAGCGCAACCGCCTGGGCCGCGCCAACAGCCAGCTGGGCGAGGACCTGGTGCTGGGCGAGCGGGTGCGCGACCGCAGCGGCAAGTTCCGCATCCATATCCGCCAGCTCGACTGGCAACGCTTCCACGAATTCCTGCCGATCGGTTTCGGCTACCAGCCGTTGTGCGCGCTGGTGCGGTTCACCCTGCGTGACCCGCTGGACTACGACATTCGCCTGGTCCTGCGCCAGGAAGAAATCCGCGAACTGCGCATCGGTGAGCAGAACGCCTGTCGCCTCGGGTGGACCAGTTGGCTGGGCCGCGAACGCGCGGACGGCGTGGTGACCCTGGGCAGCAAAATTCATTAAGGACAGATGACATGATCAACGTAGACCTGCAGCAATTGATCCAGGCGCTGGACGCTGAGACCCGCCGCGACCTGGAAAGCTCCGCCGAACGCTGTGTCGCCCGGGGCGGCAGCAAGATCCTCGTCGAGGACCTGTTGCTGGGCCTGCTGGAGCGCCCGCAAGGCCTGCTCGCCCGTGCGCTGCAGGACGCCGAGGTGGATGCCGGCGAGCTGAGCGCGGCCCTGCAATCGCGGGTCGAGCACAGCGCCTCGCGCAACCCGGTGTTCGCCCCGGAACTGGTGCAGTGGCTGCAGGACGCCTTGCTGGTGGCCAACCTCGAACTGGGCCAGAGCCAGGTCGAGCAGGCGGCGCTGATCCTCGCGCTGCTGCGCAACCCGCTGCGTTATGCCGGGAGCCGTTACCAGCCGCTGCTGGCCAAGCTCAACATTGAACGCTTGAAAGGCTTTGCCCTGTCGCAGAAGGAAGAACCGGCCAGCGGCAAGCCCGCCGCGCCTGGTGAATCGTTGTTGCAGCGCTTCACCCACAACCTGACCCAGCAGGCCCGCGAGGGCAAGCTCGACCCGGTGCTGTGCCGCGACGGCGCGATCCGCCAGATGGTCGACATCCTCGCCCGGCGGCGCAAGAACAACCCGATCGTGGTCGGCGAGGCCGGCGTGGGTAAAACCGCGGTGGTCGAAGGCCTGGCTTCGCGCATCGCCGCCGGCGAGGTGCCGCAGGTGCTCAAGGGCGTCGAACTGCTGGCGCTGGACATGGGCCTGTTGCAGGCCGGCGCCAGCGTCAAGGGTGAGTTCGAGCGCCGCCTCAAGGGCGTGATCGACGAGGTCAAGGCCTCGCCCAAGCCGATCATCCTGTTCATCGACGAAGCCCACACCCTGATCGGCGCCGGTGGCAATGCCGGCGGTTCCGACGCGGCCAACCTGCTCAAACCGGCGCTGGCCCGTGGCGAACTGCGCACCATCGCCGCCACCACCTGGGCCGAGTACAAGAAATACTTCGAGAAAGACCCGGCCCTGGCCCGGCGCTTCCAGCCGGTACAGTTGCACGAGCCGACCGTCAGCGAGGCGGTGACCATCCTGCGTGGCCTGGCCCAGGTCTACGAGAAGAGCCACGGTATCTACCTGCGTGATGACGCGGTGGTGTCCGCGGCCGAACTCTCGGCCCGCTACCTGGCCGGCCGCCAGCTGCCGGACAAGGCCGTGGACGTGCTCGATACCGCCTGCGCCCGGGTGCGCATCAGCCTTGCTGCCGCCCCGGAAAGCCTGGAGCGCCTGCGCGGTGAACTGGCCGAGGGTGGTCGTCAGCGCCAGGCCTTGCGCCGCGACGCCGAAGCCGGCCTGGCGATCGACCAGGAAGCCCTGGAGGCGCTGGAGGCGCGCCTGGACGAGGCCGAAAGCGAAAAGGTTGCCCTGGAAAGCCTGTGGACCGAGCAGAAGCAGCTGGCCGAGCGCCTGTTGCAACTGCGCCAGCAACTGGCCAAGGCGCGCGAGGCCGCGGCGCTCGAGCCGGTGATCAGCGTCGAGGAAGACGCCGAAGGCACGGTGATCGAAACCCTCGCCGCCGACGTCGAGGAAGGCCAGAGCGTCGAAGCGCTGGAAGCCGAACTGCACCAGACCCACAGCGCCCTGACCGCGGCGCAGGCCAAGGAGCGCCTGGTCAGCTTCGAAGTCTGCCCGCGCCTGGTGGCCGAGGTGATCAGCGCCTGGACCGGCGTGCCGCTGGCGCAGCTGGCCCGTGAACACAACGCCAAGGTGGCAAGCTTCGCCACCGACCTGCGCGCACGGATCCGTGGCCAGGAACAGGCGGTGCATGCCCTGGACCGCTCGATGCGCGCCACCGCCGCCGGCCTGAACAAGCCGGACGCGCCGGTGGGCGTGTTCCTGCTGGTGGGCCCGAGCGGCGTCGGCAAGACCGAAACCGCCCTGGCCCTGGCCGACCTGCTGTACGGCGGCGATCGCTTTATCACCACCATCAACATGTCCGAGTTCCAGGAGAAGCACACCGTGTCGCGCCTGATCGGCGCGCCGCCCGGCTACGTCGGCTACGGCGAAGGCGGCATGCTCACCGAGGCGGTGCGGCAGAAGCCGTATTCGGTGGTGCTGCTCGATGAAGTCGAGAAGGCCGACCCGGACGTGCTCAACCTGTTCTATCAGATCTTCGACAAGGGCGTGGCCAACGACGGCGAAGGGCGCGAGATCGACTTCCGCAACACCCTGATCCTGATGACCTCGAACCTGGCCAGCGACCGCATCGCCGCGCTGTGCGAGAACGGCGAGCGGCCGAGCGCCGAGACCCTGGAAGAAACCATCCGCCCGGTCCTGAGCAAGCACTTCAAGCCAGCGCTGCTGGCGCGCATGCGCGTGGTGCCGTACTACCCGGTGGGCGGCCCGGTACTGCGCGAGCTGATCGAAATCAAGCTGGGTCGCCTGGGCGAGCGCCTGAACCGGCGTCAGCTGGATTTCAGCCACTGCCAGAACCTGGTGGATCACCTGGCGGAACGCTGCACCCAGAGCGAAAGCGGCGCGCGCCTGATCGACCATCTGCTCGACTTGCACGTCCTGCCGCTGGTGGCCGACCGCCTGCTGGACGCCATGGCCAGCGGCGAGACCCTCAAGCGCGTGCACGCGACGCTCGACAGCAGCGGCAGCGTGACCTGCGAGTTCGCCTGAGGTGGGTGTGATGTTCACTCGTGTACCGCAACCGCTGATCTACGCCGAGGCGCTGCTGGCGCAATTCGCCAGCTTGTCGCGGGCGGCCGACGGCGCCGCGCTGCTGGGCGATTTCGTGCGCGGGGTGGCCGGGCTCAGCGGCTGCGAGCTGAGCCAGCTGTACCTGCTGGACGCCACTCATACCCGGCTGGGCCTGAGCGCCGAGTGCCTGGGCGGCCTCCTGCAACCGCGGGAAGCGGCGAGCCTGCCGGCGGATTACAACGGTGAACAACTGCTGCAGTTCGCCCTGTGCCAAAACCGCGTGGTGAGCCTGGTGGGCTTGAGCGGCAGCCTGCACGAAACCAGTTTCCTGCCCGTGCGCGACACGCCCTGGCAATCGCTGTTGTGCGTGCCGCTGGTGAACCCGCAAAAGGCCGTCGAGGGCCTGCTGCTGTGTGCCAGCCGCGAGCACGTCGACCTGCAGGTCTTTGCCGACTCCATGGGCCAACTGGGGTCGTTCGTGCTTGGCCAGCTGCACCTGCTGCAACGCCTGCGTCGTCCGGTGGGCGAAACGCCGCCGGTGGCCAGCTCGCCGGTGGGTGCCAGCGGCTATGGGCTGATCGGCAACAGCGCGGCCATGCGCCAGACCTACCAGCTGATCAGCAAGGTGCTGCACAGCCCCTACACCGTATTGCTGCGCGGCGAGACCGGCACCGGCAAGGAAGTGGTGGCGCGGGCCATCCACGACTACGGCCCGCGGCGCTCCCAGGCGTTCATCGTGCAGAACTGCGCGGCGTTCCCGGAGAACCTGCTGGAAAGCGAGCTGTTCGGCTATCGCAAGGGCGCCTTCACCGGCGCCGACCGTGATCGTCCGGGGCTGTTCGACGCGGCCAACGGCGGCACCCTGTTGCTCGATGAGATCGGCGACATGCCCCTGTCGCTGCAGGCCAAGCTGTTGCGCGTGTTGCAGGAGGGCGAGATCCGTCCGCTGGGCTCCAACGACACCCACAAGATCGACGTGCGCATCATCGCCGCGACCCACCGCGACCTGGCGGTTCTGGTCAGCGAAGGCAAGTTCCGCGAGGACCTGTACTACCGCCTGGCGCAGTTCCCGATCGAGCTGCCGGCCCTGCGCCAGCGCGACGGCGACATCCTCGCCCTGGCCCGGCACTTCGCCGACAAGGCCTGCGCCTTCTTGCAGCGCGACCCGGTGAGCTGGTCGGACACCGCCCTCAATCACCTGTCGGGCTACACCTTCCCGGGCAACGTGCGCGAACTCAAGGGCCTGGTCGAGCGCGCGGTATTGCTGTGCGAGGGCGGCGAGCTGCTGGCCGAGCATTTTTCCCTGAGCAGCGAGGCGCTGCCGGAGGAGCCCGGGCTGAACCTGCGCGAGCGCCTGGAAAAGGTCGAGCGTCACCTGTTGCTCGACTGCCTGCGCAAGAACGACGGCAACCAGACCCTGGCGGCCCGCGAACTGGGGCTGCCCAGGCGCACGCTGCTGTACCGGCTGGGGCGGCTGAATATCAATCTTGGCGACTTCGAGGGATAGCGCGGCATGACTTCCCCCAGCGCCTGTTTCGTTTCTCTAAGCGTCGTCCGTCAGGGTCGGCGCTTTGTGCATTGTCTATCCATGGAGACCCTCTGATGTCTGTTCGTCACTGGCAAGCCGTCCTGCTGGCCCTGGTCGTTCTCAGCGGCCTCGGCGGCTGTAGCGGCAATTACAAATTCAACGACAACACCTATCGCCCATTGGGTGATCCGCAGGCGGTCAATCGCGGCAAGTGACCGCAAGGAGCATCATCATGGAACTGGTTTTCGAAATGCTGAACACCAAGCAGTTCGTGCCCACGGAGTTGAGCAGCAAAACCTTCAAGCAGGCCGGCGGCGTGATCGGGCGGGGAGAGGATTGCGACTGGATCATTCCGGACCGCAAGCGCCACCTGTCCAATCACCACGCGATCGTCAGCTACCGCGACGGGGTGTTTTTCCTCACCGACACCAGCAGCAACGGCATCCAGGCCAGCGACAGCGGCGCCCGCCTGCGCAAGGGCGAGCCGCAGCGCATCGAGCACGGCAGCGTCTATGTGCTGGGGGATTTCGAGATCCGCGCACGCCTGGTACGCGACCCGGCGACCTTCGACACCGAGGTCGGGCGTCCGCAAGCCGCGGGCAGCATCATTCCCGATGACGCCTTCCTTGACCTCGATCCGCTCAACGCGCTGGACCAGCAGGAGCGGGTGTATTCGGAAATCGACGAGCTGACCGCGCTCAACACGCCGCGCCAGGAACCACGCCAGCGCGCCGACTATGCGCGCATCGACATGGAAAGCCTGCTGGTGCCGGAACTGGTGGCGCAGCCCGAGGCGCCGGCCCCCGTCGAGCCGCCTCCGGTGGAGCGCCAGCGCGAAGGTTTCTGGGAGCATTTCGGCGCGGCGCTGGGGGTGGACCTCAAGGGTCTCGACCACGACGCCCGCGAAGCCCTGGCGATCGACGCCGCGCGCCTGCTCAAGCAAAGCATCGGCGGCCTGCAGCAGAGCCTGCGCACCCGCAGCGAGCTGAAAAACGAGCTGCGCCTGGCCCTGACCACCGCCCAGGGCGGCAGCAAGAACCCGCTCAAGTTCGCCGTGGACGCCAGCGAGGCGCTGGGCATCCTGCTGCAGGGCAACAAGCCCGGCCAACTGCCCGCCGACCAGGCGATCTCCCGGGCCTTCCGCGATCTGCAGGCGCACCAGGTGGCGCTGCTGACCGCCAGCCGCGCGGCCGTGCGCGGCACCCTGGAGCATTTCTCGCCGCAGCAACTGACC
This sequence comes from Pseudomonas sp. MRSN 12121, assembly GCF_000931465.1. Classification (NCBI taxonomy): domain Bacteria; kingdom Pseudomonadati; phylum Pseudomonadota; class Gammaproteobacteria; order Pseudomonadales; family Pseudomonadaceae; genus Pseudomonas; species Pseudomonas sp. MRSN 12121. The sequence goes on along the minus strand of NZ_CP010892.1, from coordinate 6,781,830 downwards.
CTGCGTTTCGAGCGCGACAACAAGCCGCTGCTGGCCACCTCCGGCAGTCGCTGGAGAGCCTACAACCGCTACCACCAGGCCCTGCGCCAGGACGATGACTGGAGCGAGCGCCTGCTGGCCCGCGACTTCGCCCAGGCCTACGAAGAACAGATCCGCCTGATCTCCACCCTTCACACCGAACACCAAGGATGATGCGCATGTCTCGCTGCTCGACCCTGTTACTCAAGACGCTGGCCGCGCTGACCGCCCTGGTGTTGCTGGCCGGCTGCTCGACGCTGTCGCCGTATTCGACCCTGACCAAGCTCAACCTCAAGCTGACCGCCAGTGACCAGCTCAACCCGGACCTCAATGGGCGGCCGTCGCCGATCGTGGTGCGGCTGATCGAGCTCAAGCACCCGGTGGCCTTCGAGAACGCCGATTTCTTCAGCCTCTACGAGCGCGCCAAGGAGTCCCTGGCGCCAGACATGGTGGCCAGCGAAGAGCTGGAACTGCGCCCGGGTGAAACCGTGGAACTCAAGCCCAGCGTCGAAGAAGGCAGCCGCTACGTCGGCGTGCTGGCGGCCTACCGCGATATCTCCGAGGCCCAGTGGCGCTATGTGGTCCAGCTCACTCCGGTGGAGCTGACCGAAGCCGACCTGACCCTCGACCAGGCGGGTATCCGCACCAGCAACGCAACGCTCGCCAAGGCGGACAAGTAATCATGAACGTGCATAAAGTCATTTGGCAGGAAGGCATGCTGCTGCGCCCGCAGCACTTCCAGCACAACGATCGCTACTACGACTACCAGATGAAGACCCGCACCCAGTTGCTGGGCAGCTATTGCTGGGGGTTCCTGGGGCTGGAGATCGACCTGCAGTTCCTCAACATGGGCAAGCTGGTGATCAGCCAGGCGTCCGGCATCCTGCCCGACGGCAGCCTGTTCGAGCTGGGCGGCAACACCGAGCCGCTGGCCCTGGACATTCCGCCGAACACCGGCAATACCCCGGTCTACCTGGCCTTGCCGCTGGTCACCGGCAACCACATCGAGTCGCGCCGTCCGGAGCAGTCCGACGTGCTGGCGCGCTACACCACCTACGAGGCGGAAGTGGCCGACTCCAACGCCGGCGACGACTCCAGCAGCCAGGTCAGCTGTGCACGGCCGGATTTCCGCCTGCTGCTCGGCGAGCAACAGAGCGACCAGGCCTACGTCAAGCTCAAGCTCTGCGAAGTCCTCGACACCACGCCCGACGGAGTGATCAGCCTCGACCCGGACTTCGTGCCGACCTTCATCCATGCCCACGCCTCGAGCTACCTGCTGTCGTGCCTGAAGGAAGTGATCAGCATGCTCAGCCATCGCGGCGACACCATCGCCGACCGGATCCGCTCCAACGGCAAGGTCGGCGGCGCCGAAGTCGGCGACTTCATGATGCTGCAACTGATCAACCGCACCGAGCTGCTGCTGCGCCACTACCTGGGCCTGGAGCAGGTGCACCCGGAAGAGCTGTACCGCACGCTGCTGACCATGCTCGGCGATCTGGCGACCTTCGCCAGCGACAGCAAGCGACCGCGCCTGGACAGCCGTTACCAGCACAGCGACCAGGGCGCGAGCTTCCGCAAGTTGATGGACGCGATCCGCCAGGTGCTGTCGATGGTGCTCGAACAGCACGCCATCGAGCTGGTGCTGCAGGCGCGCCAGTACGGGATCATCGTGTCGCCGTTGCACGACCACAAGCTGCTGGGCTCGGCCTCGTTCGTCCTGGCCGCCAGTGCCAACTGCGACTCCGAAGAACTGCGCCATCGCTTGCCGGCGCACCTCAAGGTCGGCCCGGTGGAGCGCATTCGCCAGCTGGTCAACCTGCACCTGCCCGGGATCAAGGTCAAACCCTTGCCGGTGGCCCCGCGGCAGATCGCGTTCCACTCCAACAAAACCTATTTCATCCTCGAACTCAGTTCCGAAGACCTGGCGCAACTGGAGCGTTCCGGCGGCTTCGCCTTCCACGTGTCCGGCGAATTCGCCGAGCTTGAACTGAAATTCTGGGCCATCAGGAACTGACCGACATGATCAAGGACATGGAACACAACCAGGACGACAAGACCGTCCTGCTCGATCGCCAGGGCCATGGCCCGGCGCAGAGTCCGCTGACCGATTTCGCCGCGCCGCCGCGCTTCGAGCAACTGGAAGAACGGATGATCTACGCCGCGCGCCTGCGTCCGGCCGAGGCCTTCAACATCAGCCTGAATGCGCTGGTGGCGGCGGCCTCGGACCTGTTGTCGGAAGTGGTGCGCCTCAAGCACAGCGACACCCGCGAAGACCTGTATGCGCTCAACGAGCGGCTGACCTCCAGCCTGAAACTGTTCGAGGTGCGCGCCCTGCACAACGGCGCGGAGAGCAGCCAGGTGATGGCCGCCCGCTACGTGCTGTGCACCGTGGTCGACGAGGCGGTGGTCACCACCCCCTGGGGCAACGAAAGCGAGTGGTCGCAGATGAGCCTGCTCAGCAGCTTCCACAACGAGACCTTCGGTGGCGAGAAGTTCTTCCAGCTGCTGGACCGGTTGTCGAAGAACCCGGTCAAGCACCTGCCGATGCTGGAGCTGATGTACCTGTGCCTGTCGCTGGGCTTCGAGGGCAAGTACCGGGTCATGGCCCGCGGCATGCTCGAGCTCGAAGGCATCCGCGATGCGCTGTACCGGCAGATCCGCCAGCTGCGCGGGGATGTGCCGCGCGAGCTGTCGCCGCACTGGGAAGGCCTGCAGGACAAGCGCCGCAGCCTGGTGCGCATCGTGCCGTGGTGGATGGTCGCGCTGTTCACCCTGGTCTGCCTGGTGGTGATGTATTCGGGGTTCGCCTGGGTTCTGGGCGAGCAGCGCGAGACCGTTCTGCAACCTTATCAGCAGCTTGACCCGGCCGTGGTCCAGCCCCAGCAGTAATACAGGGACGTGTGATGAAAAACTTCTTCAAGAAAGTCGGCGTCTTCCTGCGCAAGACGTGGGTCTGGACGCTGTTGCTGGTGCTGTTCGTGGCGCTGCTGGTGTGGTTCGTCGGGCCGCTGCTGGCGGTCAACGACTACAAGTTCTGGGAAAGCGCGACCTCGCGCCTGCTGACCATCAGCGTGCTGTTCCTGATCTGGGGCCTGACCATGGTCTTCGTCAGCTGGCGCGCCGGGATCCGCAAGAAAGAAATGGAAGAAAGCGAAGACGGCCAGGAACGCCTGCGCCGTGAAGAGCTGATCGACGAGGAGCAGAAAGAGCTGCGCAGCCGCTTCAAGGAAGCCATGCGCACCCTCAAGACCTCCAGCCTGTACCGCGGGCGCAGCGAGCGCTGGCGCAATGACCTGCCGTGGTACCTGCTGCTCGGTCCGCAGGGCAGCGGCAAGACCAGCCTGCTGGATTTCTCGGGCCTGGAATTCCCGATCAACAAGATCGACCGCAAGCTGACCCGCGACACCATCGGCACCCGGCATTGCGACTGGTACTTCGCCGACCACGGCGTGCTGATCGATACCGCCGGCCGCTACCTGACCCAGCCCGACGCGGAAGTCGACGCCAGCGCCTGGAACACCTTGCTCGGCCTGCTGCGCAAGCGTCGTCGCGGGCGTCCGCTCAATGGCGTGCTGGTGACCATTCCGGTGGAACTGTTGCTGAGCAGCAACGAGCAGGACCTCGACACCCTGGCGCGCCAGGTGCGCGCTCGGTTGCAGGACGTGCACCAGAAGCTGCATGTGGACGTGCCGGTGTACCTGGTGTTGAGCAAGGCCGACCAGTTGCTGGGCTTCGATGAGTTCTTCGACCAGTTGAGCCGCGAGGAAAGCGACCAGGTGCTCGGCACCAGCTTCCGCAAGGAGCAGAACGGCACCGACGTCGCCGTCTTGCGCCAGGAGTTCGAAGAGCTGCTGCGCCGCCTGAACAGCCAGGTGATCATGCGCATGCACCAGGAGCGCGACACCCAGCGCCGTGGCCGCATCCTCGACTTCCCGCACCAGCTGGGCCAGATCGGCGAGCGCCTGTGCCTGTTCGTCGACATGGCATTCACCGGCAACCGCTACCAGCGGGCCAGCCAGTTGCGCGGTTTCTACCTGACCAGCGCACCGCACCTGATGCAGAAGCTCGACCACGATACCGCCAGCATCGGCGCCAGCCTGGGCATGGCGGCCGGCGTGCTGCCGACCCTGCGCAGCGGCCGTTCGCGCTTCATTCACCACCTGCTGAGCCGGGTGATTTTCCCCGAGGCCGATCTGGCCGGCCTGGACAAGCGCGAGCGCAGCCGCATCCATTGGGGCCAGCGTGCGCTCTACGTGGGCGCGCTGGCGGCCCTGGCGGTGTTCGGCCTGCTATGGGCCGGTGGTTTCTCCGCCAACTACGAGCGCCTGGAAAACCTGCGCTCGCTGGCGCAGAACTGGGGCCAGCAACGCACGGCCCTGAGTGCCCGCGACGATGCGATGGCGGCGCTCAAGACCCTCGATACCAGCTTCGACGCGACCAAGGTGTTCCCGGCCAAGGGCGACGTCTCGCTGCACGAACGCCTGGGCCTGTACCAGGGCGAAGAGAGCAACCCGGTGGTGCTCGGCGCCTATGAGCGTGAGTTGCAAGCGCAGCTGCTGCCACGGGTGGCGCAGATGCTGGAAGGGCAGATCCGCAACAACCTGCGCGACCGCGATCGCTTGCTCAACAGCCTGCGGGCCTACCTGATGCTGAACATGCAGGACCGTCGCGATCCGTCCTGGCTCAAGGACTGGGTGGCCAGCGACTGGTCGACGCGCTATGCCGGCAACACCGCGGTGCAGAACGGCCTGAACGCGCACTTCGAACGCCTGCTCAAGCTGCCGTTCAGCTACCCGCTGAACGACACGCTGGTGGCCCAGGCACGCCAGGTACTGCGCAGCGAATCGCTGGCCAATGTGGTGTATCGCGTGCTGCGCGAGCAGGCCCGCAGCCTGCCCGAATACCGCCTGAGCCAGCACCTGGGGCCGCAGGGCGGGCTGTTCGTCGGCACCGACTACGCCATCCCGGGTTTCTATACCCAGCAGGGCTACCAGCAGTACTTCTCGGTCCAGGGCACGGCGCTGGTCACCGAGATCCTGCGCGACAACTGGGTGCTGGGCGAAGGCAGCGGCATCAGCGGCATGGACCTGCGCCGCCTGATGGTGGAGCTGGAGCAACTGTATTTCCGCGACTACGCCAACTACTGGAGCGAGGCGGTGGGCCAGGTCGGCCTGCAGCCGTTCAACGACGCCGGCGAAGGCGCCGACCAGGTCGCCGGCCTGACGTCGGCCAACTCGCCGGTGCTGCAACTGCTGGTGGAAGTGCGGGAGAACACCCGCTTCCAGGCCATCGCCGAAGCGGCCGAAGATGCCACCGCCGTGGCGGACAAGGCTGCCGAGAAGGGCGGGGCGCTGGGCAAGGTCGCGGCGGCTGCCGCGGGCAAGGCCCAGGAAGCCCTGGCCAAGAACCTGCCGGACACCGCGAAGAAATCGCTGCAACGGCGCTTCGAACCGCTGCACCGCCTGCTGGATGACAACAACGGCCCGGCGGCCGACCTGACGCCGGCGCTGCAAGCGCTGAACGACCTGCAACTGCAACTGGCCGGCCTGGCCCGCGCCAGCGCGCCCGAACAGGCCGCGTTCGAGATGGCCAAGACCCGCATGAGCGGCCAGCGCGATGCGCTGAGCAGCCTGCGCAACGCGTCGGTACGCCTGCCGCGTCCGGTGAGCGTGTGGTTCAACGTGCTGGCCGAGGACACCTGGCGCCTGGTGCTCAACGACTCCTACCAGTACCTCAACCAGCGTTACCAGAGCGAGCTGTACAGCTTCTACGGCAAGGCCATCAGCAAGCGTTATCCGTTCAACGCCCACAGCACCAGCGATGTCGCCATCAGCGACTTCCGCGAGTTCTTCAAGGCACAGGGCATTGCCGATCGCTTCTTCGAAACCTACATGCGGCCTTTCGTCAGCGGCGACCCGGGCAACTACCGCCTGCGCAGCATCGATGGCCACAGCCTGCCGATGTCCAAGGTCTACCTCGACCAGATGGCCGCGGCCCAGGTGATCCGCCAGAGCTTCTTCTCGGAGAACCCGGCGGAGCCGCAGGTGCAGTTCAAGCTGGAGCCCTACACCCTGGACCCGGCGGTCAGCCGCTCGGAGTTCCGTTTCGGCGACAAGACCATGGAATATCGCCATGGCCCCATCGTGCCGGTGGCCTTCAAGTGGCCGACCGACGCCGAAGACGGGCGCACCAGCCTGGTACTGGACAAGATGGCCGGGCGCCCGGTGGGCATTGAGAAGAACACCGGGCCCTGGTCGCTGTTCCGCCTGTTCGACCTGATGCAGACCGAGTACCTGACCGGCCGCGACGTGCTGGTGCTCAAGGCCGACCTGGGCGGCCTGCGCGCCAACTACCTGCTGATGAGCCAGCGCACGCCGAACCCGTTCGACATGGGCGTGCTGCGCACCTTCCGCATGCCGGTGCAGCTCTGATGCTGGTTGCCAGTACCTGGCGCAGCGCTGCGCGCACCGACCCGGGCAAGGTTCGGGCGCGCAACGAAGACGCCTTCCTCGACTGTCCGGAGCAGGGGCTCTGGGCGGTCGCCGATGGCATGGGCGGGCATCAGGGGGGCGATATCGCCAGCCAGTTGATCGTCGCCAGCCTGGCCGAGTTACCGGCGCAAAACAGCTTCGACGAGCGGCTCAAGGACCTGCGCCAGTGCCTGCACTGGCTCAACCGGCGCCTGGGCCAGGAGTTGACCGTCACCGCCGAGCGCCACGACAGCATCATGGGCAGCACCGTGGTCGCGCTGTTGCTGGAAGGCGACCGCGCGGCGTGCATCTGGGCCGGCGACAGCCGTTGTTATCTATGGCGCGGGCAGCGGCTGTACCAGCTGTCCAGGGACCATTCGCTGCAACAGCAGTTGATCGACGAGCAACAGATGAGCGTCGAGCAGGCGCGGGCGCACCCGGCGGCCAACGCCCTGACCCGGGCGGTGGGCGCCAGCGAGCAACTGACCCTGGATGTGCTGGAGTTGCAGGTCTATCCCGGCGATGCCTTCCTGCTGTGCAGCGACGGCCTGTACCAGGGGCTGAGCAGCGACGCACTGGGCAACGCCCTGAGCCTGGCTTCGCCGCAGGTGGCCCTGGAGCGTCTGTTCGACGGCGCCCTGCGCGGCTCGGCGCGGGACAACCTGACCGCCGTGGTGATCCGCCAATGAGCGATCTCAAATCCGGCCTGGACGACCTTCTGGTGAGCGAGGAACAGGCCAGCAACCTGACCTATTTCGCCTTCGCCAAGGCCAACGAGGCACCGCGTCCCGTGGCGCCGGCCAAGGCCAAGGGCAAGGGTCGCAACCGTTCCCGCAAACGCACCAAGGCCAAGACCGTGGCCCCCGTGGGCGGGTTGCCGGAGGTACTGGCCGGCCGTTACCGCCTCGAGCGCCTGCTCGGGGCCGGTGGCATGGGCGCGGTCTACCGCGCGCGGGACCTGCTGCATGAGCAGTTCGGCGACCCCGACCCTTATATAGCGCTCAAACTCATGAGCGAAGAATTCTCCGAGACGCCGGACGCCAGTGCCTTGCTCTACAGCGAGTTCGCCCTGACCCGGCGCCTGCGCCACCCGAACGTCGTGCGCCTGCACAGCTTCGAGGTGGACACCCAGTGCCAGCGCGCCTTCATCACCATGGAGCTGATGCGCGGCCTGACCCTGGACAAACTGCTGTGCGAGCGGCCGTTGGGCCTGCCCTGGCCAGAGCTGCGCGAGATTGTGCGGCCGCTGCTCGATGCCCTGGCCTACAGCCACGCACGCGGTGTGCTGCACGGCGACCTGAAGCCGAGCAACGTGATGCTTTGCGAAGACGGCGTGCGCCTGTTCGACTTCGGCCTGAGCCAGGCCGAGGAGGGCGTGCTCCCCGGCCTGCCCCAGCTGAGCCGCGAACGCTTCAACGCCTGGACGCCCGGCTATGCCGCCCCCGAACTGCTGGAGGGCGGTGCCCTGTCGGCCAGCGCCGACCTGTACGCGGTGGCCTGTGTGATCTACGAACTGGCCTGCGGCAAGCACCCGTACCGCCGGTTGCCGTCGATCCAGGCCCGCGAGCAACACCTGGACCGCACCCTGCAGGCCCCCAGGAACCTTCCCCGACACTGTTGGCCAGCCCTGCGTGCGGCGCTGGCCTTCGATGTGGCGCAGCGCCGCATCACCGCCCAAGCATTGCGCGACGCCATGCGCGCGGATTCGTCCTGGCTGCAACGCTGGTTCCACCGGCGCCACGGATGATCACCGAACAGGGAGCAAGTCATGTTCAATCCTTCCAACGAAACCCACTTCAGCCTGACCGTCGACGACTTCCAGGGTGAGGTGCAGGTGCTGTCTTTCGAGGGGATCGAAGGCATCAGCCAGCCGTTCCGCTTCGACCTGGAACTGGTCAGCGAGAACCCCGACCTGGACCTGGAAACCCTGCTGCACAAGCAGGCGTTCTTCGCCTTCGACCCGCAGGGCTCGGGCATCCACGGGCAGATCTACCGCGTGGCCCAGGGCGATGCCGGCAAGCGCCTGACGCGCTACAAGGTGTCGCTGGTGCCGCAGCTGCAGTACCTGGCGCACCGCACCAACCAGCGCATCTACCAGCAGCTGTCGGCGCCGAAGATCATCGCGCTGATCCTCGAAGAGCACGGCATCCAGGGCAACGCCTACCGCTTCCAGCTCGGCACCCCGTGTCCGGACCGCGACTACTGCGTGCAGTACGACGAGACCGACCTGCACTTCATCCAGCGCCTGTGCGAAGAGGAAGGCCTGCACTACCACTTCCAGCACAGCCCCGAAGGCCACCTGCTGGTATTCGGCGACGACCAGACCGTGTTCCCCAAGCTCGGCCAGCCCACCGCCTATGTCCAGGGCAGCGGCATGGTCGCCGACGAGCCGGTGATCAAGGGCTTCAACCTGCGCCTGGAAACCCGCACCAGCCGCACCACGCGCCGCGATTACGACTTCGAGAAACCGCGCCTGCAACTGGAGGCCGGCTACCAGCCCGAGGCGGAATACGAAGAGCCGGAGCTGGAGGATTACGACTACCCGGGCCGTTTCCTCGACCGCGCCCGCGGCAAGTTCCTCAGCCAGCGCGCCTTGGAACGCCACCGCGCCGACTACCGCCAGGCCGAAGGCTGGGGCGACCAGACGCGGCTGGTCAGCGGGCATTTCCTGGAACTCTCCGATCATCCACGCAGCGAGTGGAACGACCTTTGGCTGCTGACCCATGTCGTCCACGAAGGCAAGCAGCCACAGGTGCTGGAAGAGTCGGTGACCAGCGACACCACCGACAACAAGGACGACTTCCACCAGGGCTATCGCAACCGCTTCCTCGCCACCCCGTGGGACGTGTTCTACCGCCCACCGCTGGAACATCCCAAGCCGCGCATCCTCGGCAGCCAGACCGCGGTGGTCACCGGGCCCAAGGGCGAAGAGATCCATTGCGACCAGTACGGCCGCGTGAAAGTACAGTTCCACTGGGACCGCGAAGGCCTGGCCGACGACAAGACCAGTTGCTGGCTGCGCGTCTCCAGCAGCTGGGCCGGCGACCGCTACGGCGCCATCGTCATCCCGCGGATCGGCATGGAAGTGCTGGTGACCTTCCTCGAAGGCGACCCCGACCAGCCGCTGATCACCGGCTGCCTGTACCACAAGGAACACCCGGTGCCCTACACCCTGCCGGCGAACAAGACCCGCACGGTGTTCAAGTCCATGAGCTCGCCGGGCGGCGCCGGCTACAACGAACTGCGCATCGAAGACAAAAAGGGCGCCGAGCAGATCTTCATCCACGCCCAGCGCAACTGGGATGAAAACATCGAGCACGACCAGAAAATCCGCATCGGCCACGAACGCCACGACACCGTGGTCAAGAACACCTACACCGAACTCAAGGCCGAAGAACACCGCATCACCCACGCCGACCGCAAGACCGAAACCAAGGTGGACGACCACCTGACCGTGGGCGAAAACCAGCACATCAAACTCGGCACCGCGCAACTGACCAAGGCCGGCCAGGAAATCCACCTCAAGGCCGGCGCCAAGATGGTCATCGAAGCCGGCAGCGAACTGACCATCAAGGCCGGCGGCAGCTTCATCAAGCTGGACGCTGGCGGCGTCACGGTGGTGGGGCCGATGGTGAAGATCAACGCCGGCGGCTCGCCGGGGAGCGGGACGGGGATCGGCATCAAACCGCCGACGTTACCGGGGGCGGCGGATAGGGATAAGGCGGGGAGTTTGATGGATGAGGCGGTGGTGAATGCGCCGCCGGAGAAGGTTAAGCCGAAGGCTTTTTTTGTGTTTTCAGAATGAATTGTTAGGAACTGACATGAATTTTCATACTGTTTTTTTTAAAACTTTCATGGCGCGTGCGCTGGCATGTTTGCTTTTGCTGAGTGGGGCTGCATGTGCGGAGAAAAATAATATAAGCAAAGGGTTTGACGTTATCACTTATGAAGAGGCATTGGAGAAGTTCAATGAAGAACATTCGGATGAAAATTACAGGTGCCAATATAGCCTTTCCGGTGTAACCGAAAACTCGCCCCTGGCCGCCGTGGAAATAGAAGATTTTCTTTATATCAAAAAAAATGGAAGCATCATTGAGCTGGCTGGCAAGGATAGAGACGAAAATACCGGAAGTTACAGCTCTAGAGATGGAGAGTTGAAAATGTCATACAAGGTACTCAAGAAATATAATTTCTCAGAGTATCAAGAGTCGGACGACAGAGATGTAGAGGTTAAGTTCACATATCAAGGGAAGGTCGAAGTTGTAAAAATGTATGGCATTCGATGCGGAATTTGATATTGAGCTTGATTGGCGTTGGAGAGATGTATGTCGTCTGAAAAGTATGAAATCGTTGAAAGTGTTGGCAAGACTATTCGAAATGTAACTTCATTTTCCAGTCTGGCAAAACATCACCCATCTTCCGGTCAAGAGAAAGGGCGGGATTATGAGGTCATTGACGGGCATAACGAAGAAATACGAAAAAGCAAGAACGGGCCAACTCTTATCAAGAAGGATTTTGTCCTCAAGGTAAATGGCAGTATCAAAGGCGTGGAAGTTCCTGCTCCAATTTCTGGATATGTAAAAACATCCATAAATTATGGTGCTGTAAAAATCTATGATGCACCGACAGGCGGTAGACTTATAGGCCAAGCACTTCACCTGGATACTAAGTTCAAGGTCAAGGATGGGCAGTATATAGAATATGGCCAGCCTATCGGGATTCAGTCTGGAGTCGGTGTAGCGGGAAAAGTGACTTATGCTGTGCATTCTCATATTGAATTGGAGAAGGCGCAGTTTGAAAAATATATTGCTGATATTGTTAGTGGAGTTATCAGGCCTGGGGTTGCTCCTAAAGGTTCATCCACAGGTACTGCAAAGAATACATCGATTGAAGGGTATCAGTTCCCTTTTAGAAAGCCAGATGGTCAGGAATATAAAAATGCCGACGAAATCTATGAGGTCTTGCAAAAAGAGACCTCAGGGCACTACTTGTTGAGTGCTCATGGGTTCTGGCATGGTGGGATTCATATTAGTGATAAAAGCGCACCTCAGTGTGTACGTGAAACGCCTGTCCGGTGTATCGGAGACGGTGAGGTTGTTGCGTATCGGTTAAATGAAAGTCATCTGACTTCTGAGTTTGTAGGCTCGAATGACTGCGCATCTTTGAAGTATTCTACGTCGTTTTGCCTTGTGCGCCATGAGTATAAGTCCCCTAAAAAGAAGCCAGCTGAAGGCGAAAAAGGCGGGGGGCAGAATTGCCTAACTTTTTATAGCTTGTATATGCACCTTCTTCCATTCAAAGACTACTCCGCAAAAGAAGTTGATTTAAAAAGAAAGGTCAAGGCCATTAATGGCGGCTGGCCTGCGCGAAGCTTACCGTTGGGGAAGGAGGGAAGTGAGGTTCTTGGTAATATTCCTACTGGTACAGAATTTGAGGTTATTAAGGAAGAGAAGTCGGCCGACGGGAAATATAAATTCGCCTATGGTCGTATTACCAAAGGCAGCTTTTCGAACAAGAAGATAGATGACTGCGTATGGTTTGCCATTGAGGAAAATGGCGAAGCAATCAAGAACAATAAAGGGAGTAATCGTCTCCAGGATATTCCCCCGCCCGAACGGACGACTCCAGGGTATTGGCATGGAACAGTAAAGGCGACCGTAACGGCCCTTCGAGGACTGAAGGTGCGTGGAGCTCCCACAGGGGAAAAAGCTGGTCCGCAGCTTGCTCCACAGCAAGTACTTTGTACCGGTAGCACGATTGAATTCGATTCTGCAAAAATCAAGTGGCTGACTCTTGAGGATGGAGAACGCTACCCTATGGCCGAGTGTAAGTTTATTCCTGGAGACGGGGCCGGCCTGAAGGGCGAAGGTGTCCTGCCTCCGACGTTTTGGTGTTGTGTAAGTGATACTGGGGCAAAGCCGTTCATCACCAGAAAGGGCGTTGTTCCAACTCGCTTCGATAGTGTGGTCTTAACCAATACAGCGATAAAGGCAGGGGAGCCTATCGGGTATATGGGGCTTTATGAGTCCCCGGCCAGTGCCAAAGGTGGTGTGAATAGCAAGCACCAGGTTCATGTCGAGATTTTTAGTGCGGATAGTGGACTAGAGAGCTTTTTGAAAAATCCAGCTGGGATTCTGGATGGGAGAAAGTACATCATCGTCAGTAAAGGACAAAAGCTGGCATCAAAAGGCGGAAGTTCTGAAAAGCCAATATTTGCTGAGCAGACAGTCCCGCTGGAAGAAAAATTGATAGTGGCATTGGGTCAAGCCAAGAAGATAAAAGATGTCCAAGGTAAAGAGTGGTTTGAAATTACCACCCCGGGCCCTGAAAAGAAGATAGCGGGATATATCAATAAGGAAAAGTGCGAGATCGTTTGTCAGCACGATTGGGAGAGGTTAGGTTTTACAGTCGTCAAAGAGAATAGCCAAAAAGCGGATGGATTTCTTGACCCTGAACAAATGCCGAAATTCTTTCAGGAACTGTATAAAGAAGTAGATAGTGACGGTGATAGTAACATAAATCCCGGTGAGCTTCAGGCCTCGCTGCGTGATACATCCATACGTGATAAATGGTCAAAACTGATTGGTTACCATCCAACGGAATGGCAGGCGAAGTCCTCAGAGCCAAAATGGGAAAAGCTTAAAGTTTTATTGGAGGATTCTCCGAGTTTGCTAAAGCATGAGCAGGGTCGAATAGACGATTTAGTATTCTGGGATGAAATGGCAGGCTCTATGCAAATTGCACTACCGAGCCAAGTTTATCATTTTCATCCAATAGGATTTATTGCTAATCTTAAGTTGGATGGTCCGGTTGCTCATGACGGATTGTTCACTGTTGCGGATGGTAAAGCTGCTATCAAAGTTATTTACGAGAAGTATGGCAAAGAGATGGCGATCATAGTTGAGCGTATGTATCGTGATGAAACTAAGCACTTTAGGTCTGGGCAGTACGAGCACTGTGGTACCGGTGGCATGGAAGCATTTGGCAAGCCGCCATACTATGGGTGGGATGGTTCGATATTCGAGGCACATCCAGAATATGCTCCTGTTGGTACATGGTCGGCTTTTGAAAACCCGGGTATGAGTGGACAAGGAGGTAATAAGCAGGTAACAGATAGAAAGAAAGTGTTTGTGGTTTTGCCGTCCGTATTGGCGGGCATGGAGTATAAAGCAGCATATATTAATAGATATGATGGGAACTGGGCGCGCTGGCACTCTAAAGATGCTGCCACTCAGGCAAATTATAAGAAGCATATTGAGGCTATTCGTGCTCGATTTGTAGAAGAACTGGAGGCTGGTGAGTAAATGAGTATTAAAAGATTCAACAAGATTGCATTCAATGTTGTATTTGCTTTCGTGATGTCAGTATGCTCTGGATTGGTTGTAGCGAGTAGTAAGGATTCTGTTGATGCGCGTTCGGAAGGTGAGGGTTGTTATGGATTTCTTACGGAACTGGTTAGAAGCAGTGATTTTCCGTTCCGGTACACTACAAAAGATAAAGTAAATTTATTAATTGATGATGATGATGGCGAGAGAGTTCAAGCTCAGCTATTCTATAAAACTTCTGGTGAGGGGATTATTGGTTGGATAACGTATTACGTAAAGGATGAATCGCTTTTTAATGAGTCTGCTGACTTGGAGGAGCCTGTCAAGCTTGCTTACGACAAGAAATATTCAAGGCTTTATGGCGATTGTGTTGCGAAACTTAAAAAGTAAGGTTTTCGATTGAGCGAGATAGCACGTGATTGCGATGCAGGAAGTTCGGGTTAACCCCATGCGCTAAACGAATTATAAATCGGGTAAGCAGTATTCGTTTGATCAAGACATCACTATGGAGGCTTCGCCAGAGACCGGTTGTCGTGGGTGAAGAAGGAGTCACCCAGCAGGCCCGAAGACCTCCCATACACAGCAGCCATAAAGATTCGCGAGCATAGGAAAAAGGCTCGATAAATTGCCATAACCGAATGTGTACTCCGCCGAACTTGCACGTCCGAGTCACCGCTTTTGTGGCGACTAACAGAGGTTATCGACGATCACCCAACTCGCCTAGTTTGTGCACCGCCCGGCGATTTGCAGGATATTTTTCACGTTTTTGCAGGGTAGTGGAGCAAAAAACCGCAGCCTTTGGCAGCTCCTACAGGAATGTGTTTCTTCAGGTATAGGACGGTGGTTGGCAGAACGCGGAGCGTCACGGGATGCATTCCCACGCGGAGCTTGGAAGCGATCAATCTTCAAGTAAAAAACGTGACTTGGTAGTCATCAGCCGGGAAAAGTGCTGCATAATCTTCTAACAGTGGCAGATACTGGCGTTATCCCTCGAATCCCTTACACTCCCCCAGCCGTTCATTTTTCCTTTGGGGCTTTGCGCATGAAATTTCGTTTTCTTCTGTGGATGATGGGGCTGCTGATGGGCAAGGCCAGCCGGACCAATCCGGCGTTCCAGCAGCAGTTGGGTGACAAGGAGCTGGTGTTTCAGTTGCAAACGCTGGATGGCAAGGTGGCGCGGCACTTCCTTGTGAAGGACCAGCGGATCACCAGTAAGTCCGGGCTGTACCCCGAGCCGGCGTTTGCCATTGCCTTTAAAGACGCGGCCTATGGTTTTGCCACGATGCAGGCGAAGAACAAGCAGCTGGCCTTTATGACCGGGATCCAGGACAAGTCGATCCAGATCAAGGGCAATCCGGCGCTGGTGATCTGGTTCCAGGGGCTGACCAAGTACCTGAAGCCGAAGAAGGCCAAGCCGAAGGCTTGAGAACGGGTTAGGCCCGGTTGGGTTTAATCGGGGAGATTATCGCGGGCAAGCCTCGCTCCTGCAGGGAGTGGGGCTTGCCCGTTTTGCGTTAGTGCTGGCTGAACTGCGAGGCCAGTTCCCGTAGCAGGACTTCGGCTTCGAGGACTTTGCTGACCACGTCTTCGGCCTTGTCGCGGGTGATGCCCAGGCGCTCGAGCAGGGCGTCGGGGATGGCTTCGTCGGGGCTGGAGCCGATGCCATGGCTGCGCAGCAGGCGCACGGCCAGGCACACCAGGTTCGGGTATTCGGCGTAGGCGCCGTCGTAGCTTGGGTCGTGCTGGAAGCGCAGGGCGGTGCACAGCTCGTCGGGCATGTCCCAGTAGCGCATCAGCCAGGAGCCGATCTGTTCGCGGCTGATGCCCAGCAGGTGCTGTTCCACGTAGCTGTGGCACAGGTGCGGGTTGACCTCCAGGTGCCGGCAGATCAGCGAGAAGTGCGGCGGAAAGACGTGGGCCAGCAGCAGGTAGCCGAAGTTGTGCAGCAGGCCGGCTAGGTAGGTCAGGCCGGATTCCGGGCGCTGGGCGCGGGGCATGGCGCGGGTCAGGCCTTCGATGACGGCGGCGGTGTAGATCGACTGCTGCCAGTACGGCGTGCTGTGTTGAGGGTGGTCCTTGGGCAGGCTCAGGGTCTTGCCCAGGGCCAGGCCCAGCGCCAGGTTGATCACCAGGTCGAAGCCCAGCACGCGGACGATGGCGTCTTCCACCGAGCGGATCTTGCCCGGCGAAGCGTAGTAGGGCGAAGCGGCCCAGCTCACCACTTGCGCGGCCAGGGCCGGGTCGGTTTCCACCACGCCGGTGATGTCGTCGATGGTGGCGTTGGGATCGACCCGCAGCTTGATGATCTTTTGCGCCGTCTCGGCCAGCGGTGGAATCTCGATGGTCGCTTCCAGGCGCTGCTGGATGCGCCGGGCGGTGAAGGCCTGCACCGCCTGGGTGATTTCCTCGCGGTCGTCATCCGGGCGGTCGAGGTTCGGACGGATGCTGCTCAGGGCTTCGCCGAAGTGGCCGGCGCTGGCCTTGCTCAGCATGCTCTTGAAAGCGTCGCTGCTGATTTCCAGCAACAGCCCCGGTTCGCCGGAATTGATCAGCAGGCTCGGTTCGCGCAGCAGGCTGTCTTCATACAGGCAGGGCGAGCTGGTGAGCGCCGGCAGGCCGGGCAGCAGGCTCAGGCTGTGTTTGCCGAGCATGCGCTCCAGGCGCTCGGTGGAAACCGCGGTCAGGCGGCGGCCGGTCAGTTCGGCGAGGCGATTGAGGTCCAGCAACTGGCTCTGCGGAAACAGCACCATCAGCGCGCCGACGGCGTCGTCCAGCAGCACCGCCTGGACCTTGCGCGCGGTTGGCAGGCCTGGCTGGTCGAGTACTTCCGTGAAGCCGATGTTGAGCTTTTCGAGCAGCAGCCGGATTACAGACGGAGCGTGCGGGGCTGCGGCGGCGAGGGCAACTTCTGTCATGGTCTGTATCCGTTTTCAAACAATTTCAGGAGTATAACCAGCTTGACCGGGGCGTTCGCCCCTTAACTGAGACGCTGCTCACACTTGGCCGTATTGCTGCCCGTGGCGCAGCCAGCGCTCCAGCAGCGGGCTGACGTGGTGCGGCCAGCGTTCCAGCAGGGCCTGGGCGGCGTCGCGCACGGCCGGCAACAGGTCGGCGTCGCGCATCAGGTCGGCGACCTTGAATTGCAGCAGGCCGGTCTGGCGGGTGCCGAGCATTTCGCCGGGGCCGCGCAGTTCCAGGTCTTTTTCGGCGATGACGAAGCCGTCGTTGGTTTCGCGCATGATGCCCAGGCGCTGGCGACCGATCTGCGACAAGGGCGGATGGTAGAGCAGCACGCAGTGGCTGGCGGCGCTGCCCCGGCCCACGCGTCCGCGCAGCTGGTGCAACTGGGCCAGGCCCAGGCGCTCGGGGTTCTCGATGATCATCAGGCTGGCGTTGGGTACGTCGACACCGACTTCGATCACGGTGGTGGCGACCAGCAGTTGCAGCTCGCCGGCCTTGAACCGGCCCATGACCTCGGCTTTCTCCGCCGGCTTCATGCGCCCGTGGATCAGGCCGACCCGCAGCTCGCCCAGGGCGCTGCTCAGGTCTTCGTAAGTGGTTTCCGCGGCCTGGCAGGTCAGCTCCTCGGACTCTTCGATCAGCGTGCACACCCAGTAGGCCTGGCGCCCCTCAGCGCAGGCGGCGCGCACCCGTTCGATGACTTCGACCCGCCGCGAGTCGGTGACCAGCACGGTGTTGACCGGCGTGCGGCCCGGCGGCAGCTCATCGAGGATCGAGGTGTCGAGGTCGGCGTAGGCGCTCATGGCCAGGGTTCGCGGAATCGGCGTCGCGGTCATGATCAGTTGGTGCGGGCACAGGCGTCCGCCCACGCCTTTCTGGCGCAGGGCCAGGCGCTGCTGCACGCCGAAGCGGTGCTGTTCGTCGATGATCACCAGCGCCAGGTTCTTGAACTGCACTTCGTCCTGGAACAGCGCGTGGGTGCCGACCACCATCGGCGCGCCGGCGGCGATCTGTTCCAGGGCGGCCGTGCGGTTCTTGCCCTTGAGCTTGCCGGCCAGCCACGCGACTTCCAGCCCCAGCGGCTCCAGCCAGCGCTTGAAGGTAATGAAATGCTGCTCGGCGAGGATCTCGGTCGGCGCCATCAGCGCCACCTGATACCCGGCTTCCAGCGCCTGCAGGGCCGCCAGGGCGGCGACGACGGTCTTGCCGGCCCCGACGTCGCCCTGGATCAGCCGCAGCATCGGTTCTGGCTGGCTGAGGTCGTAGGCGATCTCGTTGCCGACCCGCTGCTGCGCGCCAGTGGGGGGAAAGCCGAGGTTCTTCAGATAGAGCGCTGGCAGCCGGGTGGCCTTGGGCAGGGCCGGGGCGAGTTGCGAGCGCAGGCTTTCGCGCAGGCGCTGCTGGGACAGCTGATGGGTCAGCAGCTCCTCGAATGCCAGGCGGTGCTGCGCCCAATGGTGACCCAGGGCCAGTTCGTCGACATCGGCATCGGCCGGCGGGTGGTGCAGGTAGCGGATCGCATCGTCCAGCGGCGCTAGCTGGTAATCCCGCGCCAGTTCTTCCGGCAGCCAGTCCGGCAGGCTGCGCGGGCCGAGCAGGGCCAGGCTCTGCTGGCACAGCATGCGCAGGCGCTGCTGGGTCAGGCCCTCGGTGAGTGGGTAGATGGGGGTCAGGGTCTGGTCCACCGGCGGCGGTTCGTCGCCGCTGATGGCGCGGTATTCCGGGTGGTAGATTTCCAACCCCGAGGCGCCGGGGCGGGCTTCGCCATAACAGCGCACACGGGTGCCGCGCTTGAGACCTTCCTTCTGCGCGTTGCTGAAATGGTAAAAGCGCAGGCTCAGCCCGCCGGTGCCGTCTTGCAGGCGCACCAACAGGCTGCGACGCTTGCCCATCACCACATCGGCGCCGCTGACGGTGCCTTCGATCACCGCATCCTGGCCGGGGCGCAGCGCGCCGATCGGCACCACGCGGGTGCGGTCCTGGTAACGCAGGGGCAGGTGGAACAGCACGTCCTGCAGATTCTCCAGGCCGACCTTGGCCAGCTTCTCGGCCATGGCTTCGCCGACGCCCTTGAGTGCCGTGACCGGCACGTTCGACAGCTCCGTCATCGCGCCGGCTTAACTCGCGACAGGCGGCTTGGCCACCGAGCACAGGCGGATCGAGTCGGCGAGGATCTCGATGGCTTTGGGCCGCGGGAAGCTGGCGCGCCAGGCGATCGCCACGGTGCGGAACGGCACTGGCGGCGTCAATGGACGCACCTCGATCACGCCCTGGGCGTAGTGATGGCTGTCCACCGCCGACAGCGGCAGGATCGAAACCCCCAGGCCCGAGGCGACCATGTGACGGATGGTTTCCAGGGAGCTGGATTCCACCGTGGTGTGCTTGGCGCCGTCGTTGCCCTTGGTCAGAGTCGGGCAGGCTTCCAGCACCTGGTCGCGGAAACAGTGGCCTTCGCCCAACAGCAGCAGGCTCTTGTCGTTGAGCAGGCTGGCGTCGATGGTCTCTTTCTGGGTCCAGGGGTGGGTGCTTGGCATCAGCACGTAGAACGGTTCGTCGTACAGCGGCAGGGTCAGCACGTCGGCTTCGTTGAACGGCAGGGCGATGATGATCGCGTCCAGTTCGCCGTTGCGCAGCTTGTCGCGCAGCACATGGGTGAAGTTTTCTTCGATGTACAACGGCATCTGCGGGGCGACCCGGTGCAGTTGCGGAATCAGATGCGGGAACAGGTACGGGCCGACTGTATAGATCGCACCGACTTTCAGCGGCGCGGTCAGCTGGTTCTTGCCGGCCTGGGCCAGCTCGCGGATGCCCTGGGCCTGTTCGAGGACCTTTTGCGCCTGGGCGACAATGCCTTCGCCGACCGGCGTCAGACGTACCGCACTCTTGCTGCGCTCGAAAATCAGCACACCGAGTTCGTCTTCCAGCTTCTTCACGCCCACCGACAGGGTCGGCTGGCTGACATGGCAACGCTCGGCCGCGTGGCCGAAGTGCTGCTCTTGGGCGAGGGTAACGATGTAGCGTAATTCAGTGAGAGTCATAGCGGACGTCCATGAGGTTGCGGGCCAAGCATACCGGCTGCAATCGATAGACGCACGTTATCAGACGCAGGACTTGCTGTGACACCGGGCAATGCATGCAGGGTGTGTGCGCAACAGCAAAAAAGGCACCTTGCGGTGCCTTTTGCGGGGTCTATCTGCGCAGCCTGCTCAGCGGCGACGTTTTTCCAGGGAGTACACGAAGGGCGCGACGATTTCGATCGAGCCGTTGTTGAGCATGTCCGCCGGTGGCTTGGGCAGTGGCTGGGCGCGGCGGATCATTTCCAAGGTGGCCCGGTCCAGATCGGCGTTGCCCGAACGTCCGACCAGTTCGTAGGACAAGACGTTGCCCTGGGCGTCGACCACGAAGCGCAGGCGGTTCAGGCCTTCCTTGCCGCGGGCCTGGGCGCCTGGCGGGTACTTCTTGTACTTGGCCAGATGCGCCAGCAGCGTGCCTTGCCAGCTTTCCTTGGCGGCGATCTGCGATGGCGACGGGCCCGGAGCGGGGGCCGAGGACGGCGCCGCGGTCGGGGTTGGCGGAGCGTCGCTGGGTTTTTCTTCGCTCGGCTTTTCCTTCGGCGGTTCCGGCTTTTTCTCCACCGGCTTGGGCGGTTGTGGCTTGGGCTTGGGTTTGACCGGCTTGGGTACGGAAATCGTCGGCTTCGGTGCTTCCGCAAGCTTGGGCAGCGGCAGCTCTTCGACCGGAGCCGGCGGCTGCGGTGGCGTCACGACCTTGGGCGGAGCGGGTGGAGGCGGTGCCGGAAGCGGCGCCAGCTCGACCATCATCGCCTGGGGCGGCAGTTCGACCGGGGTGGGGGAGCTCCAGTTGAGCGCGAGCAGGATCGCGACCGCATGAACTCCCAGCACGATGGCCAGGCTACCGCTGTAACGCGTCAGTTTTTGGCGCGTCGTGATCATTTCTTGGTAGCCGTCTCAAGTCCGACCAGGCCGACCTTCAGGTATCCGGCGGCCCGCAGGGCATCCATCACGCTCATCAGGTCGCCGTAATCCACGCCCTTGTCGGCCTGGAAGAAGATCGTCGTGTCTTTCTTGCCATGGGTCTTGGCGTCGAGGGTGGCGCCGAGGGCTTCGGCTTTCACTTCGTCGTCGCCCAGATACAGGCGTTGGTCGGCCTTGACGCTGAGGAACACCGGCTTCTCCGGCCGAGGCGCCGGCTTGGCGGTCGAGGCCGGGAGGTCGACCTTGATGTCCACGGTCGCCAGGGGGGCGGCGACCATGAAGATGATCAGCAGCACCAGCATCACGTCGATGAACGGCGTGACGTTGATTTCGTGGTTTTCGGCGAGATCGTCTTCTGCGCCTTCTTTCAAATGCAGGCCCATGGCGGATTACCCTACCTTGGCCACGTGGGGCTGGGCGGTGCGCTCGGCGGTCGGCAGGTGATCGAGATCACGGCTGACCAGCAGCAGGACCTCCGCCGAGGCGTCGGACACCTGGGCCTTGTAGCCGGCGATGGAGCGGGCGAAGACGTTGTAGATGACCACGGCCGGGATCGCCGCGACCAGGCCCAGGGCGGTTGCCAGCAGGGCTTCGGCAATGCCGGGGGCGACGACGGCGAGGTTGGTGGTCTGGGTTTTGGCGATGCCGATGAAGCTGTTCATGATGCCCCACACGGTCCCGAACAGGCCGACGAAGGGGGCGGTGGAACCGATGGTGGCGAGGACGCCGGTGCCGCTGCTCATGTTGCGGCCGCAGGCGGCGACCAGGCGCTCGAGGCGGAAGCTGACACGTTCCTTGATGCCTTCCTTCTCGCGGCTGTTGGCCGACAGGCGCATTTCTTCCAGGGCGTCGTGGACCAGCAGGTTGGCCAGGGTGCCTTCTTTGGCGGCGGTGGCGCTGGCTTCCTTGAGCGTGGTGGCCTTTTTCAGGTTGAGGATTTCACCCCGCAGGCGACGCTTGGCGCCCATCAGCTCGAAGCCTTTGGCGATCCAGATGGTCCAGGTGATGATCGAGGCGATGGCCAGGCCGATCATCACCAGTTTCACGATGATGTCGGCGTTCTGGTACATGCCCCAGGGGGACAGGTCATGGGCCATGCCCAGGGTGTTGTTCGCTTCGAGGACTTCAGGTACGTCGGCAGCCGGTTCGCCTTCGGCGGGAGCCGGCGCTTCAACCGCGGGTGCGGCTACCGGGGCTGCGGTATTGGCAGGGGTGTGGGCGGCTGCCGGGGTAGTGGCAGCGGCGGTTGGGGCCTGCTCATCGGCAAAGGCCGCGCTCGGGGCCAGCAGCAGGCTGAACAGCAACGCGGCGGCCGCGCTCATGGCGCGCAGCGGGCTTGGGCGTTGGGTTGGCGAAGCGGGGAATTGATTGCGTGTCATGCTGGCCGGACCTGAGAGGAAAAAGGGGTAAGTGTCCTTCTAGGCCTCGCAGGGCCGAGAACAAATGGGTCGTCATTATTGCAACTAATTCTTGTTAACAGAAGTAATAGAGTATCTTTTTTTCTTTGATTGCTAGCCGCTCGTCCATTGCCGACGCTAGTCTGTGCCTTTCCGATAGGAGTTTTTCGATGTCCGCCCCTACTGTTCTGATTGCTGGCTGTGGTGATGTCGGCAGCCGCCTGGCCAGGCAATTGCTGGCTGAAAACTGGCAGGTCCATGGCCTGCGGCGCACGGTGGCGCAATTGCCGGCGGGGGTGATCGGCGTGGCGGGCGACCTTTTCAACGCGCAGTGCCCACCCGCCTGGCCCACCGGACCGCTGGATTACCTGGTGTATAGCGCGGCCGCCACCGAGCATGACGAGGCGGGTTATCGCGCGGCTTATGTCGAAGGCCTGACCCACGTCCTGGGGTGGCTCAAGCAGCACGGACAATCGCCGAAGCGCCTGCTGTTCGTGTCCAGTAGCAGCGTCTATGGCCAGAAGGACGGCGAATGGATCGACGAAACGTCGCCTGCCCGGGCCGAGGGTTATTCCGGGCGGCTGATGCTCGAGGCCGAGCAAGTGGCCCTGCGCAGCGGCATTCCTGCCAGCCTGGTGCGTTTGACCGGAATCTACGGTCCGGGGCGGGAGTGGTTGCTGAACCAGGTGCGCCAGGGTTATCGAGTCGTTATCGATCCGCCGCTGTATGGCAACCGTATCCATGCCGACGATGCCGCAGGGCTGCTGGCGTTCCTGCTGCGGACCGACCGGCGCGGCACGGCGCTCGAGGATTGCTATATCGGCGTTGACGATGCGCCGGCGCCCCTGGCAGAGGTGGTGGCCTGGCTGCGCGAGTACCTGGGGGTGACCGAGTGGGCGGCGGATGCCAGTGTGCGGCGTTCAGGCAGCAAGCGGTGCAGTAACGCCCGCGCCAGGGCCCTGGGATGGGAGCCGCGTTATCCGAGCTTTCGCGAGGGGTATGCGCAGATTCTCGAAGGGCTGGGCTGAGCCCCATCCCGGATAAAGAAAAGGAGCCTGGCGGCTCCTTTTTACTGGGTCATTGTTTTTCCAGTAGCCACTGGCGCGTGCCCGGCGTGAGCGAGGGCACTTCGTCTGCTTGGGCCGTGTTGATCGGCTGGAAAATCTCCAGTTTCTTGCCGTCGCGGGCAAAGATCCAGGGATTGCCCTGGCCGTTGAGCTGCAACCACAGGCTGTCGTAGCCGCCGCTCATCGACGCGCAGTCGCCGGCGAGGCACAGTGCGTAGCGATCGGCGCCCGGCAGGCCCATGATCTGGCCGTTGGCCTGGAACAGCACCGTGCCGCCTTCGCCCGGGCCGTTGACGATCTTCCACTCGCCGCCCAGGTAGGCCGAGTACAGGGCGCGCTCGAAGTTGGCGCCCAGTGGTGCGCCTTCCGGGGCCGGGTCTTTGGGACGGTCGAACACCTGTTCCGGCTCGTTGTCGTTGGCTTCCTGCCGCAGTTGCTTGCCGTCGCGCTTCAATTCGCTGGCAGAGCTGCCGTAGAAATCGACTTTCCAAGCGCCGGACTCTTCGGCCAGCACCTTGCCTTCGACGTTTTCGAAGCCGTTGGTGTAGCGCGCCTGGCCGGCCCTGGTATTGACGTCCCACTCCAGGTTCGGGCCGTAGCCTTGCAGGGCTTCGCGCAGAGGTCCGCCCTTGGCGGCGGCGTCGATGGCGACCTGGTTGATCCAGGTGCCACTGATATCACGGTCGGCCGGATCGCTGGCGCAGCCACCGAGGATCAGGGCGCCCAACGAGAGGGCTAGCGCTTTGCGCATGAGCAAATCCTTTCAGAACGAAGACGGCGCGGCCTGGGTGGCCGCGCCGGGTGTGTCACTCGATGACCAGGATGGCATCCATTTCAACCTGCGCGCCTTTTGGCAGGGCGGCAACGCCGATGGCGGCGCGGGCAGGGTAAGGCTGTTGGAAGTACTTGCCCATGATCTCGTTGACCTTGGCGAAGTGGCTCAGGTCGGTGAGGAAGATGTTCAGCTTGACGATGTCCTTGAACGAACCACCAGCAGCCTCGGCCACCGACTTGAGGTTTTCGAACACCTGGACGGTCTGGGCTTCGAAGCCTTCCACCAGTTCCATGGTCTTTGGATCGAGCGGGATCTGGCCGGACATGTAGACGGTGTTGCCAGCCTTGATCGCCTGGGAATAGGTGCCGATCGCGGCGGGTGCCTTGTCGCTGGTGATGACGGTCTTGGTCATGAATGACTCCTTGTAATGGTCGGGTTTGGTGGCGAGTTACGCGCGCATGCGAGTGATGCGGATGACCCCGGTCAGGGCGCGCAGCTTCTTGATCACACGGGCCAGGTGCACGCGGTCGTGCACGCTGACCACCAGTTGGACCACGCTGATGCGGCCATCGCGTTCGTCCATGCTGATTTTCTCGATATTGCCGTCGGCCGCGTTGACGCTGCTGGCCAGGAGGGCAATCAGGCCGCGCTGGTGTTCGAGTTCCACGCGCAGCTCGACATTGAATTCGCCGGTGACATCCTTGGCCCACGACAGCTGGATGCATTTCTCCGGGTTGTGGCGGATTTCGCTGATATTGCGGCAGTTGTCCAGGTGCACCACCATCCCCTTGCCCGCGGACAGGTGGCCGACAATCGGGTCGCCCGGGATCGGCGTACAGCACTTGGCGTAGCTCAGGACCAGGCCTTCGGTGCCGCGGATGGCCAGCGGGCCTTCCGGGCTTGGCAGCTGTTCGCCTTCGCCGAGCAGGCGGCGGGCCACCACATAGGCCATGCGGTTGCCCAGGCCGATGTCTTCGAGCAGGTCTTCGATCAGCTCCAGGCGGTATTCGGCGAGCATGGCTTGCACGCGCTCGGCGGGGATCTTGTCCAGTGCGCTGTCGAAACCGTTGAGCACCTTGTTCAGCAGGCGTTCGCCCAGGCTGATGGACTCGGAGCGGCGTTGCAGTTTCAGTGCGTGACGAATGTGCGTGCGCGCTTTGCCGGTGACCACGAAGTTGAGCCAGGCCGGGTTCGGGCGTGCGCCCGGAGCGCTGACGATTTCCACGGTGGAACCGCTTTGCAACGGTTCGGACAGCGGCGCCAGGCGGCGGTTGATGCGGCAGGCGATACAACTGTTGCCGACGTCGGTGTGTACCGCGTAGGCGAAGTCGACCGCGGTGGAGCCTTTGGGCAGCTCCATGATCCGACCTTTGGGCGTGAAGACGTAGACCTCGTCCGGGAACAGGTCGATCTTCACGCTTTCGATGAATTCCAGGGAGTTGCCGGCGCGTTGCTGCATCTCCAGCACGCCCTTGACCCACTGGCGGGCCCGGGCATGGGTGCCCTTGGGTTGCTCGTCGCCGCTGGATTTGTATAGCCAATGAGCGGCAATGCCGTTGTTGGCCATTTCTTCCATTTCGCGGGTACGGATCTGGATCTCGATCGGCACGCCGTGCATGCCGAACAGCGTCGTGTGCAGCGACTGGTAGCCGTTGGCCTTGGGGATCGCGATGTAGTCCTTGAAGCGGCCGGGCAGCGGCTTGTACAGGTTGTGTACGGCGCCGAGCACGCGGTAGCAGGTATCGACCTTGTCGACGATGATCCGGAACGCGTAGACATCCATGATCTCGTTGAAGGCCCGGCGCTTGCCGCGCATCTTCTTGTAGATGCCGTACAGGTGTTTCTGGCGACCGCTGACTTCACCCTGGATGCCGTCGACGGCCAGGCAGTGGCTCAAGGATTCTTCGATCTTGTTGACGATTTCCTTGCGGTTGCCCCGGGCCCGTTTGACGGCCTGGTAGATGCGTGCGGAACGCATCGGGTGCATGGCCTTGAAGCCGAGGTCCTCGAATTCGATGCGTACGCTGTGCATGCCCAGGCGGTTGGCGATGGGGGCATAGATCTCCAGGGTTTCCTTGGCGATCCGCCGGCGTTTTTCGCCGGACAGCACTTCCAGGGTGCGCATGTTGTGCAGGCGGTCGGCCAGCTTGACCAGGATCACGCGGATGTCGCGTGCCATGGCCATGGCCATCTTCTGGAAGTTTTCCGCTTGGGCTTCGGCCTTGGTCTCGAAGTTCATCTGGGTCAGTTTGCTGACCCCGTCGACCAGTTCGGCCACGGTCTCGCCGAACTGCGCTTGCAGCGCCTCTTTGGCAATACCGGTGTCTTCGATGACGTCATGCAGCATCGCGGCCATCAGGCTCTGATGGTCCATGTGCATGTCGGCGAGAATATTGGCGACCGCTAGCGGGTGCGTGACATACGCCTCGCCGCTGCGACGGCGCTGACCGTCATGGGCTTGTTCGGCGTAGAAATACGCTCGGCGGACCAGATTGACCTGGTCCGTGCCGAGGTAGGTCGATAAGCGATCGGCGAGGGCGTCTATGCTCGGCATGATGACTCCTGCCGTAAGCTGTGATCCCGCGCCGTGCTACGTCGACCAGGCATAGGCTTAGACGGCCTCGTTGGACTCGTCCTCGAATGCAGCGAAAAGCGGTTCATCTTCAACGATTTCGGCTTCGGCGATAGCTGCGTAGTCGATCAGGCCTTCAGCGATTTCGCGCAGGGCGACGACGGTAGGCTTGTCGTTTTCCCAGGCTACTTTCGGCTCTTTGCCGCCGGTTGCCAGTTGACGGGCACGCTTGGTAGAGAGCATGACCAGCTCAAAGCGGTTATCCACGTGTTCTAGACAGTCTTCAACGGTTACGCGGGCCATGGTCTTCCTCGTAGCAAATGCAATATGCGCGGTGCCCGGATGGGCGAGCGGACTCAACAGTTTAAAAAATCACCAGCGATTAGGGAAGCGCTGATTTTTTAACCAAGCTTTCCGACGCGCTACAAGCGCCAATGTAAAGCCCTTGCAGCGGTTTTGGGAAGAGCTGTATCAGCCCAGCAGTTCGGCGAGCAATTTGCCGAAACGCTGTTGCTGGCGCTTCTGGTGCAGCTGGTTGGTACGGAAAATCGCCTTCAGGTCGTCCAGCGCGTGGGCGAAATCGTCGTTGATGATCAGGTAGTCGTAGTCGACGTAGTGACTCATCTCGCTGACCGCTTCGCGCATCCGGCCTTCGATGATCTCGTCGCTGTCCTGGCCACGGTTGGTCAGGCGCTGGCGCAGAGCCTGCTGGGACGGTGGCAGGATGAAGATCGAGCGGGCCTGGGGCATCAGCTTGCGCACTTGCTCGGCCCCCTGCCAGTCGATTTCCAGGATCAGGTCATGACCTTCGTCCAGCGTCTGCTGCAGATGGCTTTGCGAGGTGCCATAGAGATTGCCGAAGACTTCGGCGCGCTCCAGGAAGTCGCCGTGCTCGCCCATCTTCACGAAGGTTTCGCGCGAGACGAAGTGGTAGTTCACGCCGTCCACTTCGCCCGGGCGCATGGCGCGGGTGGTGTGGGATACGGAAACGCGGATCGATGGGTCGGCATCGATCAGGGCCTTGACCAGGCTGGTCTTGCCCGCGCCCGAGGGTGCGGAAATGATGTAGAGGGTGCCGGTGCTGTGGTTCATGTCGGGGTAGCCTTACTCGATATTCTGTACTTGTTCGCGCATCTGCTCGATCAACACCTTGAGGTTGACCGCCGCCTGGGTGCTGCGCGGGTCGAAGGCCTTGGAGCCCAGGGTATTGGCTTCGCGGTTGAGTTCCTGCATCAGGAAGTCCAGGCGTCGGCCAGCGGCACCGCCGGACTTGAGTACGCGGCGCACTTCGATGATGTGGGTGCTCAGGCGGTCCAGTTCTTCGGCGACGTCGCTTTTCTGGGCGAGTATCACCATTTCCTGTTCCAGGCGTGTGGGGTCCAGTTCGGCCTGCATGTCGGCGAAGCGATCGAGGACTTTCTGGCGCTGGGTGGCGAGCATCTGTGGCACCAGTTCGCGCAGGGTCGCGACGTCTTCCTCGATGGCAGTCAGGCGGTCGCTGATCAATCGGGCCAGCTCGGCGCCTTCACGCTCGCGACCATTCTTCAGCTCTTTCAGGCCCTGGTTGAACAGGCTCAGAGCCTCGTTGTTCAGCGCTTGTGGATCGCTGGCGTCGGCCACCAGCACGCCAGGCCAGGCCAGGACTTCCAGCGGGTTCAGGGGCGCCGGCTGCTTGATCAGGCTGGCCACGGATTCGGCGGCGGCCACCAGTTGCGCAGCGCGTTCGCGGTCGACTTGCAGCGGCTTGCCGGTGGTTTCCTCGGTGAAGCGCAGGGTGCATTCGAGCTTGCCGCGCGACAGTCCCTGGCGCAGGGCTTCGCGGACGGCGCCTTCCAGATCGCGGAAGGACTCCGGCAGGCGCAGGTGCGGTTCCAGGTAGCGGCTGTTGACCGAGCGCAGTTCCCAGCTCAGGGTGCCCTGGGTGCCGGCCCGTTCTACCCGGGCGAAGGCGGTCATGCTGTGCACCATGGAGGTACCTCCGATACAGGTCCGCCGCCAACCCTTGATGGGTTGCACGGGCCCGATATGAATGAATTGAAGCCCACAGGCTGCGAAGGCGCAGGATTGTAGCGCAGTGCGAGGGATGCTCCCAAACTGCGGGTGTGACAAAGCGCTGCGGGGCGACCGGAGGAGCGTTCCAGAGGCTCTGCCGACGGAGCGGGACTTTTAGAACTGCCCAGGCAGGGCTGCGGGCTCTATAATGACCGGCAGTTTTCCGTCCCCGTACAGGTATTTCCCTATGAAACGTCCAAGTGGTCGCGCTGCCGATCAGCTCCGCTCGATCCGCATCACCCGCAACTACACCAAACACGCCGAGGGATCTGTACTGGTCGAATTCGGTGACACCAAAGTGATCTGCACGGTCAGTGTCGAGAACGGCGTACCGCGTTTCCTCAAGGGCCAGGGCCAGGGTTGGTTGACCGCCGAATACGGCATGCTGCCGCGCTCGACCGGCGAGCGTAACCAGCGCGAAGCCAGCCGCGGCAAGCAGGGCGGCCGGACCCTGGAGATCCAGCGCCTGATCGGTCGCTCCCTGCGCGCCGCGCTGGACATGACCAAGCTGGGCGACGTCACCCTCTATGTCGACTGCGATGTGATCCAGGCCGATGGTGGCACCCGTACCGCGTCGATCACCGGTGCCATGGTGGCCTTGGTGGATGCGCTGAAAGTGATCAAGAAGCGTGGCGGCCTGAAGGGCGGCGACCCGATCAAGCAGATGATCGCCGCGGTCTCCGTGGGCATGTACCAGGGCGAGCCGGTGCTGGACCTGGATTACCTGGAAGACTCGGCGGCCGAGACCGATCTCAATGTGGTCATGACCAGCACGGGCGGTTTCATCGAAGTCCAGGGCACGGCCGAAGGCGCGCCATTCCAGCCCGAAGAGCTGAACGCCATGCTGGCGCTGGCCAGGAAAGGCATGAATGAGATCTTTGAATTGCAGCAGGCAGCCCTAGCTGACTGATTGCCCGGCGATTGTCGCAAGGAGAGCATCATGAGTGACGACCAGCTTCCGCAGCCCCTGCCGAGCCATGAAGTTCGGCAATGGGCAATGTTCTGTCATCTGTCGGCGTTGCTGGGGATCTGGATTCCGTTCGGAACCTTGATCGGTCCCCTGGTGCTCTGGCAGATGAAGCGCGAGACGGATCCGTTCATCGATGCCCAGGGTAAGGAAGCGCTGAACTTCCAGATCACGGTGGCCATCGCTTCGTTGATCTGCTTCCTGCTGATGGTAGTGCTGGTGGGATTCCTGCTCTTCGGCCTGCTGGCGATCGGCGCCCTGGTGCTGACCATCATTGCCGGGGTCAAGGCCAATGAAGGGGTGGCGTACCGCTACCCATTCACCTGGCGCTTGATCAAGTAGGCCGGGCGCGCACAAAAAAGCCGACATTGCTGTCGGCTTTTTTGTGGCTGCGAAAAGACGCTTAGATGGTCAGCGTCCAGTCGTAGTCCACGATCAGCGGCGCATGCTGCGAGAAGCGTGGCTGGCGCGGCAAGCGTGCGCTGCGTACGAAGCGACGCAGGCCCGGGGTCAACAACTGATAGTCGAAGCGCCAACCCAGATTGAGCATCTCGGCCTGTTCGTTGTCCGGCCACCAGCTGTACTGGTCGCCTTCGCGGCTGACTTCGCGCAGGGCATCGACATAACCCATGTTGCCGACAATCTCATCCATCCAGGCGCGTTCAGGCGCCAGGAAGCCTGGAGATTGCTGGCTGTCGCGCCAGTTCTTGATATCCAGCTTCTGTTGCGCCACGTACAGCGAGCCACAATAAATGTACTCGCGACGTTTGCGCCGCTGCTTATCCAGATAACGGGCGAAATCGTCCATAAGCTTGAACTTCTGGTTCAAGTCTTCATCGCCGTTCTGCCCGGAAGGAAGCAGCAAGGTCGCGATGCTGACCTTGTCGAAATCGGCTTGCAGGTAGCGCCCGTAGCGGTCGGCCGTCTCGAAGCCGAGACCGCTGATGACAGCCTTCGGTTGCAACCGCGAGTACAAAGCCACACCGCCTTGGGCGGGAACTTCGGCATCGCAGGCATAAAGGAAGTAGCCATCCAGTTGGAAGGCCGGATCGTCCAGTTCAAAGGCGGAGGCGCGGGTGTCCTGCAGGCAGATGACGTCGGCATTCTGTGCTTGCAGCCAACTGAGCAAACCTCGCTCCACTGCAGCCTGAATACCATTGACGTTCACACTGATGATCCGCATAAATGGCCCCAAAAATCACGTGCGTGTATGATACCCGAGGTCTACCTAATTAGCTAAATCCGTGGTATTTGGGGCTTTTTCATGCAGGCGTATCAGCGCGATTTCATTCGTTTTGCCATCGATCGCGGGGTTTTGCGCTTCGGTGAGTTCACCCTGAAGTCCGGGCGTACCAGTCCTTACTTCTTCAATGCCGGCCTGTTCAACAGCGGCTCGGCCCTGGCGCAGCTGGGGCGTTTTTATGCGGCGGCGATCGTCGACAGCGGCATTCCCTTCGATGTGCTCTTCGGCCCTGCGTACAAAGGCATTCCTTTGGCGGCGGCGACGGCCGTGGCCCTGGCCGAGCACCATCAGCGCGATCTGCCGTGGTGTTTCAACCGCAAGGAAGCCAAGGCCCATGGCGAGGGCGGTAGCCTGGTAGGCGCGCCCCTGACTGGCGATGTGCTGATCATCGACGACGTGATCACCGCGGGTACCGCGATTCGCGAAGTGATGCAGATCATTGCATCCCAGGAAGGCGCCAAGGCGGCGGGCGTGTTGATCGCCCTGAACCGTCAGGAGCGTGGCAACGGCGAGTTGTCGGCGATCCAGGAAGTCGAGCGTGACTTCGGCATTCCGGTGGTGAGCATCGTTTCCCTGACCCAGGTCCTGCAATTCCTGGCGGACGATCCGGCGCTCAAGCAGCACCTGCCGGCGGTGGAAGCCTACCGCGCGCAATTCGGCGTCTGATACCTGCAGGAGCGAGGCTTGCCCGCGATTGCGGTCTGACCTGATACACCGCTATCGCGGGCAAGCTCCGCTCCTACAGAAGGCGCAATAAAAAAGACCCCGTCGGGCCAGGCCCGGCGGGGTCTTTTTATTGCAGTGCTTAAGGACGCTTGCGGTTGCTGATCAGGGTGCCCACACCGGTATCGGTGAAGATCTCCAGCAGGATCGCATTCGGTACGCGACCGTCGATGATCAGCGAGCTGCCCACGCCACCCTGTACCGCTTCCAGCGCGCAGCGGATCTTCGGCAGCATGCCGCCGTAGATGGTGCCGTCTTCGATCAGGGCGTCGACCTGCTGGGTGGTCAGGCCGGTCAGCACCTTGCCCGACTTGTCCATCAGGCCGGCGATGTTGGTCAGCAGCATCAGCTTCTCGGCCTTCAGTGCCTCGGCCACCTTGCCGGCCACCAGGTCGGCGTTGATGTTGTACGACTCGCCGTTCTCACCGACGCCGATCGGCGCGATCACCGGGATGAAATCACCCTTGACCAGCAGGTTCAGCAGGTCGGTGTTGATGCCGACCACTTCGCCGACGTGGCCGATGTCGATGATTTCCGGCGTGGTCATTTCCGGCGTCTTGCGGGTCACGGTGAGCTTCTTCGCACGAATCAGCTCCGCGTCCTTGCCGGTCAGGCCGATGGCGCTGCCGCCGTGACGGTTGATCAGGTTGACGATGTCCTTGTTCACCTGGCCGCCGAGGACCATTTCCACCACGTCCATGGTGGCCGCGTCGGTAACCCGCATGCCATCGATGAAGTGGCTCTCGATGGACAGGCGCTTGAGCAGGTCGCCGATTTGCGGGCCACCGCCGTGCACCACCACCGGGTTGATGCCGACGGCCTTCATCAGCACGATGTCGCGGGCGAAGCCGGTCTTCAGCTCCTCGCTTTCCATCGCGTTGCCGCCGTATTTGATCACCAGGGTCTTGCCGACATAGCGGCGAATATAAGGCAGCGCTTCGGACAGGACCTTGGCGGTATTGGCGGCGGCATCGCGTTCGAGGGTCATTCGGGGCTCCGGCACTTCAATAAAGGCGCTTGAAGAAAATCAAAACGGTAGTTGGAGATCAGGTGCAACACGTTTCAGCTGGGCGTGGAACACATCCTTGATGCGCTGCAGTTCGGCTTCGTCATCGGCCTCGAAACGCAGCACCAGCACCGGTGTGGTGTTGGAGGCGCGGACCAGGCCCCAGCCCTTGGCGTAGTCGACTCGTACGCCGTCGATGGTGGTCAGGTTGGCCCCTTCGCCCCATTGCGCGTCGTGCAGCGCATCAATGATGCTGAATTTGCTCTCTTCGGTCACATGGATATTGATTTCCGGCGTGGAAATATCATTCGGGAAGGTGGCAAACAGCTCTTCCGCGGTAGATTTTTCCTTGCTGAGGATCTCCAGCAGCCGCGCGGCGCTGTAGATGCCGTCGTCGAAACCGAACCAGCGTTCCTTGAAGAAGATATGGCCGCTCATTTCACCGGCCAGCAATGCGCCGGTCTGTTTCATTTTCTTTTTGATCAACGAGTGGCCGGTCTTCCACATTAGCGGGCGACCGCCATATTCCTTGATCAACGGGGTCAGGCGGCGAGTGCATTTGACGTCGAAAATGATCTCCGCGTCCGGGTTGCGCGCTACTACGTCCTTGGCGAACAGCATCAGCAGGCGGTCGGGGAAGACGATGCTGCCGGTGTTGGTCACCACGCCGACGCGGTCGCCGTCACCGTCGAACGCCAGGCCGATGTCGGCGTTGGTTTCTGCGACCTTGGCGATCAGGTCTTCCAGGTTCTCGGGCTTGCCCGGGTCCGGGTGGTGGTTGGGGAAGTTGCCATCGACTTCACAGAACAGCGGAATGACTTCGCAGTTCAGCGCTTCGATCAGTTGGGGGGCGATGACACCGGCCGCACCGTTACCGCAATCGACCACGACTTTCAGGCGGCGGGCGAGTTTGACGTCGGCGGTGATTTCCTTGCCGTAGCGATCGAGGATATCGACCTGGGTAATGCTGCCCTGGCCGCTGCTCAGGTTGTTGGTCTTGAGGCGATCGTGCAGGGCCTGGATCTGTTCGTTGGCCAAGGTGTCGCCGGCGATGACGATCTTGAAGCCGTTGTAGTTCGACGGATTGTGGCTGCCGGTCAGCATCACGCCGGACTTGCCGGCCAGCACGTTGGCGGCGTAATACAGCGCCGGGGTCGGCACCAGCCCGACATCGCTGACGTGGCAACCGCTGTCGGCGATACCCTTGATCAACTGGGCAACCAGTTCCGGGCCGGACAAGCGGCCATCCCGGCCCACGGACACGTTGGGTTCGCCCTGGGCCAGGCTCTGGGAGCCGATGGCGCGGCCGATCCAGTAGGCCGTTTGCGCATTCAGGGTCTCGGGAACGGTTCCGCGGATGTCGTAGGCGCGAAAGATGCTTTCAGGGAACGTGGGTACGACTTGGGCTGCATTGCTCATCACAGGGGTGCTCCGTCTAAAAGGGGGCAGGACAGGCCGTAATACGGGCTGAAGGGCTCAAACTGAAGGGTATGACGGCGTTTTTGCCCTTGGGTTCATGGTGCAAAAATGCCATCTGATGAGCGTCAGTTCTTTTTTACGCACCTTCTGCTGTGATTCCGGGCAGTTGAGTCCGTGAGTGAATCCGATGAACTTTTTATGCTGAGACGCCACCGCCCGTTCAGGCCGGGCTGTTTGCCGCGGCCTGAAGCCTTTGCTCAGTGGCTGCCGGAGTGACCGAAGCCGCCCGCGCCGCGCTGGCTTTCGTCGAAGGCTTCGACCACCTCGAAGTGCGCCTGGACCACCGGCACCAGCACCAGTTGGGCAATACGCTCGCCCACCGCGATGTTGAAGGCGGTCTGGCCACGGTTCCAGCAGGACACCATGAGTTCGCCCTGGTAATCGGAATCGATCAGGCCGACCAGGTTGCCCAGGACGATGCCGTGTTTATGGCCCAGGCCGGAGCGCGGCAGGATCAGCGCGGCCAGGCCCGGGTCGCCGATATAGACCGACAGGCCGGTAGGAATCAGCAGGGTCTGGCCCGGCTCCAGGAGCGTGTCCTGCTTGAGCATTGCGCGCAGGTCCAGGCCGGCGGAGCCTGGCGTGGCGTATTGCGGCAGAGGGAATTCGGTGCCGATGCGTGGGTCGAGGATCTTGGCTTGTAAAGCGTGCATGCGAGTTAAACCTGGTTCAGCCGTTCGGCGATGAAAGCGATCAGTTGGCGGGCAATCTTGCCCTTGCTGGTCTGGGCGAAGAGAGTTGCGTGCAACTCCCGGTCAATTACGCTGCAGGCGTTTTCCTCGCTGTTGAAGCCAATGCTCGGGTTGGCCACGTCGTTGGCGACGATCAGGTCGAGGTTCTTGTCTTTGAGTTTGCGTGCAGCGTAGTCGAGCAAATGTTCGGTTTCAGCGGCGAAGCCGACGCTGAACGGGCGGTCGGGGCGGGTGGCGATAGTGGCCAGGATGTCCGGGTTGCGCACCATCTGCAGCAGCAGACCGTCGCCGTTTGTAGGGTCTTTCTTCAATTTCTGTGGGGCAACGACTTCCGGGCGGTAGTCCGCCACCGCGGCCGAGGCGATGAACAGGTCGCACGGGATGGCGGCTTCGCAGGCGGCGAGCATGTCGCGGGCGCTGACCACATCGATCCGCGTCACGCGGTCCGGGGTCGGCAGGTGCACGGGACCGGTGATCAGGGTCACCCGAGCCCCGGCTTCAACGGCGGCTTCGGCCAGGGCAAAGCCCATTTTTCCGGAGCTGTGGTTGGTGATGTAGCGCACCGGGTCGATGTTTTCCTGGGTCGGGCCGGCGGTGATCAATACATGCTTGCCGGTCAGCGCCAAGTGCTGGAAGCAGTCGGCGGCACACAAGGCCAGGTCGTTGGCCTCGAGCATGCGGCCCAGACCGACATCGCCGCAGGCCTGGCTGCCGGAGGCCGGGCCGAACACCTTCAGGCCACGGCTCTGCAGCAACTGGGTGTTGGCCTGGGTGGCCGGGTCGCGCCACATGGCCTGGTTCATGGCCGGGGCGATGGCGACGGTGGCATCGGTGGCCAGGACCAGAGTGGTCAGCAGGTCGTCGGCGATGCCTTGGGCCAGGCGGGCGATCAGGTCGGCGGTGGCCGGGGCGATCAGTACCAGGTCGGCCCATTTGGCCAGTTCGATATGGCCCATGGCGGCTTCGGCCGCGGGATCGAGCAGGTCCAGGTGGACCGGGTGTCCGGACAGGGCCTGCAGGGTCAGCGGGGTGATGAATTCACTGCCGCCACGGGTCATGACCACACGCACTTCCGCGCCCTGGTCGAGGAGTCGGCGAACCAGCTCGGCGCTCTTGTAGGCAGCAATGCCGCCGCCGACGCCGAGAACGATGCGTTTCCGATACAGCCGCTGCATAGGCCTGCCTTTCAGTTCAATGATTGCTGCGTGTAACACCCCCTCCCCAGGGGAAATTCCACGCAAAAAGATGGGCTAAGATAGCACAGCGACCGCTATGGAACAGCGGCGCCCACACACATGGAGGTGCTATGAGCATTCGCGACTGGCCTGCGGCGGAGCGCCCGCGGGAGAAGCTTCTCGAGCAGGGCGCGCTGGCCCTTTCCGACGCCGAATTGCTGGCGATCTTCCTGCGTACCGGCGTCGCCGGAAAAAGCGCCGTGGACCTGGCTCGACACCTGTTGCACCAATTTGGCAGCCTGCGTGGCCTGCTCGAGGCGGACCAGCTGACGTTCAGTCGGCAACTGGGCCTGGGCCCGGCAAAATTCGCGCAATTGCAGGCGGTGCTGGAAATGGCGCGGCGGCACCTGGCGGAAAAGCTTAGCCGCAACTCGGTGCTGGAAAGCCCGGTGGCGGTCCGTGACTACCTCAAGGCGCTGCTGCGGCATGAGCCGCATGAGGTCTTCGGCTGCCTGTTTCTCGACTCCAAGCACCGGGTGCTGGCCTTCGAGGCGCTGTTTCAAGGCTCCATCAATACCACCAGCGTCTACCCGCGGCAGGTGGTCAAACGGGCCCTGGCGCATAACGCCGCGGCCCTGATCCTGTGTCACAACCATCCCTCGGGCGTCGCCGAGCCGAGCCAGGCGGACCGGGTTCTGACCCGCAGGCTCAAGGAGGCGCTGGACCTGGTGGATGTGCGGGTGCTCGACCATTTCATCGTCGGCGAAGGCGAGCCGCTGTCGATGGCCGAGTACGGCTGGATGTAGGGACGCAGCGACAAGCTTCAAGCGGCAAGCTGCAAGTTAAAGCGGTACGAGGACTGCTCTGAACTTGCAGCTTGTGGCTCGCCGCTGCCGCTGCCGCTGCTTATTTGAGGCTGACCTTCGAGTAGTCCTGGCGACCGAACGGGCTGACCTGATAACCCTGCACGTCCTTGCGGGTCAGGGCAAAGGCCGTCGGGTGCGCCAATGGCAGCCACAGGGCCTGTTGCTGGATCTGCGTCTGTGCCTGCTGATACAGCTTGCTGCGGACGCCCTGCTCGGTGGTGGTCTTGCCGGCGGTGATCAGCTTGTCCAGCCCCGGGTCGCAGTAGCGGGCGAAGTTGGTTCCGGACTTCACCGCCGCGCAAGTGAACTGCGGGGTAAGGAAGTTATCCGGATCGCCGTTGTCGCCGGCCCAGCCCATGAACAGCAGGTCGTGCTCGCCGGCCTTGGCCCGGCGGATCAGCTCGCCCCATTCGATCACGCGGATCTCCGCCTGGATCCCGACTTGCGCCAGGTCGGCTTGCAATTGCTGGGCGCCCAGGCTCGGGTTGGGATTCAACAGGCTGCCGGAAGGGCGAGTCCAGATGGTGGTCTGGAAGCCGTCCTTCAGGCCGGCCTTGGCCAGCAGCTGGCGCGCTTTCGCCGGGTCGTGGGCGTAGCCCGGCAGTTCCTTGGCATAGCTCCAGGTATTGGGCGGGAAGGGGCCGCTGGCGGGCTCCGCGGTATCCTCGAACACGGCTTTCAGGTAGGTGGCCTTGTCGAAGGCGAGGTTGATGGCCTGGCGCACTTCCGGTTTGTCCAGAGGTGGATGCTGGCTGTTGAGGGCGACGAAGGCCGTCATGAAAGCCGCGGTCTTCTCGACCTTGAGCGCAGGCTCCTGAAGGGCGGCGTTCACGTCCAGCGGCTTGGGCGACAGGGCGATCTGGCATTCGTTGCGGCGCAGCTTCTGCAGGCGCACGTTGGCGTCCGGAGTGATGGCGAAGATCAGCGGATCCACCGCCGGTTTGCCGGCAAAGTAGTCGGGGTTGGCCTTGTAGCGGATCGACGCGTCTTTCTGGAAGCGGCCAAAAATGAAGGGGCCGGTACCGATCGGCTGGCTGTTGAGCTTGTCCTGAGTGCCGGCCTTGAGTAGCTGATCGGCGTACTCGGCGGAATAGATCGAGGCGAACCCCATGCTCAGGGTGGCGAGGAAGGTCGAGTCGGCATGGTCGAGGGTGAAGCGCACGGTCAGCGGGTCCAGGGCGTCGATCTTCTTGATCAGCGTCGGCAGTTGCAGCGACTGGGCATGGGGATAACCGCTCTGCGCCACTTTATGCCAGGGGTTGGCCGGATCGAGCATGCGATCGAAGCTGAATTTCACGTCTTCGGCCGTCAATTCGCGGCTCGGGCTGAAGTACGGGGTGCGGTGGAACTTCACGTTCGGGTGCAGTTTGAAGACGTAGGTCAGGCCATCGGCCGAGACTTCCCAGCTGTCGGCCAGGCTCGGCACGACCTTGCCGCTGCCGGCGTCGAAGTCCACCAGGCGGTTCATCAGCACGTCGGCCGAGGCGTTGGTGGTGGTCAGCGAGTTGTACTGCACGACGTCGAAACCTTCCGGGCTGGCCTCGGTGCACACACTCAAGGCGGCGGCATTGGCCAGCGGGCTCAGAAGAAGAGGGGCGAACAACAGCGGGAGGGCAGCGAGGCGCATGTTTGGCTTCCTTTGCAGATCGAAGGCCCATCTGCGAGTGCAGTCTGGAAAAAGGCCTACCCTAGTGGCCTCGCTGGAAAATGACTATCCCCTTTTTCTGCCTGTGGGCTGGATAGGTTCATGTTTATCGCTATGCCGAGCCGGTTCATGGCGTACCGCCATGCTCACATTAGGCATAAATTGACAGAGGTTTTTTCCATATATTGACCTGGCGCGACCCGAGCAGTGGCTGTTCATGCGGGTTTTGCCCTGTATTTCGCCCTCGGAAAATCTATTCTGCGACGAGCGGTCAGTCATGGCGCCAGCCTTTGGTGCAGGCATCCGGAGCAAGAAAACAGGGACTTTTCGAAATCCAAAGCACACCGGCTGTTGTTGCTACGGGGTCTTTCTGGTATAAAGCAGCGCTCTTTTCTAGGGGCCCGGTTCCTTCGCTTGTAGGTGTAGCCGGTAAGACCCTAAAGAAACGCGGCGCCTGGCGCCAAATGACTGAGAGATTAAGCGGCCAACCCATGCCGGGTTGGGCATGTGGTTTTAGAGGGCTGAGGCATGTCGAGAGTCTGTCAAGTTACCGGTAAGGGTCCGGTAACCGGGAATAACATTTCCCACGCAAACAACAAAACCCGTCGTCGTTTCCTGCCGAACCTGCAGCATCACCGCTTCTGGGTTGAGTCCGAGAAACGTTTTGTGCGTCTGCGCGTATCTGCCAAAGGCATGCGTATCATCGACAAGCGTGGCATTGATGTCGTGCTGGCCGAACTTCGTCGCGATGGCAAGGTTTAAGGGAGCTAATCATGCGTGAATTGATTCGTTTGATTTCGAGCGCCGGTACTGGTCACTTCTACACTACCGACAAGAACAAGCGCACCACTCCGGACAAAATCGAGATCAAGAAATATGATCCGGTTGTTCGTAAGCACGTGATCTACAAAGAAGGCAAAATCAAGTAATTGATTTTTCTTCTGACAAAAAAACCCGCCTTCAAGCGGGTTTTTTTGTGCCCGGGATTCAGGCCTTGGGCTCGAAGATCACGTAGACCTTGCGACAGGCTTCCAGCACCTCCCAGGTGCCCCTGAAGCCGGCAGGGATCACGAAGCGATCGCCGGCGCGCAAGGTCTTGGCGTTGCCATCGCTGTCGCGCAGGACCGAAACGCCCTGGACGATCTCGCAGTATTCATGCTCGGTGTAATTCACCGTCCACTGGCCTATCGCACCTTCCCACACCCCGGCGTTCATCTGGCCGCAGGGGCTGCTGTAGTGGTTGAAGACGGCTTGCTCGGGGTCGCCCTTGAGGACTTTTTCCTGGGCGGGGCGATAACGCTCGGCGGCAGTATTGGCCTGGCCGAAGTCGACGATGTCCTGGATGCTCATACTGGTATTCCCCCCTGATTGCAGTGCGGGTGATTGGAAAGGCCAGAGTCTATGTTTATTAAAATGAACATGGCAATGGCGTTTACCCACCATTCTGTCAAATATATTGAAACTTCAGGCGCCGCTGGTTTAGGGTGGCGGATGCCGTGGGCCGACAGCAGGCTGGCCGGGCAGAATTCCTGGAGGTGCCGGCAGCGAATGCGCGTGCGCCCGTATCCAACAAGAGGAGGACACTCGTATGACCACCCTGACTCGAGCCGATTGGGAACAGCGTGCCCGCGAGCTGAAGATCGAAGGCCGCGCCTATATCAATGGCGAATACACTGCCGCGGTTTCCGGCGAAACCTTCGAATGCATCAGTCCGGTCGATGGCCGTCTGCTGGCCAAGATTGCCAGCTGTGACGCCGCCGACGCGCAGCGCGCCGTTGAAAACGCCCGCGCCACCTTCAACTCCGGCGTCTGGTCGCGCCTGGCACCGGCCAAGCGCAAGGCCACCATGATTCGTTTTGCCGGCTTGCTGAAACAGCATGTCGAAGAACTGGCCCTGCTCGAAACCCTGGACATGGGCAAGCCGATTAGCGATTCCCTGGGCATCGACGTACCGGGCGCGGCCCAGGCGCTGAGCTGGAGCGGCGAGGCCATCGACAAGATCTACGACGAAGTCGCCGCCACGCCCCATGACCAGTTGGGCCTGGTGACTCGCGAGCCGGTAGGTGTGGTCGGCGCCATCGTGCCCTGGAACTTCCCGCTCTTGATGGCCTGCTGGAAACTCGGCCCGGCGTTGTCCACCGGTAACTCGGTGATCCTCAAGCCGTCGGAAAAATCACCGCTGACCGCTATCCGTATCGCCGCCCTGGCCGTCGAGGCTGGCATTCCGAAAGGCGTGCTCAACGTGCTGCCGGGCTATGGCCACACCGTGGGCAAGGCCCTGGCCCTGCACATGGACGTCGACACCCTGGTGTTCACCGGTTCGACCAAGATCGCCAAGCAACTGATGGTCTACTCCGGCGAGTCGAACATGAAGCGTGTCTGGCTGGAAGCCGGCGGCAAGAGCCCGAACATTGTGTTCGCCGATGCCCCTGACCTGCAGGCCGCGGCCGAATCCGCGGCCAGCGCGATCGCCTTCAACCAGGGCGAAGTCTGCACCGCCGGTTCGCGCCTGCTGGTGGAGCGTTCGATCAAGGACAAGTTCCTGCCCCTGGTGATCGAGGCCCTCAAGGCCTGGAAGCCGGGCAACCCGCTGGACCCGGCCACCACCGTCGGCGCGCTGGTGGATACCCAGCAGATGAACACCGTGCTGTCGTACATCGAGTCCGGCCATGCCGACGGCGCCAAGCTGGTGGTGGGCGGCAAGCGCACCCTGCAGGAAACCGGCGGCACCTACGTCGAGCCGACCATCTTCGACGGCGTCAGCAATGCGATGAAGATCGCCCAGGAAGAAATCTTCGGCCCGGTGCTCTCGGTCATCGCCTTCGACACGGTGGAGGAGGCCATCCAGATCGCCAACGACACGCCTTATGGCCTGGCCGCGGCGGTATGGACGGCCAATATCTCCAAGGCCCACCTGACCGCCAAGGCGCTGCGCGCCGGTAGCGTCTGGGTCAACCAGTACGACGGTGGCGACATGACCGCGCCATTCGGCGGCTTCAAGCAATCGGGCAACGGTCGCGACAAGTCGCTGCACGCGTTCGACAAGTACACCGAACTGAAGGCAACCTGGATCAAGCTGTAATTCAAGGGCCGCGGATGTCGGGCGCCTGAAGAGGCGTTATCGCAGGCATCGCTACTCGATCCAGAGCGCAGCCGGACTTTCCGCGAGGGAAGCCCGGCTGCGCTGTCTCTGTCTTGAAAAAAACATCCACAGGAGCGTGGAAATGCGCTGGGCAACCTATTTCGCAGTTTTGGCGGCTGTCCTGAGTGTCGGGCTGGCCCTGGGCGTCAGCATGCCGTTGGTGTCGTTTCGCCTGGAAAGCTGGGGTTATGGACCTTTCGCAATCGGGGTGATGGCGTCGATGCCGGCGATCGGGGTCCTGCTCGGCGCGAAGCTGTCCAGCCGCCTGGCGGCGCGCTTCGGCACCGCGGGGCTGATGCGCCTGTGCCTGTGGGGCGGGGCGATTTCCATCGGTCTGTTGGCCCTGTTGCCGAGCTATCCGTTGTGGCTGGTGCTGCGGCTGATGATCGGCATGGTGCTGACCATCGTCTTCATCCTGGGCGAAAGCTGGATCAACCAGCTGGTGGTGGAGCAATGGCGCGGCCGCCTGGTGGCGCTTTACGGCAGCAGCTATGCCTTGAGCCAGCTGGCCGGCCCGTTGTTGCTGGGCGCCCTGGGCACCGAGCATGACTACGGCTTCTGGGTTGGCGTCGTTTTGTTGGTGGTGTCGCCCTTGCTGCTGATCGGCCGTAGCGGGGCGCCAAGCAGCGAGTCCTGCAGCGTGACCCTCGGCGATCTCTGGCGATTCTGTCGTGGCCTGCCGGCCATTGGCTGGGCGGTGGCGCTGTTCGCCGCCTTCGAGGCGATGATCCTGACCCTGCTGCCGGTCTATTGCCTGCGCCAGGGGTTCACCGAGGAGATCGCCCTGGCGATGGTCAGTACCGTGGTGGTGGGCGATGCCTTGCTGCAACTGCCGATCGGCGCCCTGGCCGATCGCGTCTCGCGGCGTGCGCTGTTTACCGGTTGCGCGGTGATCCTGCTGGTGTCGAGCCTGGCCATCCCGCTGCTGCTCGATACCCTGCTGATCTGGCCGCTGTGGGTGCTGTTCGGAGCCAGCGCCGGCGGCCTGTTCACCTTGTCGCTGATTCTGATCGGCGAACGCTACCGCGACGATGCGCTGGTGCGCGCCAACGCCCACGTTGCCCAGCTGTGGGGCATCGGTTGCCTGGTCGGGCCGCTGGTGGCGGGCGCGGGCAGCCA
The DNA here is from genome assembly GCF_000931465.1 of Pseudomonas sp. MRSN 12121. NCBI lineage: Bacteria > Pseudomonadati > Pseudomonadota > Gammaproteobacteria > Pseudomonadales > Pseudomonadaceae > Pseudomonas > Pseudomonas sp. MRSN 12121. Next base: position 6,739,141 of record NZ_CP010892.1, on the reverse strand, counting down.
GTGGATCAGCGGGCATGCCTTGCTGTTGCTGATGGCGGCCGGCGCCCTGGGGTTGATCGTGCTGTTGCTGCGCGAAGGCGCGTTTGGCGTGGTCCAGCCACAAACCCTGTAGGAGCGAGGCTTGCCGCGATAGCGGAACTACATCAATCATGTTGACTGTCAGTCCCTCATCGCGGGCAAGCCGTGCTCCTGCAAGTGCAGGGCTCAGAGCATCCGCTCGAGGCCGACCGTGGTGCTCATCCAGGCATTGAAGCGGCGCCACCAACTGCCGGGCTCGCGGGGCAGGGTGTGCAGTTGCTGGTTGTCTTCGGTGACCCAGACCAGCTTGCCGTCTTGCAGTTTCACTTCGTAGCTCAGCGCCGGGGCCATGCCTTGCAGCGCCAGGACGCGCACGCGCTCGGCCAGTTCGGGGCTGTCCACCAGCACGCCGACTTCGGTGTTCCACAGCACCGAGCGCGGGTCGAAATTGAACGAGCCGATAAACGACTTCTGGCGATCGAAGATGATCGCCTTGCTATGCAGGCTGGAGTCCGAACCGCGATACGAGGCGCTGTGGAACAGATGGGGACCGCTGCCGCTGCCACCACGGTCGCCGGGCTGGCGCCGCAGTTCGTAAAGTTTCACCCCATGCTCCAGCAATGCCCGGCGATAGGGCGCGTAACCGCCGTGCACCGCCGGCACGTCGGTGGCTTCGAGGGAGTTGGTCAGCAGGCTCACCGCGACCCCGGCGTCCGCGCGGCCAGTGAGGTACACCAGGCCCGGCTGGCCCGGCACGAAATAGGCCGAGATCAGCATCAGCTCCTTGCTGACGCCCTCCAGCTGCGGCGCCAGCTGGCTGGTCAGCAGCAGGCGCGGATCGGGCTCGTCCCTGGCCAGGACCTTGCTCGGCGCATCCCACAGCGCCTGGTTCCAGGCCCAGATCAGTTCTTTGCGCCAGGCGTCCATGCGCGGCTGTGTCCTGTAGGCCTTGAGTTCCTGGAACAGCGCATGGTGTTGCTGTTCGGCCTCCTCCAAAGACTGTTGCAGGCGCAGGCGGGTATTGGCCAGTTCCCGGGCCGACGGCAAGCGGGACAGGAATTCGCCGATGGGTTTGCTCAGCGCGCTGTTCCAGTACTGGTCGAAGCTGTGCCCCAGCTGCTCGGCTACCGGGCCGACGCCGAGCATGTCGATATCGGTGAAATTCAGGTTGGGCTCGGCGTCGAAGTACTCGTCGCCCAGGTTGCGTCCGCCGACGATGGCGGCGCTGTTGTCCGCCAGCCACAGTTTGTTGTGCATCCGCCGATGCTGCAGCGACAGGTTGAACAGCCGCCCCAGGGCACGGGTAAAGCCGGTGCTGCGGCCCAGGTGCAGGGGGTTGAACAGGCGGATCTGGACATTGGGGTGGGCCGCGAGGGTGGCGATGATCTGGTCCAGGCCATCGCTGGTGGTGTCGTCCAGCAGGATGCGCACGCGCACGCCGCGGTCGGCGGCCTTGAGCAACTCGTCCACCAGCATCCGCGTGCTGATGCCGTCATGGACGATGTAGTACTGCAAGTCGAGGCTGCTTTGGGCATTGCGGATCAGTTCGGCGCGGGCCATGAAGGCCTCGGTGCTGTCGGATAGCAGGCGGAACCCGGAGCGCCCCTGATAGGGCGCGGCCTGGGCCTGGATCGAGCGTCCGAAAGCCGAGTCGGCGGCCGGCAGCGCCTGGCTCGGCACATGAGGCACATCGAGGCTGGCGCAGCCGCTCAGGCACAGCGCGATCAGCATAAGGAAGGCCAGGGTCTGTCTGGGTCTCAAGTCAGGTCATCTCGAATCGCGACGATGGTCCGGTTGTGACGCCGGTTTCACAGGAAAAGGTCAGTCCGTCGCGCAATCTTCGGCCAGTAGCTTGATGGCTGCGGCGCCCACTTTGCGCACCGCTTCCTCGATCTGCGCGGTCGGCTTGGCAGCGTAATTCATTCGCAGGCAATTGCGGTACTTGCCCGAGGCGGAAAAGATGCTGCCCACGGCGATCTGTACGCCCTGGCCGAGCAGGGCGCGGTTGAGGCGCAGGGTATCGAAGCCCTCCGGCAGCTCGACCCACAGCATGAAGCCGCCCTGGGGGCGGCTGGCGCGGGTGCCGGCGGGGAAGTAGCGGCTGACCCAGTCGATCATCAGGTCGCGGTTGCGCTGGTACTGGGTGCGCATGCGCCGCAGGTGCGGCTCGAAATTGCCGCTCTTGAGGAACTCGGCGATGGCGATCTGCGGTTGCGGCGCGGTGGAGCCGGTGCTGATGTACTTCATGTGCAGCACCCGTTCCAGGTAGCGCCCCGGGGCGACCCAGCCAATGCGCAACCCGGGCGCCAGGGTCTTGGAGAAGGAGCTGCACAACAGCACCCGGCCGTCGTCGTCGAACGACTTGATGGTCCGCGGGCGCGGGTAGGTGTAGGACAGCTCGCCATACACATCGTCTTCGATGATCGCCACGTCGAAGCGCTGGGCCAGGGTCAGCAGGGCCCGTTTACGCGACTCCGGCATGATATAGCCCAACGGATTGTTGCAGTTGGGGGTCAACTGTATGGCCTTGATCGGCCATTGCTCCAGGGCCAGTTCCAGGGCGTCGAGGCTGATGCCGGTGAGCGGGTCGGTGGGGATTTCCAGGGCCTTCATGCCCAGGCCCTTGAGGGTCTGCATGGCACCGTGGAAGCTCGGCGAGTCGACGGCGACTATGTCGCCGGGCTCGCAGGTGGCGCGGATGCTGGTGGACAGGGCTTCATGGCAGCCGGTGGTGATCACCAGGTCGTTGGCGCCGATCTGGCAGCCGGAATCGAGCATCAGCCGCGCCAGTTGTTCGCGCAGTTCGTGCACGCCGTAGATGGTGTCGTAATACAGGCCGGGCATGTCCTGGCGCCGGCTGATGCGGGCGAGCCCCCGCAGCAGCGGCTTGAGGGTCGGGGTGGTGACGTCGGGCATGCCTCGGCCCAGCTGGACGATGTCCTTGCGCGGCACGCTGCGCACCAGTTCCAGCACCTGGTCCCACTGCGAGATTTCCACCGGGCGTTGCGCTGGGCGGCCCACCGCTGGCAGCGCCGGCAGTTCGCGGCTGACCGGCACGAAGTAGCCGGACTTGGGCTTGGGCGTTGCCAGGCCGCTGTCTTCCAGCACCCGATAGGCCTGCTGCACGGTGCTCAGGCTGACCCCATGCTCGACACTCAAGGCCCGTACCGACGGCAGTCGGTCGCCGGGACGATAGAAGCCCTGTTCGATACGGGTGCCCAGCAATTCGGCGAGATTGACATAGAGGGTCATGGCGCAGCCTCGGAGTAATGGAATCGGGTAACCGGTACAGATGGCGAATAATTACAGGATTCAGGCCGGTTAGGGGAATTCTGTATGGAAATAATAGCGATGCTTTGAATCTGTAATGGTTTTTCGCTCCCGCGCATGATGTCTGCTCATAGCGACCCAGTAAACAGGAGCAGCAAAAATGAATGGCTTGAGCGATGTGCGTCTGTCGTTACACAGTCAGGAACTGGCGGCTGAGCAGGAGCGGGCAGGAGGGGCGAACTCCGTTCGTCATGCACCGGCCGGCCTTGGCCTCTGGGGGCTGTACTGGCATCGGCTGCGTACACGCAAGGCGCTGCTCGAACTGACGCCCGAACAGTTGCGCGATATCGGCCTGAGTCGCGAACAGGCGCGGGAGGAAGGGCTCAAGCCGTTCTGGCGGCTCTGAAGCCCGGCATTGATCGGTAGCCGCTGGCGCAATCCGCGATCGGCGCGCAGCAAAAAAAGGCCGCATCCCACTTCATCGGATGCGGCCTTTTTTATGGGTTGCGCGGTGGCTGGCCGCCTTCAGACCAGCTCTTTCAAGCGATGCCAGAGCATCCCCAGTGCCAGCAGCGGGGAGCGCAGGTGCTTGCCGCCGGGGAAGGTGATGTGCGGCACCTGGGCGAACAGATCGAAGCCGCCGCCCTGCTGGCCGCTGATGGCTTCGGCCAGCAACTTGCCAGCCAGGTGCGTGGCATTCACACCGTGGCCGGAGTAGGCCTGGGCGTAATACACATTGGGCTGGTCCTTGAGCCGGCCGATCTGCGGCAGGCGGTTGGCGCCGATGCCGATCATGCCGCCCCACTGATAGTCGATCTTCACCGCCGCCAGTTGCGGGAACACCTGCAGCATCTTCGGCCGCATGTAGGCAGCGATGTCCCGCGGGTCGCGCCCGGAGTAATGGCAGGCACCGCCGAACAGCAGGCGCCGGTCGGCGGAAAGACGGTAATAGTCCAGCGCGACCCGCTGGTCGCAGACGGCCATGTTCTGCGGCAGCAGGGCATGGGCCAGTTCCTCGCTCAGGGGCTCGGTGGCGATGATGTAGCTGCCGGCGGGCAGGACCTTGCCGCCCAGTTGCGGGTTGAGGTCGTTGAGGTAGGCATTGCACCCCAGCACCAGGGTGTTGGCGCGGACCGAGCCTTGGGCGGTATGCACCTTGACCTGCGGCCCGTAGTCGATGCGGGTCACGGTCGAGTGTTCGAACAGGCGCACGCCCAGTTGCTGCGCGACGGCGGCTTCGCCCAGGGCCAGGTTCAGCGGGTGCAGGTGCCCCGAACCCATATCGATGAGGCCGCCGACGTAACGATCGGAACCCACCACGCTGTGCATTTCATCAGGCTGCAGCAGCCGGGTTTCGTGGCGGTAGCCCAGGCTGCGCAGTTCTTCGGCGTCTTCGGCGAAGCCCTCGAGGTCGCGCGGCTTGTTCGCCAGGTCGCAATAACCCCAGGTCAGGTCGCAGGGGATCTGGAAACGCTCGACCCGCTGGCGGACGATCTCCACCGCTTCCAGGCCCATCAGCTTCATTTGCCGCACGCCGTCTTCGCCGATCACCGGGGCGAACTGCTCAAGGCCGTGGCCCACCCCGCGAATCAACTGCCCGCCGTTGCGCCCGCTGGCGCCCCAGCCGATCTTGCGCGCTTCCAGCAGGATGACGCTGAGCCCGCGTTCGGCCAGTTCGATGGCGGTGTTGAGCCCGGAGAAACCGCCACCGACCACGCAGACGTCCGCCGTGTGTTCGCCGGCCAGCGTCGGATGATCGGGCTGCGGCAGGCTGCTGGCGGCGTAATAGGAGGCGGGGTGCGCAGGGTTCGGCACCACCGGCTGAACACGGGTGTTCATGTGGATCATCCTGATTCGAGTGTTTGGAAAATTTGACGGAGCATAAGCCGGACCTTTCCGGTGCGGCAACACTGGTCGGCCGGTGCTGTCTGGAACAGGGCTTTTAGGGCAAAATCGCCGCTTCTCCACGTTCCCGGTAAGCGCTTCGATGAGCTGCAACAGCCAGACAGTCCGCAGGCTCCGACAGCAGATTCCCTCGTTCGAGTGTGTGCCTGGCTGTCACGACTGCTGCGGCCCGGTCACCACCTCGACCGAAGAAATGTCACGCCTGCCGCGCAAGACCCGCGCCGAGCAGGACGCGGCGCTGGAAGAACTGAACTGTGTGCACCTGGGGCCCAACGGCTGCACGGTGTATGACGAGCGGCCGCTGATCTGCCGCCTGTTCGGCACCACGCCGAGCCTGCCTTGCCCCAACGGCCGGCGCCCGGTGGAACTGATCCACCCGCGGGTGGAAAAACAGATCCATGACTATATGGCGAGCACCCGCCAGGTGTTGGTCTGAGCCGTCATCGCGGGCAAGCCTCGCTCCTACAGGCCATGGTGTCTTGTAGGAGCGAGGCTTGCCCGCGATAGCGATTGTCCTGACGACTCATTTCCTCGGCCAGTGGCACTCAATCCGGAATCGGCAGGTTCAGGCTCTCTTTCACCTCTTCCATCACGATATAGCTCTTGGATTCCCTCACATGGGGCAACTTGAGCAGGATGTCGCCCAGCAGCTTGCGGTATGAGGCCATTTCGGAAATCCGCGCCTTCACCAGGTAATCGAAGTCGCCCGACACCAAGTGACATTCCAGGACGTGAGGCAGCTTCAGCACGGCACGGCGGAACTCCTCGAAGGTGTCGCCGGACTTGTAGTCCAGGCTGATTTCGACGAACACCAGCAGGCTGCCCTTGAGGTGCTGCGGGTTGAGCCGGGCGTTGTAGCCCATGATGATGCCTTCGCGTTCCAGGCGACGAACCCGCTCGGTGCAGGGCGTGGTCGACAGCCCGACCTTTTCCCCCAGCTCGGTGAACGAGATGCGCCCATCGGCCTGCAGGATGCGCAGGATATTGCGATCTATCTTGTCCAGTTCGCGTTTTGTCTGATGGTTGGTACGCATAGGGGATGCGCCTCCGTGAAAAGGGTTTTTGCCGAGAATTCTCGCCAAATATAGGCGTTTATATAGTGAAAAGCACTGCCCGTTGCTTCTTATACTGCGCGCATCTTCGCTCTGAATAACAACGTCAGCGGTTAGCCGCGATGAGGGATATGAAAATGCGCGTTCTGGTCTTGGGTAGCGGCGTGATCGGTACCACCAGTGCCTACTATCTGGCCCGTGCCGGTTTCGAAGTGACCGTTGTCGACCGTCAGCCGGCCGTTGCGATGGAAACCAGTTTCGCCAACGCCGGCCAGGTTTCGCCGGGTTATGCCTCTCCCTGGGCCGCGCCGGGCGTACCGCTCAAAGCCATCAAGTGGCTGCTGCAGCGCCACGCGCCGCTGGCGATCAAGGCCACCGCCGACATCGATCAATACCTGTGGATGGCGCAGATGCTGCGCAACTGCACCGCTGCCCGCTACGCCGTGAACAAGGAGCGCATGGTCCGCCTGTCCGAGTACAGCCGCGACTGCCTCGACGAACTGCGCGCCGAGACCGGCATCGCCTACGAAGGCCGCAGCCTGGGGACCACCCAGCTGTTCCGCACCCAGGCGCAACTGGATGGCGCGGCCAAGGACATCGCCGTGCTCAAGGAGTCCGGCGTGCCGTTCGAGCTGCTGGACCGCGAAGGCATCGCCCGCGTCGAGCCGGCCCTGGCCAGCGTCACCGACATCCTGGCCGGTGCCCTGCGCCTGCCGAACGACCAGACCGGCGACTGCCAGATGTTCACCACCCGCCTGGCGGAAATGTGCACCAAGATGGGGGTGGAATTCCGCTTCGGCCAGGACATCCAGCGCCTGGATTTCGCCGGCGATCGGGTCAATGGCGTGTGGATCGACGGCAAGCTGGAAACCGCCGATCGCTACGTGCTGGCCCTCGGCAGCTACTCGCCGCAACTGCTCAAGCCGCTGGGCATCAAGGCGCCGGTGTATCCGCTCAAGGGTTACTCGCTGACCGTGCCGATCACCAATCCGGCGATGGCCCCGACGTCGACCATCCTCGACGAAACCTACAAGGTCGCGATCACCCGTTTCGACAACCGCATCCGTGTCGGCGGCATGGCTGAAATAGCCGGTTTTGACCTCTCGCTGAATCCACGTCGGCGCGAAACGCTGGAGATGATCGTCAACGATCTTTATCCTCAGGGCGGCGATCTGTCCCAGGCCAGTTTCTGGACCGGCCTGCGTCCCACCACCCCGGATGGCACGCCGATTGTCGGTGCCACCCCTATGCGCAACCTGTTCCTGAACACCGGACATGGCACGCTCGGCTGGACCATGGCATGCGGCTCCGGTCGCCTGCTGGCTGACCTGATGGCGAAGAAAAAGCCGCAGATCAGCGCCGAAGGTCTCGATATTTCTCGTTACGGTAATCCTCAGGAGCCTGCAAAACATGTCAATCCAGCGCCAGCTCACCAATGAGCGCATGAGCCAGATCGTCGTTCACAACGGCACCGTGTATCTGGCCGGGCAAGTCGGCGACGACCTGACGGCCGGGATCGAGCAGCAGACCCGTGAAACCCTCGCCAATATCGAGCGCCTGCTGGATCTGGCCGGGACCGACAAATCGCGACTGCTGTCGGTGACGATCTACCTGAAAGACATCGATGCGCACTTCGCCGGCATGAACAGCGTATGGGACCAGTGGCTGCCAAAGGGCGTCGCCCCAGCCCGTGCGACCGTCGAAGCCAAGCTCTGCGAGCCGCACATCCTGGTCGAGCTGTCCGTCGTGGCCGCCCTGCCATAAGCACTATCCCTCTCCCGGCGCTACCGACGGTCGATACTGTCGGCCGGCGCCGGTTTTTTTCTTCCCACATGACCGCCTAGAAGTCTGCCGCCATGCGTCCTGCCCGTGCCCTGATCGATCTTCAAGCCCTGCGTCACAACTACCAACTGGCCCGCGAAGCATCGCCGGGAGCCCGTGCGCTCGCGGTGATCAAGGCCGATGCCTATGGCCATGGCGCGGTGCGCTGCGCCCAGGCGCTGGAGGCCGAGGCTGATGGTTTTGCCGTGGCCTGCATCGAGGAGGCCCTGGAGCTGCGGGCGGCGGGGATTCGTGCGCCGGTCCTGCTGCTGGAAGGCTTTTTCGAGGCCGACGAACTGGCGCTGATCGTCGAGCATGATTTCTGGTGCGTGGTGCATTCGTTGTGGCAACTGGAGGCCATCGAGCGGGCCACGCTCGCCAAGCCGTTGACAGTCTGGCTCAAGCTGGATTCGGGCATGCACCGTGTCGGCCTGCATCCCAAGGATTACCAGGCCGCCTACCAGCGGCTGCTGGCCAGCGGCAAGGTGGCGAAGATCGTGCTGATGAGCCACTTCGCCCGCGCCGACGAGCTCGGTTGCGCCCGCAGCGACGAACAGGTCGCGGTGTTCGAGGCGGCGCGCCAGGGGCTGTCCGCCGAGGTCAGCCTGCGCAATTCGCCCGCGGTGCTGGGCTGGCCGCACATTCCCAGCGATTGGGTGCGTCCCGGCATCATGCTGTACGGCTCGACCCCCTTCGAAGAGAGCCACCCGCTGGCCTCGCGCCTGCAACCGGTGATGACCCTGGAATCGAAAGTGATTTGCGTGCGCGAGCTGCCGGCCGGCGAGCCGGTGGGGTATGGCGCCAAGTTCGTCACCTCGCGGCCGATGCGTATCGGCGTGGTGGCGATGGGGTACGCCGATGGCTATCCGCGCCATGCGCCGACCGGCGCGCCGGTGCTGGTGGCGGGACAACGGAGCCAGTTGCTGGGCCGGGTTTCCATGGACATGCTGTGCATCGACCTGACCGATGTGCCGCAGGCCGGGCTGGGGTCTCCCGTCGAGCTGTGGGGCAGAAACATTCTCGCCAGCGAGTTGGCGGCCGCCGCCGAGACCATTCCTTATCAGATCTTCTGCAACCTGCGCCGGGTACCGCGGATCTATTCCGAGGGCTGAGCGCGCCTTGCCGAAGGTCGCCTCCTGTGGGGGATTCAGGCCCAAGTGTTGTAAATACTGAACGCTATCGCCATGATAACGCTCACTACAACAACGCCTGATTCCCTAGGAGGCCGCCGCATTGGACGTCGGTGAACGACTGCAATCCATCCGTAAGCTCAAGGGTCTTTCCCAGCGCGAACTCGCCAAACGCGCGGGCGTCACCAACAGCACCATTTCGATGATCGAGAAGAACAGCGTCAGCCCCTCGATCAGTTCGCTGAGAAAGGTTCTTGGCGGCATTCCCATGTCGATGGTCGAGTTTTTCTCGGAAGAAATCTTCCAGGAAGAACCCACCCAGATCGTCTACAAAGCCCACGAACTGATCGATATCTCCGATGGCGCGGTGACCATGAAACTGGTGGGCCGGGCGCATCCGAGCCGGGCGATCGCCTTTCTCAACGAGATCTATCCGCCGGGCGCCGATACCGGTGAAGAGATGCTCACCCACGAAGGCGAGGAAACCGGGATCCTGGTGGAAGGACGCCTGGAACTGGTGGTGGGTCTTGAGACATTCGTGCTCGAAGCGGGCGACAGCTACTATTTCGAAAGCACCAAGCCGCACCGTTTTCGTAATCCTTTCGACGTACCCGCGCGACTAATCAGCGCAGCCACGCCCGCGAACTTCTGAGGGAAGCGGCGCCCTGCAGCGATTGCAGCGGTGCCCGACGCAGGATTTCGTTTCCTGGCAATTCCCCTTTGGACTTTGGGGTTGTTTCAGAGTGGCGGGCTAACCGCTATACTTGCGCCGCCCGCGAAACCGTGGCCGTGGGCGTGACTAGCCACCATTGAGGGTGTACGCGTGAACCTAATTATGAAAATGCTGGCCGCACCAGCAACCGTATTGGCCCTCTGGGCTGTCAGCGCTCAAGCTGCGACCAACGACGACATTGCCAAGCGCCTCGAGCCGGTTGGCCAGGTCTGCGTCCAGGGTCAGGAATGCAAGGGCATGGAAGTCGCTGTCGCCGCCGGTGGCGGTGGTGCGAAAACCCCTGACGAAGTGATTGCCAAGCATTGCAATGCTTGCCACGGCTCCGGCCTGCTGGGCGCGCCGAAAATCGGCGATACCGCGGCCTGGAAAGAGCGCGCGGATCACCAGGGCGGCCTCGATGGCATCCTGGCCAAGGCCATCACCGGCCTCAACGCGATGCCGCCGAAAGGCACCTGCGCCGATTGCTCCGATGCCGAGCTCAAGGGCGCCATCCAGAAGATGTCCGGTCTGAAATAAGCCAGCATCTTGCGCAAAAAAGCCGCTTACGAGCGGCTTTTTTCATGCCCGCGATCCGCCCGGCACTGGTCATTGCAGCAAACTCCCGGCAAGCTCGGTCCAACCTCAATTCATGGACGGTACTGGAGGATCGGATGGTGCAATCATCTTCTATCGAGCGGGCGGTGGATGAGGTCCTGGCCCGCTTGCCGGCGCATATTCACCTGGGCATGCCGCTGGGGCTGGGCAAGCCCAACCGCTTCGCCAATGCCTTGTATCGGCGCATTGCGCAGTTGCCCGAACGCCAGCTGACGATCTATACCGCCCTGAGCCTGGGCCGGCCTGCGTTGGGCGATGGCTTGCAGCGGCGCTTTCTCGAACCCTTCGTCGAGCAGGTCTTCGGCGACTATCCCGAGCTGGACTTCCTGGCCGACCTGCAGCGCAACCAGGTGCCGGCCAATATCCATATCGAACAGTTCTTCATGCAGCCCGGCAGCCTGCTCAACAGCGCGCCGGCGCAGCAGGACTACGTGTGCAGCAACTACAGCCATGCCGCGCGGGACATCAATGCCGCGGGCTTGAACCTGGTCGCCCAGATGGTGGCCCGGGACCCGCAGCAGAGCGATCGCTTGAGCCTGAGCTGCAACCCGGACATCACCCTCGACCTGCTGCCGATGATCGCCGAGCGCCGTGCCGCCGGCGAAACCATCCTGCTGTTGGGCCAGATACATCGCGACCTGCCTTATATGCCGGGCGACGCCGAGGTCGATGCCGCGACCTTCGACCTGCTGCTCGACGAGGAGGAGAGCAGCACGCTGTTTTCCACGCCGAACATGCCGGTGGGTTTCCAGGACCACTTCATCGGGCTGCATGCCAGCACCCTGGTGCGCGATGGCGGCACCTTGCAGATCGGCATCGGCTCCATGGGCGACGCGCTGACGGCCGCGTTACTGGCGCGCCAGGCCGACAACGATGGCTACCGGGCGGTGCTGGCGGACCTGGAAATCCAGTGCTGGAAGCCGCTGATCGAGCGTGAGGGCGGGGTGGAGCCTTTCGCCAAGGGGCTTTACGGCTGCAGCGAGATGTTCGTCAACGGCCTGCTGGCGCTGGCCGACGCGGGCATCGTGCGTCGCAAGGTCTACCCCACGGTCAGCCAGCAGCGGCAGGCCAATGCCGGGACGCTGGGCGCCAGCCAGGCGGCGGGCGGGGTGTCGGTGCATGGCGGCTTTTTCCTCGGCCCGCGCAGCTTCTACCAGCGCCTCAGGGATCTGCCCAGGAGCAAGCTCGACGAGTTCAACATGACCGCCATCAGCTACATCAACGAGCTGTACGGCAATGAAGAACTCAAGCGCCTGCAGCGCCTGGATGCGCGGTTCATCAACAGCTCGATCATGGTCACCCTGCTGGGGGCCGGGGTCGCGGATCAACTAGAGGACGGGCGGGTGCTCAGCGGCGTCGGCGGGCAATACAACTTCGTTGCCCAGGGCCATGCGTTGCAGGGCGCACGTTCGATCCTGATCCTGCGCAGCTGGCGCGAATCCGCAGGCGTGGTGAGTTCGAACATCGTCTGGGAGTACGGCCACTGCACCATCCCGCGGCACCTGCGGGACATTGTGATCACCGAATACGGGATCGCCGATCTGCGCGGCAAGAGCGACGCGAAGGTCATCGAAGCGCTGCTCAATATCAGCGACTCGCGGTTCCAGCCGGGCCTGATCGAACAGGCTCGCAAGGCCGGCAAGCTGGCGGCGGACTTTCGCCTCGATCCGCGTTTCACCGACAACCTCCCGCAGCGCCTGCTGGCGATCCAGGCGCAACATCGGCATCTGTTCCCGGAGTATCCGCTGGGCAGCGATTTCAACGTCGAGGAGCGCGACCTGCTGCGCGCGCTGAACTGGCTGAAGAGCAAGTTCAAGCTCAGCGAGATCCTCGAACTGGGCAAGGCGGCGCTGGATGCGCCGGCGCCCGAGGCCTTCGCGGCGCACCTTGAGCGGATGCGGCTGGTGCAGCCCGAGGGCTGGCGCGAGGAGATCTATCAGCGTTTGCTGCTGGCGGCGTTGCGCGAGACCGCGCAGCCCCAGGGCTAGACGCCTGGCGGCGTCATCGCGGGCAATCGAACGTCGACCGGCCGCTCCTACAGAAGCGGGCGAGGCTTGTTTGCGATCAAAGAGGCAGAGCCTCTTAGATAAAGGTCACCACGCCGCCGGCCAGGGATTTGACCCGGGCCAGGGATTCCACGCGATAGCCTTGCGCATCCAGTTCGGCGCGGCCGCCCTGGAACGACTTCTCGATCACGATACCCAGGCCGGCCACGGTGGCGCCGGCTTGTTTGATGATCGAGATCAGGGCCTGGGATGCCTTACCGTTGGCCAGGAAGTCGTCGATGATCAGCACGCGGTCGCTGCTGGTCAGGTGGCGCGGGGAAATCGCCACGGTGCTTTCGGTCTGCTTGGTGAACGAGTAGACGGTCGCCGACAGCAGGTTCTCGGTCAGGGTCAGGGACTGGTGCTTGCGCGCGAAAATCACCGGTACGCCCAGGTTCAGGCCGGTCATGATCGCCGGAGCGATACCCGAGGCTTCGATGGTGACGATCTTGGTGATGCCCGAGTCCTTGAACAGCGCGGCGAATTCGTCGCCGATCAGCTTCATCAGGGCCGGGTCGATCTGGTGGTTCAGGAACGCGTCGACTTTCAGGACCTGATCGGAAAGCACGATGCCTTCTTCGCGGATTTTCTTGTGCAGTGCTTCCATGAAGCTTTCCTCTGTGGGCGTCGGGTACGCCTGAATTCTGATAAAAGGGGTCGATTGAAAAAGGGACAATTCTAGCGCTTTAGCATCGCGCGTATATCCGCCAATGCGTTATTGCCGCGCACCGCCTTGACCTCGGTCGGGGTGTCGTCGTTGCCTTCCCAGGCCAGGTCATCCGGCGGCAGTTCGTCGAGGAAGCGGCTGGGGGCGCAGTCGATGACTTCGCCGTACTGCTTGCGCTTGGCGGCGAAGGTGAACGCCAGGGTCTGGCGCGCGCGGGTGATGCCCACGTAGGCCAGGCGGCGTTCTTCCTCGATGGTGTCGGCTTCGATGCTGGAGCGGTGGGGGAGGATTTCCTCCTCCATGCCCATGATGAACACGTAGGGGAATTCCAGGCCCTTGGACGCATGCAGGGTCATCATCTGTACGCCTTCGGCGCCATCTTCCTCTTCCTGCTGACGCTCCAGCATGTCGCGCAACACCAGCTTGCCGATGGCGTCCTCGATGGTCATCTCGCCGTCTTCGTCCTTCTCCAGGGTGTTCTTCAACGCCTCGATCAGGAACCACACGTTGCCCATGCGGTAGTCGGCGGCCTTGTCGCTGGAGCTGTTGGTACGCAGCCAGTTCTCGTAGTCGATGTCCATGATCATGCTGCGCAGGGCGGCGATCGGGTCCTCGCCGGCGCATTGCTCGCGAACCCGGTCCATGAAGCGCTTGAAGCGCGCCAGGCGGTCGGTGAAGCGGCTGTCCAGGTGCTCGCCCAGGCCGATTTCCTCGGTGGCGGCGTACATCGAGATCTTGCGCCCGGTGGCGTAGTTGCCGAGTTTCTCCAGGGTCGTGGAGCCGATTTCCCGGCGCGGCACGTTGATCACCCGCAGGAAGGCGTTGTCGTCGTCCGGGTTCACGATCAGGCGGAAGTAGGCCATCAGGTCCTTCACTTCCTGGCGCCCGAAGAAGCTGTTGCCGCCGGACAGGCGATAGGGAATCTGGTGATGCTGCAGCTTCAGCTCGATGAGCTTGGCCTGGTAGTTGCCCCGGTAAAGGATCGCGAAATCGCTGTAGGGGCGGTTGGTGCGCAGGTGCAGGGTGAGGATCTCCATGGCCACCCGCTCGGCCTCGGCGTCCTCGTTCTTGCAGCGGATCACGCGGATCTCGTCGCCATGGCCCATTTCGCTCCACAGCTGCTTCTCGAACTCGTGGGGGTTGTTGGAGATCAGCACGTTGGCGCAGCGCAGGATGCGGCTGGTGGAGCGGTAGTTCTGCTCGAGCATCACCACTTTCAGGGACGGGTAGTCTTCCTTGAGCAGCATCAGGTTTTCCGGACGCGCGCCGCGCCAGGCGTAGATCGACTGGTCGTCGTCGCCCACCACGGTGAACTGGTTGCGCTTGCCGATCAGCATCTTCACCAGCAGATACTGGCTGGCGTTGGTGTCCTGGTATTCGTCCACCAGCAGATAGCGCACCTTGTTCTGCCACTTCTCCAGGATGTCGGCGTGCTCCTCGAACAGCTTCACCGGCAGCAGGATCAGGTCGTCGAAGTCCACCGCGTTGAACGCCTTGAGCGTGCGCTGGTAGTGGGTGTAGACGATGGCGGCGGTCTGCTCCTTGGGGTTGCGCGCGTTTTCCAGGGCCTGGGCCGGCAGGATCAGGTCGTTCTTCCAGGCGCCGATCATGTTCTTGATCTCGTCGACGCCGTCGTCGCCCGAGTATTCCTTTTGCATGATGTCGGTCATCAGGGCCTTCACGTCGGTCTCGTCGAAGATCGAGAAGCCCGGCTTGTAGCCCAGCCGCACATGCTCCTTGCGGATGATGTTCAGCCCCAGGTTGTGGAAGGTCGACACGGTCAGCCCGCGGCCTTCGCCGCTGCGCAGCAGGGTGCCGACCCGCTCCTTCATCTCGCGCGCGGCCTTGTTGGTGAAGGTCATGGCGACGATGTACTGCGCGCGGATGCCGCAGTTCTGGATCAGGTGGGCGATCTTGCGCGTGATCACGCTGGTCTTGCCGGAGCCAGCACCGGCGAGCACCAAAAGAGGGCCGCCGACGTAGTTCACGGCTTCTTGCTGCCGGGGATTGAGTCGGGACATGACGAAAAAAAGGGGTCTGTAGCGAAACGGGCGGGCATTTTAACAGGCTGGACGGATTCTGCCGCTTTCTCCGACTTGTGACGCAGCACGCTATCTAAATTTGCCGGTTTTGCTACTTTCCCTCAGGATGCGCGCTCAATTTGCGTCTAATGTTCGAGTTAGAGCGGTAGAATAAATTGCGTTTGATAATCAATGTCATTTGTCATTGTTTGTCCGCGCGTCATAATGCCCGCCACTACTTTTCCAGACTCCAGGGAGCTAGCTTGTCCAAGCCTGTCGAACCCTTGCGCTTGCTGCTGCTGGCTGAAGATCCGGCGTGGGCAGCGTTGTTGCGCGAGTGTCTCGCGCCGTTGGGAGACTCGGTGGTGCTGATCAGCGCGCCAACCTGGGAGTCTGTCAGCCGCCTGTTCGACGAGGATCGCTCGGCGATTCTGTTGACCGTCCCCCAACTGCAACCGGCCCCGGGCCGATGCAGCCTGCCCACCATACTGCTGCTGGACCAGGAGCCATCGAGTACGCCGGCGGGCGCCAGCGATTGGCTGGTGAGCAAGAACCTCGGTACCGATACGGTGCGCCGTTGCCTGCGCCATGTGCGCGAGCGCGGGCTGCTGGAGAGCACCCTGCAGCGCCTGGCCGAGCAGGACCCCTTGACCGGCATCGCCAACCGCCAGGGTTTCCAGACCCTGCTGGCGGCGCGCCTGGCGGAAAACGAAGGGCGGGGGCTGGCGCTGGGGCACCTGGACCTGGACAACTTCCGGCACGCCAACGATGCGCTGGGCCACCAGGCCGGCGACCGCTTGATCCTGCAAGTGGTCTCGCGGCTGAAAAGCCAGCTGGAGGCCGGCGATCAGCTGGCACGCCTGGGCAGCGACGAATTCGCCCTGCTGATCGACACCCGCCGGGCGCCGCAGCGCGCCGAATGGATGGCCGAGCGCATCGCCGAAGTCATGGCCGAGCCGTACTGGATCGATGGTGAAAGCCTGTTGATCGGTTGCAGCCTGGGCATCGCCCATGCCCGGGCCAACGCCGGTGCTGACCCGCTGATGTGGCACGCGCACATTGCCATGCAGCAGGCCAAGAGCACCCAGGGCTGTACCTTTCATGTCTTCAACGAACGCATCAACCGCAACGCCCGCAGCCTCGCCGACCTGGAAAGCGAGCTGCGCCGGGCCTTGCGCCGCGACGAACTGGAGCTGCATTACCAGCCGCGCCTGAACCTGCACGACGGGCAGATCGTCGGCCTCGAGGCCCTGGTGCGCTGGCGCCATGGCGAACGCGGCCTGTTGCCGCCCAGCGAGTTCGTGCCGCTGGCCGAGCAGAGCGGCCTGATCGTGCCGCTGGGCTACTGGGTGATTTCCCGGGCGCTGCGCGACATGCAGGTGTTGCGCGAGCGTGGCCTGTCGCCGCTGCACATGGCGGTCAATCTGTCGTTCCGCCAGTTCCAGGACAGCCAACTGCTGTCGACCCTCAGCCGGCTGATTGCCGAGCGCGGGGTCGAGGCGCAATGGCTGGAGTTCGAGCTGACCGAAACCGCGGTGATGCGCCGCAGCGACCTGGTCAAGCAGACCATGGATGCGCTGGGGCGGCTGGGGGTGCGGTTTTCCCTGGACGATTTCGGCACCGGCTTCTCGTCGTTCGTGCACCTCAACAGCCTGCCGATCGCCCTGCTGAAGATCGACAAGAGCTTTGTCGGCGGCATGGAGCAGCGTGAGGAGAACCGCAAGCTGGTGCACGCCATGATCAACCTGGCGCACAACCTTCATCTCGAGGTGGTGGCCGAAGGCGTGGAAACCCCCGAGCAACTGGCCTTGCTGCGCAGCTTCGGCTGCGACCAGGTGCAGGGCTACCTGATCAGCAAGCCGTTGCCGCTGGCGGAGCTGGTGGAATACCTGACGTTCGGCCGCAGCCAGCAGATCCTGACTGTGTAAGAGCGAGCTGGCTCGCCCCTCCTACAGAGAATCCCGCACTGCCTGGAAACCATCCTGCGAACGGCTGCCGGCGCCTTCCCGGCGGATCATCCGCTGCATCTTCCATTCAAACGCCAGGGTCAGGCTGATGGCGGCGCAGGCCAGCCCCGACGCCAGGCCCCACCACACGCCGGTCGCTCCCCAGCCAAGGGTGAACGCCATCAGCCAGGCCGTCGGCGCCCCGATCAGCCAGTAGCAGCCCAGGCCCACGAGGAAGGTGGTCTTGGCGTCCTTGAGGCCGCGGATCGCGCCCATGGCGATGGTCTGGGTGCCGTCGAACAGCTCGAACCAGGCTGCTACCGCCAGCAGGCTGACCGCCAGGTTGATCACCTCGCGAAAGGCCGGGTCGTCATGGTCGAGGAACAGCCCGATCAACTGGTTCGGCAAGAGCCAGAACACCATGGCGAAACACAGCATCGCCGCGCCGCCAAAGGCGATCCCGACCCGCCCGGCCAGGCGCGCCTGCAACAGCTGCCCGGCGCCGTAGTGCTGGCCGATGCGCATGGTGATCGCGTAGGAGATCCCGGCCGGCACCATGAAGGCCACCGAGACGATCTGCAGGGCGATCTGGTGCGCCGCCAGCTGGGTGCTGCCCATGGTGCCCATGCACAGCGCGGCGAAGGCGAACAGCCCGACTTCCACCGCATAGGTGCCGCCGATGGGCAGGCCCAGGCGCCACAGTTCCCGCAGGTACTGGCGGTTGGGCCGCGCCAGGCCCTGGCGCAGCGGGTAGGCGGCATAGGCCGGATGCCGCTTGATATGCCAGGCCAGCGCCAGGGCCATGCAGTTGGCGACGATCGCGGTGACCAGGCCGATGCCCACCAGCCCCAGTTTCGGCAAGCCGAACATGCCGGTGATCAAGGCGTAGTTGAGCAGGAAGTTGGCCACGGTGCCGCCCAGGCTGATGACCATCACCGGCGTGGCGCGGCCGATGGCGCTGGTGAAGCCGCGCAGGGCCATGAAGCTCAGGTAGCCGGGCAGGGCGAACGGCAAGATCAGCAGGAACTGGCCGGCGGACTGCACGTTGCTCTCGGTCTGGCCGAACAGCAGCAATACCGGCTTGAGGTTCCACAACAGCAAGCCGGCGACCAGCGCCATCAGCCAGGCCAGCCAGAGCCCGGCCTGGGTCAGGCGGGCGGCGCCCTCGATGTCGCCGGCGCCCTGGCGGATCGCGACCAGGGTGCCGACCGCGGCGATCACGCCGATGCAGAAAATCGACACGAACGAATAGGTGGCCGCGCCCAGGCCGCCGCCGGCCAGGGCTTCCGGGCTGAGGCGGGCCATCATCAGGGTGTCGGTCAGGACCATCAGCATGTGCGCCAACTGCGAGGCGATCAGCGGTCCGGCCAACCGCAGAATGGCCCAGAGTTCGGTACGTGCTGGATGCTGCATGATCATCGGTCTCAAGCGCGGGGAGGGAGTCAAGAACGTTGATTCTCGGTGCTCTGGGCGACTTGCACAAAGGGATAAAAACGATTGGTAGCATGATTAAAACTCATGCTGGGTGAATTCTGCTAAGTTGTCGCCCTTGCGCCTGTGGAGTGCTGCCATGCCCCGTCGTCTTCCGCCCCTGTATGCCTTGCGCGCCTTCGAGGCCGCGGCGCGGCACAGCTCGTTCACTCGCGCGGCCGAGGAACTGTCGATTACCCAGAGTGCCGTCAGCCGGCATATCCGTACCCTGGAAGAACACTTCGCCTGCCGGCTGTTCCAGCGCAGCGGGCGCAACCTGCAACTGACCGAGGCCGCGCGGTTGCTGTTGCCGGGCATCCGCGAAGGCTTCACCGCCCTCGAGCGCGCCTGCAATACCCTGCGCGCCGAGGATGACATCCTGCGCATGAAGGCACCCTCGACCCTGACCATGCGCTGGTTGCTGGCGCGCCTGAGCCGCTTCCGGCATTTGCAGCCGGGCAACGAAGTGCAATTGACCAGTGCCTGGATGGACGTCGACTCGGTGGACTTCAACCAGGAGCCATTCGACTGCGCGGTGCTGTTGAGCAATGGTCACTTTCCCCCGGACTGGGAGGCCAGCTACCTGTTTCCGGAACTGCTGATCCCGGTAGGGGCGCCGAACCTGCTCAACGATCAGCCCTGGGACGTGGCGCGGCTGGCGGCCACCGAGCTGCTGCACCCGACCCCGGACCGTCGCGACTGGCGCAACTGGCTGGAGCGCATGGGGCTGTCCGGACAGGTGTCGCTCAAGGGCGGCCAGGTATTCGACACCCTGGAGCTGGGCATGATCGCCGCGGCGCGTGGTTATGGGGTGTCCATGGGCGACCTGTTGATGGTGGCCGAGGATGTGGCCCAGGGACGCCTGAGCCTGCCGTGGCCGACAGCGGTGGCCAGTGGCGAGAACTATTACCTGGTATGGCCCAAGACCCGGCCCGGAGGTGAACGTTTGCGCCGCCTCAGCGATTTTCTCCAGAACGAGGTCCGGGCCATGCAATTGCCCGCGGTAGAGCGCCTCGGCTGAAACGATGAAGGTGCCGTGGCAAGGGGCCTGCACGATACCCGTCCGATTCGCTCAAGTATTGATCGACGCCGCCGAATCCTTGGAAGTGGAACCTTCGTTCTGGATGGTTTCGACACCTCATTCCTACTAGAAGAAATCGCCGAGCGTGGGACGAGATCAGGACGATCCGGTCTCTCGGCCAGGAGCTGTCATGCCTCAACCTCGTGCCCGGATCGCCTCGCAGCTTGGTCTTGCCCTCGCCGTGATACTGGCGGTCGTGATCAGCGGCAGTACCGTTTTCGCCCTGCGTTCGCTGGACGCCGCCAACCTCGACACCCGGGAAGAACACCTGGCCAGCGAGGCGCGGCTGCTGGCCGACCAGCTCAACACCTTCCACGGCACCCTGCGGGAAAGTACCCAGCGCCTCAGCGGGCTGTTCGAGAAGCGCTTCAGCGGCGGCCTGAGCCTGCACTTGGAGCAGCCGGTGACGGTGGCCGGTACCCAGACCCCCGGTCTGCACCTGGGTGATGTGGTGCTGAACAACAACTTTGAGGAAGTCGACGAGTTCAAGCAGATGACCGCCGGTGTGGCGACCGTGTTCGTGCGCAGCGGCGACGACTTCGTGCGTATCAGCACCTCGCTGAGCAAACAGGACGGCAGCCGCGCCATCGGCACCCTGCTGGACCACGCGCACCCGGCCTACCAGAAGCTCATGGCCGGGCAGGGCTATGTCGGCCGTGCGCTGCTCTTCGATCGCCTCTACATGACCCAGTACACGCCCGTGCGGGACAGCAGCGGCAAGGTGATCGCGGTGCTGTTCGTCGGTTTCGACTACACCGACGCGCAGAACGCCCAGTTCGACAACCTCAAGCGTTTCCGCATCGGCCAGACCGGTTCCCTGGCCTTGCTCGACGAACAGCAGAAATGGCTGGTGCCGCCGGCTGGCGTGCAGGCCCCGGAACAGTCGGCGAAGACCCTGGCCGAGCTGGCCAGGCAGCCGGGCAAGGGGCGCTTCTGGAGCGACCAGGGCGAGGACTTCTACAGCGTGGTCGTGCCCTTCGAAGGTGGGCCCTGGTCGGTGGTGGCCAGCATGCCGAAAGCCGAAATCCGCGCGGTGACCTGGAGCGTCGGCACGCGCCTGGTCATCGGCAGCCTGCTGGCGATGTTGCTGGCGGTGGGCGCCACGGTCTGGCTGCTGCGCAGCAAACTGGCGCCGCTGGGCGACCTGGTGCGCCAGGCCGATGCCCTGGGCAAGGGTGACCTGAGCGCGCGCCTGAAGGTCGCCAGCCAAGATGAAATCGGCCAGCTGGCCGGCAGTTTCAACCAGATGGGCCAGGCGCTGTCGACCATGGTCGAGCACATCCGCAAGGCGGCCCAGGAGGTCAATGGCCGGGCCCAGGCGCTGTCCGGGCTGTCGGGGGGCGCCTATGAAGGCATGGAACAGCAGTCGGGCGAGATCAGCAGCATGGCCGGGGCGGTGGAAGAGTTCAGCGCCACCTCGCTGAACATTGCCGACAACATGGGCAACACCGAGCGCCTGGCGCAGGAGAATGCCCAGCAGACCCGCATCGGCCGCACCTCCATGGATGAAGCCTCGGCCTCGCTGGAACAGATCGCCGGCGCCCTGAACAGCACCGCCACGGTGATCAACACTCTGGGCCAGCGCTCCGAGGAAATCGGCGGCATCGTCGGCGTGATCACCTCGATCGCCGACCAGACCAACCTGCTGGCGCTCAACGCCGCCATCGAAGCCGCCCGCGCCGGCGAGCAGGGTCGCGGTTTTGCCGTGGTCGCCGACGAGGTGCGCAACCTGGCCTCGCGGACCCGCGAAGCGACCGACGAAATCTCGGGGATGATCAACAGCATCCAGCAGGAAACCGGCAACGCCATCGCCACCATGGAACAAGGCAACGTGCTGATGCAGGAAGGCCTGGCCCGCAACGCCAATGTCGCCTCGGCCCTGGCGCGCATCGACGAGCAGAGCCGCGCGGCCGGCGAGCAGTTTGCCGCGATCACCACCGCGACCCAGGAGCAGAGCAGCACTGCGACCCTGCTCAGCAGCAACCTGCAAAGCATCGCCCTGGCCAACAGCGAACAGCGCGAGGTGGTCTCCAACCTGGCGATTACCGCCAAGGAGCTGGAGCAACTGGCGGCGGACCTGCGGCAGGAGGTCGATCGCTTCCGCTGACAGCGCTTCGCGGGCAAGCCTCGCTCCTACAAGGTCATGTGGTGTCTGTAGGAGGCTTGCCCGCGATAACGCCAGACCGCCAACGACCTGGCGCTACGCCCTTCGTCCGAGGCCGCCGAAGCGGCCCTGGACGAGGCGGTACGCCAGTGCTGGCCTAGTTGCACTTGGTGCTGCTGGACACTTCCTTGCTGGCCATCTTCAGGGCCTTGCCCAGCTCGGCGGCGTCGTTGCTGCTGTAGACCCGACCGCCGGTGTTCTCGGCGATGCAGCGCGAAGGGCCGCCGCGCCCGATGTTCACCACGTTGACCCGCAGGCGCGGCTGCTCGGCGGCGATCTTCCGGGACACGGCGCAGACGTCTTGCTGGCAGCCGTCCTCGCCGTCGACGAACATCACGATCACCGCATCGTTCTTGCGTCCGTCCACGGTGCTCGCCGCCTTGGCCAGGCTGGCGGCCAATGGCGTGCCATCGTTGGCCTGGAGGCCGCGGATACCATTGATCAGGCGCGGCCGGTCGGCCGCCCGGAACACGCCATGGTCGATCTGGCTGGCGCAGCCGTTGAAGGTGATCAGGCGCGTATCGATCTTCGGGTCCAGGCCATTGATCATGCCGGTCAGGGACTCGGTGGCCACCGACAGCCGGCTTGGTGGGGTGAAGATCCGCTCGGCACGGGCCGGATCGAGGAACTGGTTGAGTTCGCTGCCGAAGAACCACACTTCATCGTCGTACACCGACTTGATGTTCATGTTCATCGAGCCGGACGTATCCAGGACCACCACGAACTGCGGTGGCACCGCATCAGGCGCCTGTTTGCGGCAGGCGTAGTTGTCCAGGGTCGGGGCCGGAGCGGGCTTGGGCTTCGGTGGCGGTGGCGGCGGTGGTGGCGGTGCGGGTTCCGGCGCTGGCGCTGGCTCTGGCGTGGGGGGCACGACAGGCTCTGGAGCGACCGGGGGCGCGACCGGCTCGACGACCGGTTCCGCTGCCTTGGCGGGCGTCTCGACGGGCGCGGGCGCCTTGGGCTCCGGTACCACGGGATGGCTTTTCGGGCAGAAAAACCAGTAGGCCGCCCATAGCAGGAGCAGCAACAGCAGCAGGGCCAGCAATGCCGCGGCGAGTTTCCAGCCATTGCGGCTTGGCGGCGCCACAACGGGCGGCACCATGACCGGCGGTGGCACGGCTTTGGGTGGGCGCAGGCCCCAGCGAATCACCAGCGGCTCGCCGTTGAGGCTATAGAGGTCCTCCAGCTCCGGCGGGCCGATCAGCGTGCGCAGGCTGGCGGCGTCGGGCTCGTTGCGCTTTTGCAACTCGTCTGCGAGTCGGCCCAGGGCTTCCTGGCGCTGCTGGTAGAGGTCCAGCAAACGCCGTTGCTGGTCCTCGTTCAGCGCGGCATAGGGCGTCGGCTGGCCACCCAGCTCGGTCCACCATTCCAGCACCTCGCCGCTGCCTTGGCGGGGAATGGCATAGAGGCTGGCGATGGTGGGCGGGAAGTGTTTCTGGATCAGCGCGACCTTGGCCGACAGCGCATCGGCCTTGTCGACAGTGAACTGACCATCCCTGATGACCCGTTGCATGCAGACGATTCCTGAAAAGGGCGCAGGCATCCCGAAAGATGCCTGCAAGGTTGAAAAGGGAGCGGGTTACTCGTAACCCAGGCTGAACTGCAGCTGGTTGACCTTCTTCTGCAGGGCCTTGAGTTCTTCCTGCTTGGCGGCCAGGGCTGTCGGGGTGTTGCTGGCGCTCTTGGCCTGGGAGGCCTTGAGTTGCTGCTCGAGCCCGGCGATCTGTTTCTGCACCTGGCTCTCGTTGCCATGCCGGGACTTGAGCGATTTGAGCAACTGCCCCAGGGATTGGTTCAGCGCAGCCTGGGCCTGCTGCTGGCTGGCCAGGTCCTTGCGGGTGCTGGCCTGCTGGGCTGCGATATTGTCGTATACCTGGCGGAACATGGCGTTTTCCTGACGGGAGGCGGTCAGGGCCTGTTCCTTCTGCTTGACCTGTTCGCTGTAGCCACCGGAGTAGTCGCAGTTCATCTTGGTCAGCAGGCTGGCATCGCGGTCGGTCGCGTCGCAATCGCCCGGGTTGCTGGCGCAGCCACCCAGGGTCAGGGCCAGGGCGAGCGTCGCCCAGTGTCTTGGCTTCATATTCATGATCTCAACCCAGGGTGATTGCCGAACGCTGGCTGTACAGGGCGTCCACTTCTTTCTGCAGCGCAGCGACTTTCGCGTTCATCTTCATGATGCTCATGTCGACCTGCTTGATTTCCGCGCTGGAGCCCTGGGCGCGTTCCATGTCGGCGACCTTGGCATACTCGGTGGCCTTGTTGCGCATGTTGGTCAGGTCCTTGCGCAGGCGGGCGATGTTCTGGTCGATCTCGGCGATCTGGGTCTGGGCCCTGGCCTTGTCCAGCTTCTTGTTGGCCATGTCGCGCTTGATCTGGGCGATGCGCGCCTGGTCGTCCCTGATCACCTGCTGGGCGGTCGCGGTCCGGGCGATGACATTCTGGGTGTCTTGCTGCACGTCGGCGTTCATTTTCTGCAGGCGGGTGCTGGTGTCGGCGTACTCGCTGCGACGCTGGTCCAGGTAGTAGTTGGCGCCCATGGCCACGCCACAGGCGGCGATGCCCGCGGCGACAGCGCATACCGCCTTGTTATTGCTGTTGGACAGGGCGCAGCTGAGGATGCCGATGCCAGCGCCGACGGCGCAGGCCTGGTAGCCGGATTTGCTGAAGAACTGCGCGTCGTTGCCTTGGGTCAGGCGCGGATCGGGGCTTGCATCGTCGTCCAGCAAGGAGCTGCCGGTGTTGGCGCAGCCGCCAAGCAGCAGGCTGCCGGCGAGGATGAAAGCGATCTGTAGCTTGAAGCGAGTCCGAAGGCTGCGCGACATGGGGGTGCTCCTGGTAGACGATATGGGCATTTTTTATAGCGGTACGGGTGTTGCTATTGGGTCACGGACTTGCAGCTCTTCAGCCAGGCCTCGGTGTCGATCTTCTGCTTTTGCAGGAAGGTTTTCTGATTGGCCCAGTGGGTGCGCAGGTACGGCTTGAGGTCTTGCAGCTGCTTGTTGCGCGAGATGATTTCCTCCATCACCGGCACCTGCGGTTCGATCAGCGGCTGGCCGTACAGGGAGGCCGACTCCACCAGGCTGCTGGCGTAGTAGCGGCTGAGTTTGTGCAGGCGGTCCTTCTGCTCGTCGAGCTTGCCTTTGCGCATGTCGCAGGTGGCGTCTTTCTCGGCCGATTCGCAGTTGAGGGCGTAGTTCTTCTGCAGGAAATCCACGTACTGGCCGTCGTCGAGCATCTTGGTGCACAGGAAGGCGCCGAGGTTGAGGCTGGCGCGGATCGCCTGGTCGCGGGTTTCTTCCTGTTGCTGGTTACTGGCGCGCAGCTGGTTTTCCAGGGCCTGGAGCTTCTCCTTGAGCGCCTTGTCCTCGACGCCCGATGCCAGGGTGCCCAGGGCCTGGGCGGTGCCGGGGGTCGAAGGGGCGTTGGCCGGGGCGCCGTTGCCGAGTTTCTTCCAGCTGCTTTCGATGCTGGCCACCCGCTCGCGGGAGGTCAGGGTCGGCGACACCAGGGCCAGGCGCAGGCCAGTGGTCTTGTTCTTCACCTGGCCTTCGCTGTTGTAGTACGGCTCCTCCTTGCGCAGCGAGGTCCGCAGGTCGGCCTGGGCGGTCAGGTAGTTGCCACCGCGCACCACGTAGCCGCCGGCCTGGCCGTGCTGGCGATCGAGTTTGTTCAGGCGGAAGGGTTCGAACATCATCTCGTCGGCGTTGCCGAGCATGTCGTGCAGGCCCAGAGGGTTGGGCTTCTGCAGGCCGCTCAGTTGCAGCTTGCCGTTGGCCGATTGGGCGCCGGCAAACCATTCGTAGGCGTTCAGGCCTTCCGGCATCGGGTAGCGGGTGTCACGGAATTCGGCGGTGCCGACCTCGATTCCGCCCCGGGCGGCGAACTCCCATTCCACCTCGGTCGGCAGCCGCAGGAAGCCCAGCGCGCCGTCTTCCTTGGGCAGCTTGGCGGCGGCGTTCTTGCGCAGCCACAGGTTGTATTTGTCCGCCGCCTCCACGGCCTGGACCCAACTGATCGCCACTTGCGGCAGGCGCATCTTGGTCGAGGCGGTCGGGCAGGTATCTTCGGTCAGGGCGGCGTATTGCAACTGGCTCATCTCATACTTGGCCAGCAGGTAGTAGCGGGACTTGTCGCTCTTGGCCCCGGTGAAGCTGCCGGCGATGAAGGTCGGCCGCGTCTGCTCGACGTAGCCGTACTCCGAACCGTCCTGGCCGATGTTGGTCGGGTAATCGTCCAGCGGCCCGGCCACCGGAATGAACACCTTGCGAAACACCATCGAGCCTTCGCAGGGCATGGGCAGGACCACGTCGTTGTCCTGGGGCATCGGGTTGTAGAACTTCTCTTCCCAGCCCGCGGCCGAGGCGTCGAGCAGGTAGCCCAGGCTGAGGGGCAACAGCCAGCCGAAACGTTTATAGCTCACGCAGACTCTCCGCAGGTTGGATGCTGATGGCTCGCGCGGCGCCGATGACGGCAACCAGCGCAGCGACCAGAAAGGTGATGAGCAGGGCCGCCAGGCCGTGCCAGATCGTGATGTGACAAACAAAGGTGCCGGTGGCCTGGCTGCTGCCGAGCAGGCGGTCGAACAGCTGGCTGCCGACCCAGTAGAACCCCAGTCCGCCGAGGTAGCCGGCCAGGCTCAGGAACAGCGCCTGCAGCACCACGAAGCCGGCCACCGCCGGGCGCGCGAACCCCAGCAGGCGCAATACCGCGAGGCTCTTGCGCTTGCGGTCGATGTTGGCCAGGAAGGCCCCGACCATCGACGCCACGCAACCGATCAGCGCCGCCAGGGCGATGACCCCGAAGATCAGCCCCAGCACATGGTTGATGGCCTTGACGTTGTCGATGTCGGCCAGGCGGCTGGAGGTCTCGATGTGCTGCTGGTTGAGCCAGCGCTCCAGCGCCGCCACCTGGTCGATATCGCGGGCATAGAGGCGGGCCCGGGCGTACAGCGGCTGCAGGTCGCCCAGCGGCTTGCCGCTGTCGACCCCGAACTCGCTGACCTGATAGCCGTCGCGAAAGCGCTCCAGGTTCAGCAGCAGGGCCGGCGCGACAAACCCGGCGGCGCGCCCGAAACGCGCGCTGTCGAGAATCGCGATCACGCTCAGGGTCACTTCTCCGCGTTCCCGGTTGCCGTCCAGGCGCCGTTCGGCGCGCAGGCGCACGCTGTCGCCGACCTTGGCCTGCAGGCGCTGCGCGGCCTGTGCGCTGAGGATCACCTGATGGCCGCTGGGGTTGATCTGCGGCAGGTTCAGCAGGGGGTCGCCGACGTCGGTGGGGATGATCTCGGCGTTTTCGACGAAACGCTGCAGGCCGACAAACAGGTCGGCCTGGGTGTTGAGCGAGCGGGTCTGGCCGAGGGCGAAGCCGGTTTCCGGCTGCTGGCGCAGGCGTTCGATCCAGGCGTCGTTGTAGTTGCCGCTGCTGAGCATCTTCACTTCAAGGTTGCGCGGGTCGCGCAGCAGCTCGTCCTGCAGTTGGCTGACCACCCCGTGCTTGAGGCCGAACAGCAGCAACAGCGGCGCGATCACCGCCACCAGCGAGGCGGCGATGCACAGCGAGACCTTGCGGTCGTGCCAGAGGTCTTCCATGGCCAGCTTGCCGAGCAGGCGCAGGCGATCAATCCAAAGGTTCAAACGACGTTTCTCCCTGGCGGCTGGTGGCGGCCAGCCGCGACAAGCCGAAGTCCTTGAGCAAGGCCCAGTCATGGGACACCACCAGGGCGCTCAGCCCCAGATTCGCGACCAGGCTCAACAGCAACTCGAACAGGCGCCTGGCGCTGTGGGGATCGAGCGCCGCCGTGGGTTCGTCGGCCAGCAGCAGTTGCGGTTCATGGGCAATCGCCCGGACACAGGCGACCCGCTGGCGCTCGCCGATGGACAGGGCCTGGGGGCGCTTGTCCAGCAGCGCTTCCAGGCGCAGGGCGGCGATGGCCTGGTCGACGTGCTCGCTGTGCAGCGGCATGCCGAGCAGGCGGCGGGGCAGGCGGATATTGTCGCGGACGCTGAGGAAGGGCAGCAGGCCGCCGCTCTGCAGGATGAACCCCAGGTGCCGCGAGCGCACCGCCGCCAGGGCCGGCTGGTCGTCGGCGGCGAGCAACTGGCCGATGTCCAGCGGCGCCGCAGCCGGCGAGTTCGCCGGGCTCAGGCTGAAGCGCTGCAGTTCCACGGGGCGCAGCAGCAGGCCGATGGCTTCGAGCAGGGTGCTTTTGCCACAGCCGCTTTCGCCGGTGATGGCCAGGA
Organism: Pseudomonas sp. MRSN 12121; assembly: GCF_000931465.1. Lineage (NCBI taxonomy): Bacteria > Pseudomonadati > Pseudomonadota > Gammaproteobacteria > Pseudomonadales > Pseudomonadaceae > Pseudomonas > Pseudomonas sp. MRSN 12121. Next base: position 6,710,985 of record NZ_CP010892.1, on the reverse strand, counting down.
TCTGGCCGGCACCGATACGCAGCTCCGGCAGGCGCACCTGGTGCGCCTGCGCGCCTTCCCCCCGGCGCACCAGCAGGTTCTTGATATCCAGCATGGGCGTCTCGTTAAGGCATCATTTCCAGGGGCACCGGGTACACGTTGTCCCGGGCGTCGCTGTCCTTGGCCAGAGCCACCCAGCGGTCGACGTCGGCGTTGTAGCGCTGGTAGTGACGCAGCTTGGTGTTCAGCGTACGGATGAATTTCTCCTGGGCCAGGCCATCCCAGCTCTTCCAGGTTTCCTCATCCAGGTTCAACACCTCGCTCTGGTACGGCAGGTCTTCCAGGTACTCGCCGAGCACGCCCATCTCGGCGAGCTTGGCGTTGCCCTTCTGCTTCAGTTGGTTGGGGTCGGCGCCCATGGTGGCGGCCACCGAGCGCAGGCGCTCGAACATTTCGGTCGGTGAGATCAGGCCTTCGTTGGCGGCGTCGAGGATCTTTTTCATCACGTCGCTGAGGTCGCTGAGCTGGGCCTTGGTCAGCAGTACCCGCACGTCGGTGGTGGGGATGTTCTGCTTGATCAGGTCGCGGTCGGTGATCCACGCCTTGAACACGGGTGGCGCCTTGCTGTTGGTCTTCTCGCCGAGGTAGGCCAGTTGCATGGCGTGGCCGATCAGGGCGGCGTCCTCGAGCATTTTCTTCTCGGCCGGGTCCTGCTTGGCGTTGAGGGCGCTGCCAATGGCGTCTTCGCCCATGTACGCGGCCTTCACCTGGGAGGTGATGGCGGCGGCCAGGGCGTCGACCTTGCGGCCGAAGGCCTGGACGTCGCCGGCGTCGACCGGGTAGTACAGCGAGGTGTTGGTGCCCGGATAGGTCGAGAGGTTCTGATATTGCGCCTGGGCCTTGCTGTGGTCCTTCAGTCCCGCTGGGGTCTTGAGGTGCAGGGTGTAGATGGCGACGCCGGGCTTGGCCGCCTCGAGGCGCACCTGGGTCGCGCTGAGCCCGGTGTTCGAGAGTTTGTCGTCGCCTTCGATGGCGCCGGCATCGGTGATCAGCACCACATAACGCGCGCCGAACTGGCTCCAGTCGACCTTGTCGATGCTGTGCATGACGCCGGCATAGGCGTCCTCGTCGAAGCTGCTGCTGGACACCTTGGCCTGTTTCAGGTCCGCGACCTTGGCCAGGAAGTCGGCGCTGTCTTTGACCTGGTTGGGGTCGGCGTACATTTTGGTGACGTAGTCCAGGCCCGGTACGGCCTTGGTGCTGGAGCGGAAGGCGACCAGGCCGAACTTGACCTGCTTGCCCAGATTCTGCGCCTCGATCTGCTGGTAGACCTTACGGATCGCCTCGCGGGTGCGGTCGATGTAGGGGTCCATGGAGATGGTCGAGTCGATGACGAACACCACCGCGGCGCTGAATTCCTTCAACTGGCTGCTGGCATTGACGTCGCCACCGGCGCCGCCATTGGCGCCCGCGGCGTTGCTGCCCTTGGCGTGCTGGTCCTCGTCCTTGCTGACCGAGGCGACGTTCAGCAGGCGCGTGCGGAAGCCGCTTTCGGTCATCACTTCTTCGCCGCTGAGAATCGGCAGCAGGTAGAACTGCTTTTGCAGGTCGACGAAGTACTCCGGTTCCTGCGCCAGCACGCCGGGCGCCTGGGCCCCCTGCTTGAGCTTGGCGCGCAGCGGCGCGACCTTGCTCACCGGGTCCGGCGCATCGAGGATGCCTTCGACGGTGGCGCGGTCCTTGAAGAACAGCAGGCGGTCGCGGTTGGCCGGGTTGGTGAAGGCCAGGGTCAGCTGCATTTTCCAGTCGGTGGTGCAACTGGCCGGCAGCCAGCCGACGGTCTTGCCGTAGCTGTCGGGGCCGACTTTCAGCCATTCGGCGTTACCGGCCTGGGCCCGTTCATACACATAGAAGCGGGAGAAGGTCGGTTGCGCCTCGCCGGCCGCGCCGCCCGCCGACGGGCTGAGGTGACAGCCCGGGGTGGTCAGCACGCGTTGGAACAGGGTCTTCTTGCCGGCCTGGATCAGCGGCTGGTCGGCGCCCTGGGACAGGGAGCTGATGCCCAGCGCCAGGAGCGCGGCGCCGCCGAGCAGGAAGCGGTTCAGGGATGCGCGACTCACTTCTGCAACTCCTCGAAGCGCTGCTTGGCTTCCGCGTTGTCCGGTTCATGGCTGAGGATGGTTTCGTACCAGTAGGCGGCCGTGGCCTTGTCGGGCTCGGCGAAGCAGCTGCTGGCCTGGTGGTACTTGGGGTCGTACTCATGGGCATAGGCGCTGGCGATCTGCAGGTCGCCGGCCTGGGCGCGGTTGGCGTACAGGCGCTGGGCCACGCCGCAGTGCTTGTTGGCCTTGGCCAGGTTGATGATCTCCAGCAACTGGGCGCTGGCCGGCGCGGCCTTGATGCAGGCCTGGACGAACGCCAGCTCGGGCTGGCTGTTCATGCTTTCCAGGGTGCAGGCCGCGGCATCGGCGGTGGTCGCCGGCGCGCTGGCAACCGGCGCCGGGGCTTGCGGCTTCTTCAGCCAGAACCAGGCCGCGGCGGCGATCAGCAGCGCCAGGATCAGCAGCAATGGCCAGATCCAGAGCGGCTTGTTCTTTTTCGTCGCCAGAGGGGGCGCCAGGGGCTCGGTTTCGCTGATGACGAAGGTGGGCTCGGGTTCCGGCTCAGGCTCAGGCTCAGGCTCGGGCAAGGGCAGTTCCGGTAGTTGAGGAATCTCTGGGGCGACCGCCGCCGTTGCCGCCAGGTGACCGGCGTCGTAGGTCGAGCGGGTCTGGCCGCCCGCGGTGGACGGCAACAGGCCGGCGCCGGGGCGCACTACGCCCTTGTCGCTGAAGCCCGGGCCTTGCTCGCGCAGCTCGATCTGGAAGTTGGAGTTGGCGCTGCCTTCCAGCAACGGGTCGACGACCTCCGGACCGACCAGGGTTTCCAGGGCTTCGCCGCTGGCATCCTGGTCGAAGCGGGAGACCTGGAACCAGTAGGGACTGTTGCTCCACTGCTGGCCGTGCTGCAGGTAGAAGGCATCCTGGTTGCGCTGGATCGAGAACTCCAGGTTCTGCGCGCTGCCTTGCCATTTCTTCACGGTCAGGCGGGCCTGGCCGGGTGCATTGGGTTCTAACGCGAGCAGGTCGACTCGAATGGGCATTACTTATCTCGCTGTGAAGGCTGTGAGCACGCGGCCCAGCTTTTCGTTCTGTTCGGGGGTGATTTCGCGGCCGGCGCCATGGCCGGCATTGTCCAGGGTGATGTAGGCCAGGCCCGAGAGCCAGTCGCCCAGGAACAGCTGCGCCTGGTTCGCTGGTTGCGCCGGCAGCACCGGTACCTGGCCCGGCCCCACGTCGGTGTAGAAGGAGAACAGCGGCGCCTTGGCGCCCGCGCGGCTGTTGGGCCGTTCGCCGATCGGCTTCTGGATGTAGCCGAACCAGGACACGAAGTCGCGCAGCACCCGCTGCACTTCCAGCACCTGGCGCTCCACCAGCTGGTCGCGGCGGGCGCCGCTCTGGGCCCGCTTGAGCACGGCCCGGCTCAGTTGGCCGGGCAGGTCCTGGCGGTAGCCGGCGGTGACCAGCTCGTCGACCACGGCTTCGACCAGCGGTTTTTCCAGCCCCAACAGCGTCAGCAGGCTCTGGCGGCTCGGCAGGTCGCGCAGGTGGGCAATCCAGGCGGTGAAAGCGGCCTTGGCGAAGCGATGTTCGTTGCCTTGCGCTTCCGGCGCCTGGGTGGCGGCCGCGGGGCTGGCCGGGCTGCTGTCCGGGCCCAGGTCGTCGCCCAGGTCGCCGAAATCGAAGCCGCCTTCGTCGCCATACAGGCTCGGGCTCGCTGCCGGGGCGGCCGGTTCGTCGCTGGCCGCTTCGGCCTCGTCACTGTCGTAGACGCCGCTGAGGTAGAGGTCGCGGATCTCTTCGCTGGGCACGCCCAGGTGGTCGATCAGCTCGCCGAGCACGGCCGGGCGCCGTCCCAGCTGGCTGAGGATCATCTGCGCCTGGGCCTTCTTGGCTGCCGCGGCGCCATCGCCATCGGCGTGGTACCAGGTGCTCAGGCCATGGACGGTCAGGCTCTCTATGCACTCGTCCAGCTGCTCACGAATCCGTTGCAGCTTGAAGCCGGTATGGGCGACGCCGGCGAAGCTGCCGCTGAAATGGCTGATGCCGCCGTCGTCGGTCTTGAGCATGGCCTGCCAGGCCTGGCCCGGCTCCTTGATGTGCTTGCGCACCAGGGCGTTGCTGGCGAAGCTCTGCCCCAGTTCGTCGAGGCGCGCCTGATAATCCGGGTTGATCCCGGTTTCCGCCCCTGAGCCGTCTTGCTTGATGAAGGCCGCGTCCATGCGCGGCTTGCGTACCAGGAAGGTGTTCTGGAACGGAGTCCCGGCCCAGTCGTTCATCCACGGCAGGCTGCCGAAGCGTTCGAGCATGGTCAGCTTGACCATCCCGTCCCAGCTTTCGTCGTACTGCGCCGGGGTCAGCTTGAGCGAGGAGCCGACCCGCAGGTCGAGCATGGTCAGCGCCCAGATCAAGCCGGTTTCGCGCTTGGCCCGGGTTGCCGCGTCGCCGCCCTGGGTCTTCTCGATCCAGCGGGTCAGTACCGGCCCCACGTCGTTGACGTCGCTTTGCTTGGTCGAGCTGGTGCAGACCACCAGGGCGTTCATTTCCTGGTTGTCGGTGTAGCGCTCGAACAGATAGGCGACCTTGCCCCGCAGGATCAGCTGGGAAACGGAATTGTCCCGGGTGCTGGACTCCGGGTCGCTGGAGCTGGCGATGTCATGGAGCTTCTTGCGCCCGCGGTAGCCGGGGAAGTCCAGCAGGTCGACCTGGTCGACGATCTCGTCGCTGGGCGGCTCGATCAGGCGGAAGGTCATTTCCGCGGTCAACGCCGCCAGTTGCGCCACGGGGATGCCCTGGCTGTTGCGCAGGCTGCCGGCCAGGCGTGGGCGGACCTCGATGGGCAGGTCTTGCGGGCTGCCGAAGCGTTCGAGGATATCGACGTTCATGATGCTGTCGCGCTGGCTGTAGGCGTCGTTTTCAAAACGCACCAGGGCGTGCAGCGGGGCGAACACGGTTTCCGCCAGGCCCAGGGTGTGCAGCGCCCCGGCCAGCTGCTGATAGGCGCGGACCAGTTCCCGTTGCTCGCCCCAGAGAATCGAGAACAGTTCGGCGCGCTCCTGGAAGTTCAGGCGCGGCGCCAGTTGCAGGGCCTTGGGCCAGTACAGGTGCTCGAGCTTCTTCACCGAGTTGCGGAAGTTGTCCCGCAGGTAGTCCCACAACGACACCAGGTCGTCGGAGCTGACCCCGGGTTGCACAGGGCCGGTTTCCCGCCCTTCGAACGGCTTGAGCACACGCTGGATGCGTTCTTCGTCGATCTCGTAGGAGATCCGCTCCAGGTCGAAATCCTTGAACCAGGAGTTGGCGAGGATCTTTGCCAGCTCGATCTCGTTGAACAGTTTGAGCTCCACCGGAAACTGCGGGTCGTCGCTGGGCTTGGCCCGGCGGCTGAAGCGCGTGACCAGGCCGGTGGCTTCCTTGCCGCCGCCCACCGGGTTGATGTGCTCGATGAAGTCCAGGCGCTTGCCGCCGAAATCGGTCTCCAGCTTGCCGTTCCGGCCCGCCGCCAGGGCCGAGATCAGGTACGACTTGCCGGCCTGGGACAGGCCGAAGAAGCCGATGGTCATCGGCGTGCACGCGACGCGCCCGAGGCTGTGCGCCAGGTTGCGCGCGCGGTGCAGACGCAGGTTCAGGTTGTCGGCTTCGCCGTCCAGCCGAGGAGCGTTGCCGCGGGTCTGGCCGATCCATTCCAGCGCCTGACCGGCACCTTCATAAACCGCGGCCCAACTGGTCGAGAGCTGAGTCTGTTCGGGGGTCAGGTCGTTCATTTGCGTTTCACACTTCCACTGTCGAGCCAGTACTTGGTCTCGCTCAGGCTGGCATCAAGCAGAGTGTTGAGCTCCAGCTTGAGGTCGCTGCGCGGGTTGAAGCTGACGTTGTTGCTGTTGGATTCGATGCCGCTGACCGAGAGCCGGTCGCTGACCAGGCCGTGCTTGCGTGTGTGCTTGTCCGGCCCCTTGACCTCGAAGCGCACCTTGAGCAGCGGCGCTTCGCCGTTCTCGCCGATGGCGCGGGAAAACTTGTCGCGGCCGGCGGGGGTGAAGCTCAGGGTGTAGAGCGGCGATGCGGCCCAGCGTTCGGCGGCCAGCTGGCGGAAGCCCAGGCGCAGGTCGCCGCGCATTTCCAGCTGCGGCGTGTCGGCCTCGTCCCCGGTGCCGATCACCGGCAGCTTGATCTTGTTGTCTTCTGACTGGATGTCGCGATACAGCACATCGGCATCCTTGATCACGTTGTTCTGATCGATGATGCCAATGTGTTTGACCGTCGAGTACGGCTTGAGCGCCGAAGAGCGGAAATAGAAGTTCGGCATGCTGTGATTGGCGCACAGCAGGCAGAGCATGGCGCCGACCGAGGCGGTGCTTTTCGGGTCGTCGATGCGGCCGTTCTTGTGGAACGGGTACCAGCCGCCGGTGCGGTAGTTCTGCAGCGCCAGGATCCGCCCCGGTGGCAGCGGCAGGACCTTGCGGATATAGGCCAGGACGCCGGGCAGGCGCGACGGCCGGCCCGTCAGCAGCAACACGTCGCACGGGTAGTGGGCCACCACCTCGCAAAGCGCGCCGAGAATCTTGCTGATGTTGATCTGGTCGTTGAGGAAAGCGCCGTGCAGGCGCTGCAGGTCGAAGCCGATCGATGCCTGGTACAGGTCGAAGGTGCTCTGCCCGCCGACCTCGCGCCGCACTGCGCTGTTGACGTAGTCGAGCACGGTCTGGCCGATGGCGTTGTCGCCCAGCAGGTCGCGATAGCTGTGGATGACCACGTCCGCCTGGTCCTGTGGGTCGTAGTGTTCGTAGGCCTTGAGCAGCGCCAGGCCCAGGGGGACGAAGACCTGCAGGTTGAGCTGCTGGCGCAGGATCTCATCCTGCACGCTGACCGTCTCGCCGCCGCACAGGCGCGACATCAACGAGTCGGGAGCATGCACGCCGGCGTTGCGCAGGGCTTTTTCGAAGCTGGGCAGGATGAAGTCCTGGATCACGTCGAGCAGGATGTCGTCGCCGGCGACCTTGAAACCATCGCGAAAACGCTGCTCTGGCACGATGTGCACGTTGCTGCCGCTGCCCATGTTGCCGGCGCGGTCGAGGCGGTAATCGGTGATCACCAGGTCGGTGGTGCCACCGCCGATGTCGATGGTCGCCAGGGTGATGCGCTCGCGATCGGTCTTGTCCGGGCGGGCGATGGTGTCGAAGAACTCTTCCGGGTGCCCGGCGAAGTTCTCATTGACCTCGGTGTACAGGTACACCAATTGGCCACAGGAAGCCTCGTCCCATTCCACGCGGATGCTTGGGATCGGCGTGCGTGCCTTGTGGCTTTCATCCTGGTGCGGGTCTTCTTCGCCGGCGTGCCAGCCCAGGCTTTTCCACACCAGGCCGATGGCCTGCAGCATGCGCTCGTTGAGGATGCTGCGTTCGGCCTGGGGCATGCCTGGCGGCACGGTCAGGGTCACGCTGTTGAGCTGGCGCGGCACCCGGGTGTGGCCCTGGCGCGAGCGCTGGGCCGGGCTGTTGATCTGCGACAGCGCCTGGGCCAGCACCTCGGCCAGCATGAAGGTCATCAGCGAGCTGCGCGAATAACGCGGCATGAACACCGGCAGGCGGTCGTCTTCGTCGAGGGCATAGAGCGCCTCGCCGGTTTCGTTGATCAGGTGCGAGAACGGCGCCGCGGTGGCGTAGGGCTCGTTGTCGGTCTTGACGTAGGCGCAGTTGAAACGCCAGCCGTGGCCGTAGGCGTTCTCGTCCCACAGATAGCGTTTCGGGCTGGACAGCCCGGTGGAGCCCTCGGTGCCCCGGCGGCGGCTGGCCAGGCGCCCGGCCTCGCTGCCGACACGGGCGATGGTCGCCCACTGGAACGCATCGTGCCGGCCGCTCTTGACCGAACAGTGGTCCTTGCCGAAGTAGGCCTGGGAGAACTCCACGCGGCTTTCGAACGGCTGGTTATAGGTGTGTTCGGGAGTGATCAGGTCGCGCAGTTCCAGCACGTAGTTCTGCTTGAGCCCGGACCCGGCCTGACCGTGGTTCTCGATCAGGATCCCGCAGGTGCGCGAGTTGCCGACGTCCAGCACCAGGTCCACCGGAATCGGCTTGACCAGGCCGTTGCTGCCGTTGGCGACCACCTTGAGCTCGGGGATCTCGACCTTCGGCGGTTTGTCGGACTGCTGCGCCGCCGTCGGCTTGTCCAGCAGGCTGAGCACGTTCAGGTAGTGGGCCAGGTGGTGATTGGCGCGGATGTCGATATCCAGTTCTTCGCGGGAGCGGTGGGTATTGCCCTCGTTGAACACTTCCAGCAGCCATTCGTTGACCCACGGCTGGGCCAGGAACCAGCGCAGCTCGCGCGCCTGGCCGGCGAGCCTGAAGGACACACCGGAGCTGATGTCTTCCTCGTTCGGCGCCAGGTAGGCGGTGCCTTCGCGCTTGGGCATGACCCGACTGTCGAAGGCCAGGGTCAGGCGGTGGGTGTTGCCGTCGATGTCCGGGGCCGGCAGCTTGACCAGGCGCATCCGCGACCAGTTGCTAGGGCCTTCGTCGAAACGGTGCGGTGGCATGAAGCGGAAGAACGGGATCGGCAGCCAGACACCGTCCAGCAGGTCGAGGCTGCTTTTCATGTCGACGCTGAACACCGGCTTGGTCTTTTCGATCTTTTCCGGTTCGGGCTCGTAGAAGTAGAAATCCTTCGCTTCGTTGTACAGCAGGCGGCAGACCAGCCCGCTGATCATCGGGGCGAACTCGCCGGCCGGCTCCTTGCGCGGATCGAGGCGCAGGGCAAAGTCCATGAACTGGATGCCGGTGTCGCTGACGAGGGTGACGGTATCTTCGAATTGGGTGACTTCAGGCAACATGTCAGGGGTTTCCAGTCTTATTCGCCCGTCTGCCGTATGGACAAGGGGAATTTGTCATTTCCATAACCGCCGGTGCAGTCCGCGACGCTGGTCGCGCCTGGCCGACAATCGACCTTTGGCATGTCGTAGGTGCTGCCGTCGCCACAGACGGCCTGGCCCTGGCTGTCGATGGACAGGCTGCCTTTATTCATGGCCGCGGTGACCGGGCCGGTGCAGTTGACGCCATTGGCGCGGCGCACGGTGACCTGGCCCTTGCCGTCCTTGAACTGGTATTCCAGGCGCAGCGGCTTGCCGGTGCGACGATCCTGGATACCGGCGCCCGCACGGAACTGGCCGTTGAGGAAGTCGGCCACGCCGTCGGCGCTGTTGGCCGGAATGCTCAAGGCAGGCCCTGGCGGCGTTAGCGCCGGGGGTTGGGTTGGCGTCTCGGCCGGCGTTTCAGGTGTGGCCGGCGGGGTTTCGGGTGGCGTGGCGGTGGAGTCCTGTGCCGGGTCGTTCGGCGTTTGTACGCTCGACGGGGCCTCTGGATCGACCTTGATGTCGGCCGGCGTCGCGGCCTCGTGCGTCTCACCGGTGACTGGCACCTCGGTGGTGCCCAGGTTGGCGCCGCTGCCGACCACGGCCGTGCCGGGCGTGACCACGCCGTTGACCGTGGGCACGACGGTGGTGTCCAGGGGCGCCTCGACCACAGGTTCTGCGGGCTGGGTGCCGAGCACCGGTAATGTCACCAGCGGCACGCCCGGGATGCAGCCGCGCAGGCCGAACAGAAGCAGGAGCAGAAGCAGCAGGAGCAACGGCAGCAGCCACCACCAGCGCCGCCACCAGGGGCGAGCGACGACGGGCGCTGCTACGGCAGCCGCGGCGGCCAGGGGCGGGGCAACGGGGGTAATCGGCGCAGCTGGGGCAGGCGCTTGCAGGCTGTGCAGCGGGTCGCGATTACGATCGGCGTCGGCGTGCTCGAAACCCCAGAAGGTCAGCACCGGTTTGCCGTTCACCAGGTAGACGAAGTTTTCGTCGGGGAAATGGATAACGCGCTTGAGCAGCTTGCCGAAGACCGCCTTGTCGCCTTGCTGCTCGGCGGGATCGCTGCCGAGGAAGCGCTGGCTCAGTTCTTCGAGCGCGGTTTTCAGGGCCGCGAGCTGGACGCGGGCAGGAGCGCGCTCCTCTTCGGTGGCGCTGCTCCAGGGGATGACATCGCCGGGCATGCCGCTGTACCAGTCGATCTGGTTGCCCAGCTCGTCGCTTTGCGGAATGGCCAGGTGGTCGACCATGTCGGGGTTCTTGCGGCGAATGGCTTCGCGCAGTTGCAGGGCTGCCCGGTAGACCGGCTGACCTGTTTCGCCCAGGGCTGTGAATGACCCGCTTTTACCGCTGCGTAATAGTGCCCCGCGCATTCAGACTCCATATGCTCATTCGCGCAAAAAATGCCAGACAGGGTGTCTGTATTGCTCCCTCAATTAGCTGGCGACCTTAATGTCATAATGATGTCGTCGTCAACGTGACATCGGGGGAGCGCCGGCGAGTGTGTCATGGGTTGGCGGGCGTGTGCAGTGGTTTGACGGAGAAGCAGACAAACCGCGCGCTCAGGGGTTGGCAGAGGTGTTTGTTTCGGAACTTGCTGAATCGTTTCACTAGCGCTATAAAAACCGCACAACTCCAATAAAGGCTAAGCCCATGACTCCGCTCCGACTGCTGGTCGCTCTCTCTGCATTCACCGCCGCTTCCCACGCCATGGCCTGGGACTATGTCCTGCTCGATACCGACAAGGCCGCCCAGGATTTCCACATCACCAGTGCGCAGTTGGGGGTGAAGCCCGCCCAGCCGTTCTCGGTCAGCCTGCGCACCCTGCATGGCGGACGCCAGGAAGGGGTGAGCATTGTCGATATCGACAACGGCGCGATGAAGCTCTCGGTGGTGCCGACCCGTGGCATGAATGTCTTGCAGGCCTCTGTCGGCGAGGTTCGCCTGGGCTGGGATTCGCCGGTCAAGGAGGTGGTCAACCCGGCCTTCATCGAGCTCAATGGCCGTGGCGGCCTGGGTTGGCTGGAGGGCTTCAACGAACTGGTGACCCGCTGCGGCTACGAATGGGTCGGGCACCCCGGCCTGGATAACGGCGAGCTGCTGACGTTGCACGGCCGCGCGGCGAACATTCCGGCGAGCAAGGTCACCCTGCATATCGATGAGCAACCGCCCTACGCCATCAGCCTGCGCGGCGAGCTCAAGGAGCAGGCGTTCAAGAAGGTCGACTTCTCGGTGGCCACCGAGCTGGTGACCGAACCGGGCAGCAGCGGTTTTGCCTTGAACGACACCCTGACCAACAACGGTGACTATCCGAAGGAATACCAGGTGCTGTACCACAGTAATTTCAGTACGCCATTCCTTGAAGAGGGCGCGAAATTCGCGGCGCCGGTGCGCCAGGTATCGCCCTTCAATGACAAGGCCAAGGCCGATCTCGCGACCTGGCAGACCTATCGCGGCCCGACGCGGGACTACGACGAGACCGTGTACAACGTGGTGCCCTATGCCGATGCCAATGGCGAGACCTTGACGGCGTTGCACAACAAGGCCGGCAACCTCGGCGTGGCGGTGAGCTTCAATACCCGGCAACTGCCGGTGTTCTCCCTGTGGAAAAACACCGACACCCGGGGCCAGGGCTATGTGACCGGCCTGGAACCCGGCACCAGCTTTTCCTATAACCGCCGCTACCAGCGCCCGTTGAACCTGGTGCCGACCATCGGCGCCAAGGAGCAGCGGCAGTTCCAGATCCGCTACCACCTGCTGGCCGACAAGGCGGCTGTGGATAAAACCCTGGCCGCCATCGAGCGGATCCAGGACGGCCGGCAAACCGAAGTGCGGCCGACCCCGTTGGTGGACCTGAGCAAGGAGTGACCCTGCTCAACTCACGGCCGGCCGGTATTGCAGCGCTTCGGCCAGGTGCTGGCGGCTGATCCGCTCGGCCTGCTCCAGGTCCGCCAGGGTCCGGGCGACCTTGAGCAGGCGGTGGGCGGCGCGCAGCGACAGGGTCAGGCGTTCGCTGGCGGCTTCCAGCCAGCGCTCGTCATCTGTGGATAACTTGCAATGCCGGCGCAGGCCCGGCAGGTCGAGAAAGGCATTGGCACAGCCCTGGCGCCGTTGCTGGCGCTCCCTGGCGCGCGCCACCTGGGCCGCGGCCTGCGCGGTGTTATCCCCAGCCTGCGGCTGGGGGTTGAGCGCGGTGCTTTCCCGGGCCACGGTCAGGTGCAGGTCGATACGATCGAGCAACGGCCCCGAGAGTTTGTTGCGATAGCGCTGGACCTGCTCCGGGGTACAGCGGCAGCGGCCACTGGGTTCGCCCAGGTAGCCACAGGGGCAGGGGTTCATGTGGAGCTTTTGTTAGCAAACCCTATTGAGGGAAATAGAACCGTCGTGGAGCATGCGCCCGAAACTCAGCTGCTAGAGAGCAAAAATGGCTAAGCGCGCACGCTCCACCAAGGGAAAAGCTTCATCAGGGAAAAAGAAGTCTGGGCTAGAACTGAAGGTCAGGAACGATGGCCGCCAGTCAGGATTTACGGTCGTCAGCTTTGACTTCCTGACTGAGTGGTTGGGTGAGGATGCAGATCCCTTTTTGAAAGGCATTTCGCGCTTCTCTAGACGCTACACAAGTGCGGCCCCTACATACGCTATACGGCGTATTCTCCAGTATTGGGCAATGATGCATAGAAAGAGAGGCTGGAAAAAACCTAAGGATACAGATGCGGATGACTTCAAACTTCAACTATCTGAGCTTCGGAGAAGCTTTTATACCGATGAGACAGAAAAGGGGTTGGCCCTCACAACGACCTCAAATAAGTGGATATCTTTCGTAAGACTAATTGAGATTCTAGTAGTTGCAGAAGTTATCCCCAATATCACTATAGGTGCATACGTTCGAGCTCCAGGAAAATCAGAAATATTAACTGAAAGGCAATCAGTGGTTGATGGTGCTGCGGTTGTTTCGGTGCCGAAATCATTTAGACCGGATAAAAACTCATACAATGACGATCTTTTTGAGTCAATATCTTTAACTGCTTCTGATGAAAGGTACCTGACCGAGTACACTGCTAGAATAAATCGTGTGCTGGATACAATTAAGTCGTGCGCGCTAGAGGACTTTAATCTACTAAAGTCGAAACAGGCAGAAGGAGATGCGCTGATAAAGAATACCGGCTGTGGTTATCTGACGGCTATGAAAGAGAATCCGTGGCTTATGAGGTATTTTGATTTTTCCACTAGGCGCCATTACTTTGAGGCAGACGGTGGACATCCTAACTTGCTTGGAAACCTACTTTCTGTTGTTCATCATGAGATGGGGGGGATCCCTAAGCCTCATCGAAAATTCAAGTCGAGTGACAGAAGGCCGGTATCAAACAGCGGAAATTCTCATTGGCAATATGTTGCTAAATACGGAAAGAATAAGCTCATCCCGTATTTAGGATTAATGAATAGCGAGGCTGCGGCAGTTTGCATGCTCTTGATAATGATAGAGCATCCAAAGTTCAATTCGACTTCATTGTACAGAGCCAAAATTGAAGACGCGGATGGATTCGCAATCCTCCTGTCGTCTGCCGATGGAAATAATTTGCGCCTTACGGTTAAAAAGCCGAGAGCTAGGGAGCAGAAATCAGAAATATTGAGTGACTTGGCGAGAGACGTTATTTCGAAAGTAATGGAGTGGACTGCCCCTATCCGAGAAGAGTTGAGAAAGCAGGGGCGAAACGAGGAGGCTTCTAATCTTTGGGTGGGAATAAGCTCTTTGAACTATGACTTGAAGTCCTTTTCTGAGAAGGCGTTGGTAGGAGCGCTTTATATGAATCCAATTTGGCGTTCGACAGGTAAGGAAGAGTTTAGTACAAGGGCGTATTCATTTGTAGATAGACACCCGGTGCTCATGCCGTGGAGAGATAAGATCAACTATAAGGCAATTCGTGTAAATGTGGGTGTGGCGACATATCTTAATACTAATGGCGACTTGGTTGCTACAGCTAAGGCATTTGGCCATAAGCACATTAAAACTACTATTAATAATTATATTCCGCTTGCGCTGCAGCGTGCAATTTTTGAGCGGCAGATCCGTAGGCATCAGAATCTACTAATCACTTCAGCGATGGATGAAGAAAGCGAAATGCTGAAGATTTCGGACTTTAGAACAGTGGAACAATTACATGAATTTCTTAAGTCCATCGATAATTATTTGTTTGAAAGTGAATTGGAAGCGCAAAGAAGGGAAACATCCGAAAAGCTAACCTTTGATTTTGCCACCTTGTCCAGACTCGTCATATCTAATGATCCTGAATCGCTTGCGGTTGCAATGCTTTATCGGGATGCTCTCGACAAAGCAACCCCAACCTTCCTAAATAGGCCAGACAGTCTTACTGGCATCACACCGAAATTTTGGATGGACTTCATTGACGCAGTTATGGCACCACTTCCGTTATCAATGAGCGATTTAAGTAATCTTGTCAAGAAGGCGCTTTTGAAGAAAGAAGCGATGTCGGCTATGGTTATCCTGCCAGAGGTGGGGTGATGAGTCGACACAAATTACCGGTCGGAGTCATTGATTTTTTTGATCGAACAACTAGAAAAATAAATCATATATACAGACCTGCATGGCTTCTTAATGAGCTGGAAAGTTCTACATGGGTCGTAGACTCAGGGGTGGTTGTTCGGAATGTAGACGGCACCATTAAAGGTGGTGTTCGTCTAAATTGGAACAGGCTTTTGCCAAGCGGAAGCTTCACAAGCCCTGTTTATGCGGTTCCTTTGGAACAGGCAAAAATGATAGTGGTGTGCGCCTATGATGGAGCTCTTAAAGTCGCTAGATCGTTAAGAGGCATTCTTCACTTTCATTTATATCTGTTGTGGCTAGCTGAGTTTCTTGCTGTTCGATATGGAAACAAGTTTTCTGAAGAGGGGTTTTCTATTTTTGGGGTGGATGACGTAGTTGAGTTTCTTGGAGTGGCAGAGGTAGGAGGTGTTAGTGGAACAGGGGCTTTCATACAGCGCTGGGAAGATTATCTAGCAAATTCCAAGGATGGAATTGAGCCAATATCACTTTCCGAGCATTTGGGAAAACTAGGAGCACTGGATGGTAACGGTAATCTAAATTTGCGCTTCGCTGCGGCTGCTTTGGGGGTTGACTACAAACGGTTATCTCAATCTACCGAGTTCAGAAGATACTTGACGCATGGGTTTGATTGTGAGGCTGGAGGTAAGTCCAGCGAGAACGGGGCATCAAGAGCCACAACTGCTCTATCAAACTGGATGGTTAATTTCTGTGAACTGCTATCTTCTCTGCCTATTCAATCGCATGTAGAAATAGGTAATCCTTATTTAATATCGGATATTGTGCGGCCTTTCCGCATCGGAGGAAACGGTAGAACAAGAACCTTGCCTCTTTCTACGGGAAGAAGTCTTATGTTCGGTTGCGGCAAATGGATGATTGATACGTATCCGGCACTCAACTATTACTGCAATGAAGTTGTTCCTCTTTCACGGTCGATAATGGATGAGTCGAATGTTTCAGTGTTTACGGCGTTATCCATATCAGAAGAAATTGTTCCGATTCCAGATGGACTGGTCTCTGCTTTTGATGCTTACAGACGAATGCAGGTGGATCCTCTTATCTCTGAGGCAAAAATTAGAACTCAGTTTCCATTCTCGATTTTCTTGTTGAGGCTTCATACGGCCGTCTGCTTCTGCTTGATCGGTGTCCTGACTAGTTGTCGCAGAAATGAACTGGTTGATCTGGATAAAAGCGCTAGTTATGAGGTTGACGGTAGATTCTATCTTTCTGTTTTACTGAGGAAAACTGGGTTTGATAATATGCGTGAGCCGATGGAAAAGCCGGTTCCGCGCCTTGTTTATGAGTGTTTATTATCTTTAAATGCGCTAAAAAAACTTTGGCAAATCATAGTGCCTTCAAGTGATATTTTATTTAAGTCGCAGGCGTTTTTTAAAGTTAACGTCAGAGGTGCCTCTCCATTCAATGTGGCTGATGCTTATGTTTTTCTAAAGGAGCTTAGTGAGTACCTAAAACTTGTTGATAACTCGGGAGAACGATGGGTGGTGCTCCCACATCAACTTCGCCGCTATTTTGCTATGACATTTTTTCACTTCGGAGGATTGGAGAATTCCTTGCCGGCGCTTTCTTGGTTTATGGGGCATGAAGATATTGGGGAAACCTGGCGCTACATTAAAGAAAGCTTAACAGGAAAAGAGCTCAGTGCATCCGAAGCTGCGTTGGCTACTTCTGCAGTTTGCTCTGATGATCAATCTCATGGCGTTCAGCAACTCAGGAATATCCTTATTAAGCATTTTGGCACTGAAAAAATCAACGTCATGCATGAGGATGAGTTAAGAGATTACCTAGAATTATTGTCGGAAAAAGGTGTATACACCGCTACCCCAATTCAAATTAATGCTGGAAAAAGAAAGAGGTATACGGTGGCAGTTTCAGTTAGGGAGGGTGCCGATGCCTCGACTTGGTAAAGGCCAAATTGCATCAAGCATCAAAGTCCTATCTGAAACTGCCGCTAGGAGCGCTGCTTGTAGAATCTCTGAGTTTGATAGGATTAGAGCAACTCCTTCCCCTTCTAAGAGTGAGCTATCAGCTTTCACCTCTGTTTCAAAACTAGCTGCTTGGGATAATGAGTCTCTTGGAATTACTCCTTTAAGTCATAAAACATTACGGAAATATGTGAATGGGCTATATGAAGGTGGACTTTCCCAGCTTCTACGTGATGCTGCTTTGATCATCGGCGACTCCCGACAGCTGATCCGAAAAAAGTCTTCTGATGATGTTGATGCTTGGAAGTTAAGCTCTCAGTTAGCGGTAGATGCTGCGCTAGACATGACCGCTAGATACTTGGATTTGCTTGAACGGCTGAAGAGATTATCGTTGCGGTCAGATTTAGCAGAGTCTGAGTTGCAACGGCATTATCGGCGATATGAAAAAAATCCTCACATTAAGGTTGTGAAATGACTTCGGCTGGTCGGCTTTGGCGCACTTCCTCTAAAGAATTTTATTTGCCTGGATATGATAAGTTGAGGAGGTCGGAGCGATGGGCGGCCCCCGAAATGAGGGTGATGTATTGGCCAGATGGTTGTATATGTTGGCAGCTTAACGTTTATTTCCTTCATCTTAGGCGCTCAAATAGCGCTATTTCCACAATTAACACTTATGCATCAGAACTATCCTTGTTTGTACGTTTTTTGTTTGAGTCTGAGGTGGTGATTGAGGAAGTGTGTGATGATGTGCTGGTTTCATTTTCAGACTGGTTAATTAAGCGCAAAAAATCTTCTGGGAACCACATAAATAGAATTTTGTTGCGGGTTATATCGTTCTTAGAATGGTATCAAACTTTGTTGGTTGGAAAGCGTTTAGTGGGTTCATTAGGGCAGGGGGCTCAAGTAACAATTTCTTTGCGTTCGTTGAAGAGTAAGCAAGGTGTTGTAAGGGTTCGAACCCAGCATCATGCGATGGTGCCTGCAAGCATTCCTCGTACAGTTCGCCCTATTTCTTCTAATGCAATATCTGCTCTGCTGGATTCTTGTGAATGGACTGCCAAAACTAATTTTCGTCGCAGCCGTGATCGATGTATGCTTGTTCTCCTTGCAGATACGGGCATACGTAGAGAAGAGCTAACTTGGATCCGAGTTTCTGATATTGTAGGGGCATCTGCTGACCGGAAATTGCCCGTAAGAACATCTAAAAGAAAAGGCAATCCTTACAGGTTAATACCTATCTCAGACGAAACGTTTAGAATGCTCTTGGAGTATATCGATGTTACTCGCTCTATTCAGATTAGGAGATTAAAGAGGAGAAAGATTGGCTTCAAAGATCTGGACTGGCTGTTTTGCACCAGAGAGGGGTTCAAGATGGCGCCCTCAACAGTGTCACAGTTGTTTTCTGATCTCCGGGCAGAGGCGGGCCTTACTGAGCGGGTATCCGCTCACATGCTTAGGCACCGATATATTACATTGCAGGTTATGGCTAGGCTTCGATCTTTGAGCAGCCGGGGGTCAATTGGCGTTGAGGCACTTACTACTGTTCTCTCAAAGGTCGCGAGTCTCAGTGGTCACTCTTCGCTTGATAGCATGTGGCGCTATGTAGATTGGGCCTACGAAGAGCTTGAGGTTGAATACAAGGATTCTGCAAACGTCGCCGCCGAGGCGATGAGTGTTATTGAAGCTTTGATGGGTGAAGCGAAGAGTAGTGAAAATAGGGCTCTAGCAGAGTCAATTTTAATTGTGAAAGAGGCTTTGTTGCAACTCAGGACGAAGAGTTATGAGTTACCAAGTGTGGTGGCCCATTCCCTTCGTGGCTCTGCTACTTAGTCTCGACATGGATAGTCTTGCCTGCGTCGTTTCGGATTTCTTATTTGCAAGTAGTCACAATAACCTGATTTCTTTCTGCTATGACTGAATCCGCTTTAGGACCGCTTCTGAATTAGAAACTTCCTATGCTTTGATGTGCCCCGCAATGCAGAGTCACAGGAAAGGACAAGGTTCGCGCTTCGGCGTCACAACGGTAGTACGGCGTACCGCTCTAGTCACTCCTACCCGTAGAGCTAACAGGTCTTGAGCGCAGGTCTTTGGGTCCTGCGGGGCTTTGGCGATGCGCTGGTATAGGCCTTCGTAGATGATGACCTCGTCGAACTCTTTGCCTTTGGACTTATGAATTGTCATGAGATGGATGCCGCGCCAGTCTTTTTGAGCAGCAGCGAAATGCTCCTGCATCAAGGCACTGCGGACTGCCTCTTCAGCACCTCTGTACCCACCCTGGGCACGCCACAGGGCACCCAAGCTGGTGCGCAGTACCGAGCCTCGATGAAGAAGTCGTAAGTAGCGGGCATCCGTTGCTACTTGCCTCAAGGCTTCCGCGGTGGAGGATGCCAACAGGCCGCGCAGATATAGCCAGTCCTCCGAAGGGTCACCTGTGAATTCCAGTCGTTGCCGCAACTCTGAGATCCGTTGAACTTCGCTGACAATCAACTGGCGCTTGGCACCGCGGATCTTTCCCGTGGAAAGGAAACCGCTAAGAGCGCCTGCCAGGTCAAGCTCCGTCTGAGGTGTAGGCTTGCCTCCGCGCCGTCCGCGAATGTGCGAGTGAAGTGCGCCGAGCATGCGGCTTGCCACATCGCTAGCCGTACCTCCCTCCAGTAGCGTGGCGATAACGCCAGCGGCTAGAGCCGGCGGCTCTGCATCCATTGCAACGTCGTGATATAGCTCCGGCAGACCATCAGACGTGGATGAGAAATAGTCAGAAAGCTCAAGCATTAGCCGTTTGGATGGCACCAGAACCGCGATCGACTTGTCCGGTACTTTCTTGAGCCGTTCCAATGCCGAGTAAACTGCGGTCTTGGCGCTGAAGTGCGAGCTCTTTCCATATAAGAAGCCGTAGCGAATGATTTTGACCTGTTGATAGGTCCTGCCCTTGTTCGCCCCGGTGAGAAGGTCGTTCCCATAGGTTGCGATATCGGTACCGCCGCTGCGATGGTTTTCACCGGCGAAATCGAAGTGAGCGGCGCTGAAGCTCTCCAGAAAGTCGCCCACCCGCCTGGGGTCAGCGCCTCGAAACTCGTAGATTCGCTGTTCGGGGTCTGCCAGTGCAATGAGGCGACTGCGTCTTCCAAGCTGCTGAATCAGCGCCCATTCATCACTGTTTGTGTCCTGAAACTCGTCGAGGATGATTATGGGATAGGTGTCGGAGAAGATGGTGTTTAGCCGATCACTTCGACGAAGCAGGTCGCTGACCAAGCTTGCGAACAAATCGAAATGCAGACGGCCTTCCTGCTCGAAAAGGCGCCGCTTCTCATTTTCGTGTTGGGCCTTATCGATATCAGTCAAATGCGCTGCTGCTTCTGGCGGTGGCAGGAGCTGCAGGCTTCGCCTGCCATTCAGCAAATAGGCATGGCTCCGGAGAATGCTCCATGCAAAACCGTGGTACGTACTAACCTCCAGTTGCTTCAGGTCCTCACGAGAAATCAGCTCAGAAGCCTTTTCGATGATGCGCGCTACGGTAGGCCTGGCGAAGCTCAAGAAGAGAATCTTCTGGCCTGGCTTGAGTACTCCTGAGCGAATCTCATCGCGAGCCTTCACCAGCGCGACGTGTGTTTTGCCTCCACCAGGACCACCCAGCGCTAGGGCGTGCCCGGTGCACGCCAGGAAGCCGCGCTTCTGATCGCTCCACACTTCAGTCATGTCGAAGGCTGGGGCGGGGACGGTTGAAACCTTCCATAGGCGGCTGCCAATGGTGCCGGCTTGGCTGCAGTTTCTGGGAGAAGGGGCATGCCGGCTGCCTGGGGAGGTAATGGAGGCAGCCGTGGTGGCTCAATGACGTTCTTGATGGCTGCCAACGTGGTTCTCACGTATTCAGGCATGTCGTCGGCGGTTTGACAGGAGGCGAGCAAGTCGCCGGCGTCGCCACCACCCTTAGCCCAGCTGAAATAACTCGACAGAGCAGCCTGCAGATCAGCCAACGGCGTTGCGGCTGCTGGTGTCCATGCCGCGAGATGCTGCGGCCAATCGCCTCCGGCAACTACAGCAGCGGCATAGCTGCGGAGTGCGGCCTCAGATGCGCCCTGCAGCACCAGGTCTTCGAAGCCTGCGCTCGCAGACTCGTAAGGATGATCGACTGAGGCCTTGATGGCTGCGAGTGCCTCCGGCGATTGCTTGTCGAACACCGCAAACACGGTCTTACCGAGTGACCGGAAGAATGCACCCAGCGGAGCGACATTGGTCTCCCCGCGAGCGTCGACGATGGCTACCCCAAGGTTTTCGAGTGATTTGAATCGTGTGGGATCCAACTCGCCAAGCCGGCGGGCGGCGGCAGCCAATGCGTCGTACTCCGTACGACCCTCAAGAACGAGTACATAACGGGCCAGTAGGGCTTCGCAGAATCGAGTTCTAAATTCGGTGCGATAAGCCTTGGGCTTGACTGATGGTGGGTATGTAGCAGGGATTCCGGTCATGACACCGGCCACTCGCTTGAGAACCACCACCTGGGCAGGCTCGAACTCCTCCAGCACGTAGGGTGAGTGAGAGGTGAAGATGGCTTGTGCTGACTTCTGGCGCAGAGAATTGATGATTCGCTTCTGGGTGTGCGGCGGAAGCGCGATCTCTGGCTCTTCCATCGCGAAGATTACACTTTGCTTGAGTTCGGCGATGATGGACAGCAGAGCCAACACCAGCGTGTTAATCGTGCCAGTGCCTTGGTGCTGATATGGCGCAGAGTAGACGGAACCGTCCGGCCTCTTTGCGCCCGTACCCATGAAGACGGTCAGTGTTCGGCGGAGCGTGTCTCGGGTGAGATCCGAGACACGCATGTGAGGGTCTTCTGCCCAGTCGGATGGTACGTAGTGCCGCACGGCATCTTGGACTGCGGCAAGCAGCTCGCCGATGTCTTCGGTCTCTCCAACTGGCAGTGCCCTTAGCTGGTCGAGCAGGTCCTCCCACATTGTCAGTCGTGTCTCCTTCAGTCGAAGGATCACGTCCAACAAAGAGCCTCGCTCCAAGCTGAGTGCACGGGTGCCGGTTCGCAGGGTGCGCAAATAGAGAAAACCGCACTTTCGCTTGTCGGGTGCAGAGAAGCGCAGGTAGGAACCATCCGGTGTTTCAGGAGTGGCGTAATAGGTATCCCCAGAGAAGTCATCCTCTTCTACGTCATACCAGCCGTTGAAGAAGACGCGCATTGCTGCACCAACGTGAGGGGCGTCTGTCCTTTCCGGGGGAGCCCCCACAAGTAACGTTTTGGCCTGCGCATCCCACCATTCGATGTGGTCGCGGAAATGCCGCTGCTGCTCATCGGAGAGGCCGGCGACAATAACCTCGATCTGGATCGGAACCACCTCTTTTTTGACCGGGTCTACATACGTCCCGGCATAGAAATCGTGCTCGTCTATTACGGGGCGGCGACTGAGGCGTTCTGGGCCAAGCACCAGGTCCACTGCTTCCAGCAATGTTGACTTGCCGGCATTGTTGTCACCTGCGCAATTGCACTGACTTGGCCACCCGATTGCATTCCTCCTGACCAACTCCTGGCCGAGCATATGCATTCGTGCTGACCACCGCTTGCATGCGGCCACAACAGTCACACCGTAGCCACGACCTGCTGCAGCCGATAGCAGCCGCTACCGGCCCATAGCGGACGTTTACGGACGCCTCGTCGCCGGCTTCACCTGTATTCACTATCTGCTTTCCGCGATCTGCAGAAGGGCCACCACAGCTGGGCACACCACGGATCACCAGGATCATTCGGGATTCCATATCGCTCTGGGTATCGGTCGCGAGTGAAGTTCGCGGTTCCGAACAGCGTGTCCCAGATGAACAGCAACTGGGCGAAGTTGTGATGGGGCGGCTTGCCGTGCTCATCAAGCTCGGCGTGATGCGCGCGGTGCGTGCTAGGCAGCTGAACCAGCCGCTCTAGCAGCCAGGTAGCGGGCGCCAGCCAGCGCCATTTGTAGAGCACCTTGTCCCAGGCGAACGCGCTGTGCACCAATACGTTGGCGCAACCGAAAATCAGGTGAGCGATGAGCACCGCCTCGCCTAGGCCGAGATAGACGAGAGCCCCGGCGTACCAGATGTCCGGCATGAACAAGAACCAACGCCAGTTCTCCCGGTAGGCAACGCTGATGCTCATTGCCGTTGCGGTGTGGTGGGTACGGTGCATGTGCCACATGAAAGGAATGGTGTGGCCTAGTCGGTGGTACCAGTAGTGCATGAAGTCAGCAGGGATTATGACCAGCAGAACCGCCTGCCAAAGTGGAAGCGAGCCCAGCTGACCAGCTGCGCCAGGTGCCAGTTGGGCCAGGATCAACGCAGCTCCGGCGATGACTGCTGGTTTAATCAGCAATGCGAACTGGGCAAGGCTGATCGCGTCAACGGCAAGCTCGTCGGATTGGCGCCTGTTCAGCATGCGTCCGGCAAGCAACTCGAAGCTTCCCAGTAAAACCAGAAGGCCGCTGACAGCCCAGGTGTCCAGATGTGGCATCTAATGCCTCCCTCAAGATGTGAGGGAGAGTTTCAGCAATCCTGCAGCCAGCTTACTTGAAGGATTTTGTTGTTGTTCGCCTGTGAAGGGCGAAGCCCGAAAGTCCGCAGGCAGATGCGGGACAGGTGGGCTGAGTCGGCAAAACCTGCTTCATGAGCGACGGCGGTGGCTCCATTCGGGTCATTGAGCCCCTCCAGGGCACGCCGGAGCTTTCGCCACAGCAGCAATTTGCGCAGTGGCAAACCGAGCGACTCCTGTAGCCAGTGGGAGCAGTGTGCTTGGGTACTGGAATAGCGAGACCGGAATGCTCCCCAAATCTGCTCTGCGGTGCTGTCTTCGCCTGATGCCTCGACCAGTGACAACAGATACTCCAGGCGCGGGCTTGGTGTGATCTCTGGCTGCTCATGCAGAGCAAGCAACTCATTCAGCGCGTCATCGAAGGTCTGCTGCGTGGTTGCGGAGGCCAGCCTGAAGCGAGAGGCAACTGGTACGTCGACTCGAAGCGCCGCATCAGGGCTGCTACGGGCCCAGCGCAACATTCGAAGATATGACGGGTGGCTTGGCTCGACGGTGATGCTCGTATGCGGCTGCGGGCGCAGGAAACGGCGACGTATTTCGGGTGCCAACAGCCAAGCCTCCGAGGTGGCGGCTGGTAAACCATCGATCTCCAACTCGAGCGGTTCGCCGTCAGCCAGCAACAGGGTCATGCCAGGGCGCTGGTTGTAGCCATTGGGCAGAGACTGCGCCCTGACGATGAACGCTGATTTCCCGATCAGAAGCTGGTTTGGTGCCATGGTGAACGTGTCAGCCTGACGATAAGTTGCACATGAAGTTTATTACGCCCTCTTGCCGCTACGGCGTACAGCCACTCTTGAGGTAGGTGTTCCGGATAGCGGGAACTCCATTCTCAATCTCGACATCGGAGGCATACGCTTCCAACAGAAGCTCGCAATTGCCCCGTTGGGTTAACACCACGCCAGTCAATGTCGCGTCCCTGCTGATGCAGTCGAATCCGCTCGTGATGGCATAGGTTGCCTGCTTTCCATTGATGCTGACCTGCCCGTCGCCAGAGGCCTTGCAGTCCCCCCAGCGCAGCCCCTCTGCAGAGATCGTAAGGAGGGGCGGACTCGATGCGGATGATGCTTCGGCCCGCCACTGACCATCGAACCAGCTGCCGGCAATCGGTTGTTCGATGCCGGCAACGGGTTTGTGGGCGTCGCTCGGTTTGTCGCACGCGCTAAGCCACAGTGCGGAGACGAGAAGCGGTAGTAACCCTATCAACCTGTTCATGATGTGCCTCCACATTGCATCAGGTCTTCGGGCCTGCCTTGCCCAGGAAGGCAGGAGTCTCATGCATTCACACCCCTAGTCAGTTCGGGGTGGTCACCACCTCTGCATGTCTGGGCAAGGCGATTGAAATGAGCGCGGCCAGGAGAACGAATGCCGCAGAGATCCAAAGGCAGGCCACCAGTCCGTAGGCCTGGAATACCCACCCGGAAAGCACCGTGCCGATTAGGCGTCCCATGGCGTTGGACATGTAGTAGAACCCCACGTCCAGCGATACGCCGTCCTCCTTGGCGTACGAGACAATCAGATAGCTGTGCAGCGAGGAATTCACGGCAAAGAGCGCCCCGAACAGCATCAGCCCACCCAGGAGCACGATCTGAGCAGAGAGGTTCATATCCAGACCAAGGGCGATGGCGGCCGGCAGCACCGCAAGTATCAGCGCCCAGATGAAGGCAGCGCGACCGTCGGGGACGTGACCTCGCTTCTTGCCGGTCAATGCCGGCGCGAAGGATTGGACGATGCCGTAGCCGATCACCCACGCGGCAAGGAAACCTCCGACCAGCCAGAAGTCCCAACTCAGCGTCTCGCTCAAATAGACCGGGAGCGCGACGACGAACCAGACATCCCGAGCACCGAACAGGAACATCCGTGCAGCAGAGAGAATGTTGATTGCTCGGCTTTTGGAGAGCATGTCGCGGAACTTGGGCTTGGCCTTGGCTTTGCCCAGGTCTTTTTTCAGCGACAGCATGCTGCCGACCCAGATGAGGGCTAGCACCACGGCCATGGCCAGCACGGCGCCTTTGAAGCCGAGCAAGGCCAGCAGCGCGCCACCCAGGAAGAAGCCCACGCCTTTGAGCGCATTCTTCGAGCCTGTAAGGATCGCCACCCACTTGTAGAGCTTGCCTTGCTGAGCATCTGGCACCAGGAGCTTGATCGAGCTCTTGGCGCTCATCTTGTTGAGATCCTTGGCGATGCCGGATAGCGCTTGGGCTCCCATAACCCACGGTATCGTGAGCAAGGCAGACGGCACGGTGAGCATCAGCAGCGCCACGACCTGCATGGCGAGTCCGATGTTCATGGTGCGGTTCAGTCCCACCCGCGCCCCCAGGTAACCGCCAACCAGATTGGTGACGACACCGAAGAACTCATAGAACAGGAACAGGGCTGCGATCTGTAGCGGCGAGTACCCCAAAGAATGGAAGTGGAGTACCACCAGCATGCGCAAGGCGCCATCGGTGAGCGTGAAAGCCCAGTAGTTGCCCGTTACCAGCAGGTACTGGCGAACTTCTGGTGAGAGCGACGATAGCGCCTTCATGATCGGGCCCCGCTCCTTCAGCCAGCCAGGCCGACCAGCTTCGCCAGTTCGACAGTGCGGTTGGCGTAGCCCCATTCGTTGTCGTACCAGGCATACAGCTTCACCTGTGTACCGTTCACAACCATGGTCGAGAGCGCATCGATGATCGAGGAGCGCGGGTCGGTGCGATAGTCGATGGAAACCAGTGGGCGCTCCTCGTAGCCAAGGATGTCCTTCAGCTCATTCTCGGCGGCGCGCTTGAGCAACTGGTTGACCTCGTCCGCGCTGGTCTGCCGCTCGACTTCGAAGACGCAGTCGGTCAGCGAAGCATTTGCCAGCGGGACGCGAACGGCGTGGCCATTCAGTCGGCCGCGCAGCTCCGGGAAAATCTCCGCGATGGCGGTGGCAGAGCCAGTGGTGGTAGGGATCAGGCTCATACCTGACGCACGAGCACGACGCAGATCCTTGTGTGGCTGATCCAGGATGCTCTGGGTGTTGGTCAGGTCGTGGATGGTGGTGATCGAACCGTGGCGAATACCAAGGTTTTCGTGGATCACCTTCACCACCGGCGCGAGGCAGTTGGTGGTGCAGGAGGCTGCCGTCACGATGCGATGCTGAGCCGGGTCGAACAGGTGTTGGTTGACGCCCATTACGACGTTCAGCGCACCTTTTTCCTTTACCGGCGCACTCACGACAACACGCTTCACACCTTGATCCAGGTAGGTCTGCAGCACGGCAACGGTCTTCATCTTGCCACTGGCCTCGATGACCAGATCGCAGCCCGACCAGTCAGTGTCAGCGATGGCTTTGTTCGCCGTGATCTTGATGCGCTTACCACCAATAACCACCGAGTCACCGTCGGAGCTCGCTTCGTGATGCCAACGACCGTGAACCGAGTCGAAGTTGATCAGGTGGGCGTGCGTCGCAGCATCGCCAGCCGGGTCATTGATCTGTACGAACTCAAACTCCGGCCAGTTCCATGCCGCGCGCAGCGCCAGGCGACCGATACGTCCGAAACCATTGATGCCTACTTTGATGGCCATGTTTTTGTTCTCGAGTGCGGTTAGCGAGCGTTCGGCGATTTTTTGTCGAACTGGCTGATGTAGTTAATGTGTGCAGGGTGCTGAATCGCACGGGGACGAAGGGCTTGTACCTGGGCTACGGCTTCTCGCATGGGCATGCCGCACTCGATCAACAGTTGGGCTGCGATCAGGCCTGTGCGACCAGAGCCGCCCTTGCAGTGGATGGCGATCTTCTGGCCGCCATTGACCAGCTCCTTGAGGCGATCTCGATTGGTTTCCCACGCAGTGGAGAAAGCTTCACCGGGCGCCTGGTCATCCTCCACTGGCAAGTGGAACCATTCGATCCCTTGCAGTTGGCATTCCTCGGGAAGTAGATCGACTTCGTTCTGCAGCAGTTCGTCTTCTGGCATCAGGGTCACCAGAGCCACCGCGCCGGCATCGCGAAGCGTGGCTAGCGCCTCGGACACCGACGTGTCCTTGGTGCCGGGGCACGGAGTGAAGATCAGTTGGCCGCTCAGATCGGACGCGGTAAGAACGGAATACGGATGCGATTGCACGTTCAGAAAGCCTCAGATGGATCGTTGATTGACACGTTTGGATAGCTCTTCCGCCGACTCCTTGCGCTCGGAGTAGCGGTCGACCAGGTAGTCGGCGCGATCACGCAGTAGCAGGGTGAACTTCACCAGTTCCTCCATCACGTCGACGACTCGGTCGTAGAACGGAGAAGGCTTCATGCGACCTGCCTCGTCGAATTCCAGGTAGGCCTTGGGCACGGAGGACTGGTTGGGGATAGTGAACATGCGCATCCAGCGGCCGAGCACGCGCATCTGGTTAACGGCGTTGAACGACTGCGAACCGCCGCAGACCTGCATTACCGCCAGGGTCTTACCCTGAGTGGGGTGCACGGCGCCCATGCTCAGCGGAATCCAGTCGATCTGCGACTTGAACACGCCTGTCATGGCGCCGTGGCGCTCCGGCGAGCACCAGACCATGCCTTCCGACCAGAGCACCAGGTCACGCAGTTCTTTGACCATGGGATGGTCATCGGACACGTCATCCGGAAGGGGCAGACCTGACGGATTGAAAATCCGCGTCTCGGCTCCGAAGTGCTCTAGCAAGCGAGCGGCCTCCTCGGTGAGCAAACGGCTGAAGGAGCGTTCGCGAGTCGATCCGTACAGCAGGAGGATGCGCGGTTTGTGAGTCGATTTCTGTTCGATAGCCAGTTTGTCCGGGGACGGCAGATCGATCAGTTCGCTGTCGATATTGGGGATATGGTCATTGGTCATGATTTCACTCCTGGGAAAGGGCGCCAGAGGCTTGATCGAACCAGCGACGCTTGAGCCACCAGGCAACGCCGACCAGAGAGATCAGTACAGGTACTTCAACCAGCGGCCCGATCACGGTCGCAAAGGCGACGGGGGAGGCTAGGCCGAAGGTGGCGATGGCCACGGCAATGGCGAGTTCGAAGTTGTTGCTCGCGGCGGTGAATGCCAGCGCGGTGGTACGTGGGTAGTCGGCCTCCAGCAGCTTGCCCATCCAGAAGCTGATGAAGAACATCACCACGAAATAGATGGTCAGCGGGATGGCGATACGCAGTACGTCCAGCGGCAGCTGCAGCACCATGTCGCCCTTGAGGCTGAACATCGCAACGATGGTCAGCAGCAGAGCTACCAGCGTCAGCGGGCTGATCTTCGGAATGAAGCGATCTTGGTACCAGGCTGCACCCTTGCGGTTGATCAGGATTTTGCGGGTCAGGAAGCCGGCCAGGAACGGAACGCCCAGGTAGATCAGTACTGACTGCGCGATATCGACGAAGCTCGTTTCAATGACGCTGCCTTCCAGCCCGAACAGGGGCGGCAACACGCCCAGGAAGATCCAGGCGTACACGCTGAAGAACAAAATCTGGAAGATGCTGTTGAAGGCGACCAGGCCCGCAACGTACTGGTTATTACCGCCCGCGATCTGGTTCCACACCAGCACCATGGCGATGCAGCGCGCCAAGCCTATGAGGATCAGCCCCGTCATGTACTCAGGCTTATCGGAGAGGAACACCACGGCCAACACGAACATCAGTACCGGGCCGATCACCCAGTTCTGAATCAGTGACAAGGCGAGGATGCGTTTGTCCTTGAAGACTTGCGGCAGCTCCTCGTATTTCACCTTCGCCAATGGCGGATACATCATGACGATCAGGCCAATGGCGATGGGGATATTGGTCGAGCCTACTGACAGGCCGTTCAGCCAAGCCGGCAGCCCCTGGAAGAAACTACCGAGCGCTATACCAAGCCCCATGGCGAGAAAGATCCAGATCGTCAGGTAGCGATCCAGGAAAGTAAGACGACTCTTGCTCATGATGGGTCTCCGTAGCTTCAGAGAGTGCCGATGCGTGCCAGTTCTGCCTTGAGCTGGGCGGCATCGAGTTGTTCAAAGGGCAGTGCGAGAAGCGCAGAAATGCGTCGTTTGATGTGCCCGAGCGTGTCATCGAAGGCAGCATCCATCTCTTCCTCGCTACCCTGCAGATCGGACGGGTCGGCAAGTCCCCAATGGGCCTTCACAGCGGGCCCGAAGAACACGGGGCACGCCTCGCCGGCTGCCTTGTCGCAAACGGTGATGACAAAGTCCGGTGCCAGGTCGGCATGTGAATCGGTGGACTTGCTGCTCAGGCCATTAGTGGCGATACCGGCGCGCTGCAGGGCTGTGATGGACAGCGGATTCACTTCCCCCTTGGGTTGGCTACCGGCGCTGTATGCCTTCATGCCGGCTGGGGCCAAGTGATTGAAGACAGCCTCAGACAAGATGCTTCGGCAGCTATTGGCGGTGCAGAGGAACAGAACTTTCATCGGATCTTCTCGGCAGTCTTCAGCAGCAGGCAGCAACGCGCTCGGGGCGGTCGCCCATGGTGTCCAGTCGCTTGGAGCTCGTGCTCAACCACTGGCGGTTGGCCTCAAGCGTCGTTACGAGAATCTCGCGTACCCAGGCGGGCAGTTTTGGATGCAGTCGGTAGTACACCCACTGGCCTTGCCGGCGGTCTTCCAGTAGCCCACAGGTACGCAGCTGAGCCAGGTGGCGAGACACCTTCGGTTGGCTTTCATCCAGGGCACAGGTCAGTTCGCAGACGCAGAGCTCTTCCTCGCGAGCGATCAACAGCATCATCCGGATGCGGTTTTCGTCAGCCAGGCATTTGAAAACCTGGGTCGGAGTCAGGGAGTCAGTCATGGCGGTTCTCAGTGTTTGGTCTTCACAAGGACGAACATCTTGATGCGCTCGTGAATCTCGTGAAGCGTGTGACGGAAGGCGTCGTGGCGGTTGCTGGTCACCGGATCTTCAAAGTTCCACGCCAATGCCTCGCCAGTCCCTGGAAGGGTTTGGCATTCCTGAGCGGCTTTGTCGCAAAGGGTGATGACATAGTCGAAGCGTTCACCCGCGAACTCTTCGATGGATTTGCTGCGCAGGCCGCTGGTATCAATGGAGAGATGATCGAGGGCGGCATAGGTTCTCGGGTCGATCACGCCAGGCTGAGTTCCAGCGCTGAAGGCCTCGAAGTGCTCACTGTCGGTGTGCCGAAGCAGCGCTTCGGCAAGTTGGGAGCGAGCGGCGTTGGCGGTACAAACAAACAGGACGCGGATCTTGTCAGTCATCTCGGGATGTCCGGATGTATATGGTTTTTCGAATATACGTTTTTTCGCATAAACTTCAAGTGACAGTTCTGTCATGAGCTGTTTGGGCCGACGCCCGGAGCACGGTGTGCGGTGATTGGTGGGGGCGGGTGTAACTGACAAAGTACCGGGCGCGTTGAATCTGCATGCCTTCACGCTGCCTTTTCGCTCGAATCCGTCGCATGAGCCCATGCGCTGTTGTGGAGCCTAGACATTAGGTTGCCATCGGAATAGCTTGCATGGCCGCCGAGCCGCCCCTTTAGGAGACCTGGCACGACGGCGCGCAATCCGATGATGCGAAACGAGGCAGGAGCCGTATGAGCGCCGAAAAAGAAAAGAACAATGTCGCAGTCTTCTCCGCTGGCTCCTTGATTGGTGCTTTAGGAGGGCTCATAGGCTTAGGTGGCGCAGAGTTTCGACTTCCTCTGCTGATTGGCCTTTTCGGTTTTGGGGCTCTTGAGGCAGTTATCCTTAACAAGGCGATGAGTCTCATCGTCGTCGCGACGGCTTTGCCGTTTCGTGCAATGAGCGTCCCCTATGCGGACGTCCTCGAACGTTGGGACATCATTGTCACACTCCTTGCCGGAAGCCTTGCTGGAGCTTGGTATGGGGCGGGGTGGGCAACCAAGCTCAAGAGCCAGACTCTTTACAGAGTGCTGGCAGTGCTGCTGGTAGGAATCGCCATTGCGTTGCTGTTTGGCCATGACGCAAACGCGACGGGTGAGCCACTGTTTCATGGCGCAGCGTTGATTATGGTCGGTGTGGTCGTCGGTTTCGGGATCGGCGTCGTAGCAGCGCTGATGGGAGTCGCAGGTGGCGAACTACTCATTCCGACCATCGTTCTTTTGTTTGGCGCCGACATAAAGCTTGCCGGTAGCCTTTCACTGGCGGTGAGCCTGCCCACCATGATCGTGGGATTCACCCGCTACAGCCGCAACCAGAGCTTTTCGGTGGTCAGAACACAGCGGACGTTCATCCTGATCATGGCCGCTGGCTCGATCATTGGAACCTTCATCGGTGGGCAGTTACTTGGGCTGATTTCCACTACATACCTGCTACCCCTGCTCGCCGCTATTCTGCTGATTTCCTCGGTGAAGGTCTGGCGGCATAGCTGACACCGACGTGCCTTGCGGGTGTCTCTGCTTTTCCGAGACGTTGTCCACGCGCTTACTCATTCGAAGGAAATGCCGAGCACCCCAGAAGCCTCTCAGCCTTGGTGGTGCTCGGCGCAGCCTTTAGCAGTTTCCGACCAGCGATTGCAGACGATCTATGCCGACAGGTTCATCTTTCAGCAGCGGGACAACCGCGTAGCGGGAAGAGTGCTTGGTAGCAACCGCATTGATCTCGCGGCGCTCATTCTCTGCTCTTCTGAGCAGCAATGCGGATCTTGGCGCTGCTGCCGCGACGCTGTTGTTGATCACCCAAGCCCATGGCTCGATTCCTGCGCGGCGCAAATCGTCCTGCAGGTTGGCCGCCTCCAGAACGGGGGTGGTTTCGGCAAGCGTTACCAGGAGCACTTTGGTCTGCTTCGGATCCTGCAACTGCATCATGGGAGTGGTGTAGCCCACCTTCGTGTCGCCCATCTGGCGGACAATCTCGCGGTGATAGGCCCCTGTGGCGTCCAGAAGAAGCAAGGTATGTCCTGTAGGGGCGGTATCCATCACGACGAACTTCTTGCCAGCTTCCCGGATGACTCTGGAAAAGGCCTGGAACACGGCGATCTCTTCGGTGCAGGGCGACCGCAAGTCTTCCTCCAGTAGGGCACGGCCTTCCGCATCGAGACTGGCGCCTTTTGTCTTGAGTACGTGCTGCCGGTATCGCTCGGTCTCCGCCTGAGGATCGATTCTGCTGACCGTGAGATTCTCCATGACGCCTTCGAGCGTCTCCGCGAGATGCGCCGCCGGGTCGGAAGTCGTGAGGTGTACCGGAAGGCCTCGGCGGGCCAGGTCGACTGCCACCGCTGCGGCCATGGTGGTCTTTCCTACACCGCCTTTGCCCATCAGCATGATCAGACCGTGCCCTTCGGCGGCGATTTCATCAACGAGAGGCGACAGCTTCGGTAGGTGCAGCTCGGTGTTCGTTTCGGTCTCCGTGACTGGCCCAATGGCCACATCAAGGAACAGGTGCTTCAGTGCATCGAGCCCCACCAGGTTGAAGGGTTTGAGTGCCACCTGATCGAGCGGAAGGCTACGAAGTACCTCCGGTATTTTCGCTAGAACCTGTTGCTCCCGCTGGTAGATGGCGGCGGCAAGCTCGTCGCCTTCTGCAGCGGCGGCCGGCAACACGCCATTCACCACCAGGTACTGCTGCTTCAAGCCGATATCGGCAAGCTCCTCATGGGTGCGCGCAACTTCGCGAAGCGCAGCATTTTGGGCTCGTGCAACGAGTATCAGGCGAGTACGTACGGGATCAGCCAGCGCTGCTACAGCCGCTTTGTACTGGGCGCGATGCTTTTCCAGCCCGGCGAGTGGCCCGAGGCACGAGGCGTCGCCCTTACCGCTCTCTAAAAAGCCGCTCCAGGCTCCAGGAAGCTGCAGGAGGCGGATGGTGTGGCCAGTTGGCGCAGTATCAAAAATGATGTGGTCGAATTCAGCGATCAGCGCGTCATCGGTGAGCAGTGAGGTGAACTCATCGAAGGCCGCGATCTCGGTGGTGCAGGCCCCGGAAAGTTGCTCCTCGATACCTTTCACCACGTCTTCGGGCAGCACACCTTTCACTGGCCCGACAATTTTGTCGCGGTATGCCTGAGCAGCCTGCTGGGGATCGATTTCCAGCGCAGCCAGTCGGGCGACTTCCCGGATCTCGGTGACCTTGTTGCCGATTTCCGTACTGAATACTTGGCCCACATTGGACGCCGGATCAGTGCTGACCAATAGGACGCGCTTGTTCTCGCCGGCCAGTTGGACGGCAGCAGCGCAGGCGATAGAAGTCTTGCCCACGCCACCCTTACCAGTGAAAAAGAGGAAGCGGGGTGGGGATTGAAGAAATTGCATGGAATCCTCCTATCAGCAGCAACGACCGGAAGAGCAGCATCCGTTGCTCTCCGAGTCCGTAGAGGGTGAGGCTTGAACGGCGGCCCAGTGAGCCAGCTCGGTGCGTGACGGATAGCGGCCTGCCATAACGATTTCGCCATCCACCAGGGTCAAAGGCAGGCTGCCTTGGCCGGAACGCTGCAAGAAGTCGCGAACAGCGGATTGCTCAGCAAAGGCCTGAGGCTCATGCGCCAGATTGAAACGCTGAACATTGGCGCCTTGCCGGATTGCCCACTCGACATCACTCGCGAAGGTGACAAGGGACTGATCCACTTCAACCCCGCAAACGCCGGTGCTACAGCACAAGGCGGGATCGTATATCTGGATGAGATGCATGCTGGTTCTCCAATGACGACTGATAAAAAGTCAAAGAGCACCAAGGCTTGTGGTTGTTATATGCCAGCTTCGCTTCGCCGGCTTTGATCAAGGGCACGTCGGCGAAGCGTCGATGGGAAACGAGTTCTTATGAGCGACTCGTTGGTGTGCAGCAGGTCGATTTCTGGGCCACAACTGCAGCGGGAGACTCTTGCGTACCACAGCAACTGGCCTGCGCCGGTGCTGCGGGTGCACAGCAACTCGACGACTGCTCCTGCTCTTCGAACTGAAGGCTGCAGACTCCCGTTTCGGGTAGTTCGAGCTCGACACGCCGAGCAGCTTCCCAGTCGCCCGCGAGCCCTGCCGCTACAGAGCGAACTTGCTCGTAGCCCGTTAGCATTAGGAAGGTAGGGGCCCGCCCGTAGCTCTTCATTCCGACAATAAAAATCCCCTCGTCAGGATGAGAGAGTTCATCGATGCCATGTGGGCGAACCGTCCCGCAGCTGTGCTCGTTCGGATCAATCAGCGGGGCCAGTTGGGTTGGGCTTTGAGTGGCAGGATCAATTGCCAGCCTTAGCTCGCCCAGCAGCTGAAGGTTGGGCCGGAAGCCCGTGGCTACGATGATTTCGTCGACTTCCGGCAGTGTTTCGCCATTGCTGTGGACGACGAGTCCTTGGCCAGTGGTATCAACCCGGTTGATCGATATGCCTTGGAACAGAGTGATCTTTTCCTGTTCGAGCAACGCTCGGATGCGAAGGCCCAGGTTGCCGCGCTCGGCGAGCTTATCGTTGGCACCACCGCCCAGAATTCTCTCCAGAGAGTGTCCACGGATGCCCCAGAACACCTTGGTGCCGGGCAGTCCAACCAGATCCTGCAAGGCATTGAAGGCGGAGTGGCCGCCACCCACGACCAGTACACGGCGGCTCTCATAGCGCTCACGTGCACCGCCGGTTACATCGGGAATGCCATAGGCAATATGCGAGCTTGCTTCCAGCTCGCCCAATGCGGGAATACCCGAGGCGCCCATCCAGTTCGGAGTTTCATAGGTACCGGAGGCATCGATCACGGCGCGAGCGAGGATGTCCTGCTCACCATTGGGGCCAGCAATGCGCACCAGGAACGGTGAAGCAGTACGACCCTTGGTTTTCAGCGCATCAGCCCCCGACTTGGTCACCGCGAGGACGCGAGTATTCAGACGTGTCCGCTCCCGGATCACCGGAAGAGCAGCGAGCGGAAGGAGATAGCGATCCAACAGCTCGCGCCCGGTGGGATATGTGTCAGGACGCGGAGCTTCCCAGCCAGTCGCGGCCAGAAGCTTGGCCGCCTCCTTGTCCACGTTGTATTCCCAGGGCGAAAACATGCTGACGTGCCCCCACTGGCTGATGCTTGCTCCAGCCTGATTTCCTGCCTCAATGACTAGCGGATTCAGATCACGAGCCAGGAGGTGGGCAGCAGCGGCCAGTCCAACTGGGCCGGCGCCAATAACGACAACGGGAAGGTCAGTCAGGCTCATGCTGATTCTCCAGAGACAGGTTGATTCGAAGAGATGACCCGCTCGACGATGGCGCAGTCCAGCCAGCGGCCTTCCAGGCAAGCGTGTTTCTCGTAGACGCCAACCTGTCTGAACCCGCAGGAGCGGCAGAGCGCGAGGCTAGCCTCGTTGAAGGTGAAAATCCGAGAAAGGACTTTCCAGAATCCGCGTGCTTCTGCCTCCGCCAACAGAGCATTCAAGAGTACTTTCCCGATACCACGACCTCGCGCATCCCGGCGCAGGTAGATCGAGAAATCAGCGATACCGTCATAGCAGGAGCGCGCGCGATAGCTGCTCAAGTTCGCCCAGGCAACCACCTCGCCATCGAGCTCGACCACGAGAACCGGGTAGCGCGACATATCGGCTACCTTGGGCTGCATGTCCTCGACGGTGCGCGGCTGGGTCTCGAATGTGGAGCTGCGATCTTCGATGCCTTGGTTGTAGATATCGGTGATGGCTTGGCTATCACTGAGCTTTGCGAGGCGGACTAGCATCGTGCTTTCCTTTTGATTGGTAGTGACAACAATATAGTTAAAAAAGGGGGGAGCTACCCCCTCACTTGTCCTTGGTCTGGCCTGGGCAGCATTCACTGACAAGGCCACAACGAATCTCGGCAGCTCGAGTGAGCTGACGCAGTAAAGTCAGCGCACCCTGGCGAACCTCGGCTGGCATGCCGCTGATCATTTCCTTCTCTTCGGCGATCAGGTCGGCTCGAATGCGTTCGTACAAATCTGCGCCGGCTTCAGTAGCTTGAACTCGTACTGCACGGCGGTCTTCTGGATCTTCAACGCGCGACACGTAGCCCTTGCGCTCGAGGGTATCGACCACCCGGCTCGCAGTGCTCTTGTCCAGGAACA
Organism: Pseudomonas sp. MRSN 12121; assembly: GCF_000931465.1. Classification (NCBI taxonomy): domain Bacteria; kingdom Pseudomonadati; phylum Pseudomonadota; class Gammaproteobacteria; order Pseudomonadales; family Pseudomonadaceae; genus Pseudomonas; species Pseudomonas sp. MRSN 12121. The sequence goes on along the minus strand of NZ_CP010892.1, from coordinate 6,675,079 downwards.
TCTCCTCAGCGAGTGCCTGGAGGCGGAGCGGCCCCTGCTTCACCAAGGTCTCAACGGCGTAGCACTGAGTCACTGAAACGTCGTAGCAGCAAATACGGTCGCGGTCTCTGAACTGGTAGACCCGCACCAGTTGGTTCAGCGCTTCATACAGGGCTTCGGCATCCTGGCTCAGGTCGTCGGTACGCTTGTTCGGCATGTCATTTCCAATTGGTTGTTACCTGCAACAATATTCCGAGAGGATACAGCGGTCAAGCTATTGCCGCCTCCGATTGGCCAGAAAGGCCACGGTAGTCTAGCTTGGTTGCTACTAACAACTATGCGTGCAGGGTACCGTGACTCAGCTCGAATCACACGTTCCAGCCGCCCCTAATCGTCTGCGGTTGGTGTCCGCACTCGGCATAACGCAGATCTTCGCGTGGGGTTCCACCTTCTACCTGCCGGCAGTGCTGGCGAGCCCAATTGCACGGGACACTGGTTGGTCTCTATCGGCCGTTGTCGGTGGTCTGTCCTGGGGGATGTTAGTAGCAGGGCTCTGCTCGCCTGTTGCTGGCCGCCTGCTTGATCGGCACGGAGGGCGTGTCGTACTCGCCTTCAGTTCGTTGATGCTGAGCGTGGGTCTCTTGGTGATGTCCACGGCAAGCAGTTTGTGGGTTTACTACTTGGCCTGGTCGATTCTTGGGTTGGGGATGGCCACTGGTTTGTACGATTCGGCCTTCGCCACACTAGGTACGCTTCTGGGAGAGCGAGCTCGTGGGGCGATCACGGGACTCACCCTAATTGGCGGGTTCGCGAGCACTGCCGGGTGGCCCGCCATGGCTGCACTTGAATCCTGGTGCGGGTGGCGGGAGACCTGCTGGGTGCTCGCAGCAGTACATGCAGTGATCGGCCTGCCGATCCATTGGCTGGCAGTCCCCAAGCCCGTCAACGCTGTGAGAGAGGTGCCTAAGCAGAGGCAGACCGCCCTCGCTGAGGATCGATCTACTCGGCGGCTCTTCTGGTTGGTGGCTGGCCTGCTGACGGTCATTGCATTCGTTATGGCAAGCCTTTCGGTTCACCTACTGGCGTCATTGCAGCAGCTTGGGATTCCGACCGTAACAGTGCTGGCAATCGGCATGGTTATCGGCCCGGCCCAAGTGGTGGCGAGGGTGTTGGAGTTCTCCCTTGCGCGACATCTCCATCCGACCTGGTCTGCTCGTGCTGGCGTGCTGATAAGCCTGCTCGGTATCTGCCTACTCATCCCAGGAACGCCCTGGCTGGCATTCGTCGCTGCTGCGCTCTATGGGGCGGGCGTTGGAATTCTGACTATCGCGAGAGGGACACTGCCGCTGGTACTTTTCGGCGCCGAGGGCTACGGGGCGAGAATGGGCGTTTTAGCACGACCAATGCTTCTGGCGCAGGCCGCCGGGCCATTTGCGGTAGCGTTTGTGCTGAGTGGGCAAGGAGCGTCGGTAATGCTCGAGCTGATGGCGGTACTGGTCGCCATCGCATTGTTCGCAAGCCTCAAGCTACCGACAAGATCGTTGGTTTGAGGGGGGGGCGCGATGTCCGCAGCCGATTGCTGCCGCTGCCGAGAGGCAGCTACTCGCCCCATAGCGGACATACGTTCGCGTCAGCCGTCCAGAGATTCATTGAAGCCGTTGGGCTGACGGGATGCGCTTGCCTTGCTCGGCATGTGCGGCCTCATGGGGCGGATCATAGGAGGTAGCGATGCCCGTCATTCGAAGTGGGCGGCTGCCATGACTCAATGTCCGCAAATGGCCGTTCTCTGCCGGTCGCCTCTTCGGCGTGACAGGTCAAGTCGGATGCAAACAGTGGTCAACATGGATGCAATTGACTGGTCAAGTTAGATGCAATTTCGCAGTCACCGATGAAAGCAGTGTGTCCATCGAGGTTGACCTCGCCATAGGCGATGCCTCTGAAGTTCCGGACGCGAACACGCACAAGATGCACTTCGACCCTCCTTGTCTGGCGGTAGATAATCTCATGACTTTAGTGCCATGTTAGGTGCGATTCGAATGTATCGCTACTTGAGGGCCCGTGCGGCCCGAGCCGCGTACTCACAGCTTCAGCGAAGCCGTTACTGCAGTTCTATCGTTCTCCCTCATCAACTCCTTTTCATCATCGGCTCCCAGAAACTGTGCGTAGGCTACGGCGCCGACCTTTTCAAATCCTTGGACGTATTCATCATCGCAGAAGCGAAGCTTGAGAGCCTTCAAACCATCGCGTATTGCATCTTGATGCTGCCCCCGATTGAATGCGTACTTTGGCGATATCTGCATGGTTCCAAGGCGCTGATCGCCGCCGTGGCGCGCAGTCCGTGCATCCCCAGGCCCTCATTCTGTTCGTGTTCGTGTTCGTGTTCGTGTTCGTGTTCGTGTTCTGGTGCCAGGTGCTGCCAGCGCTGCTGTTCGTCTTCTTGGTTGCCAGTGCGAATGTCCACGGTCAGTCGACGCCGGCACTGACGAAGCGCCTACGCGCTTTCTCCCAAAAGCCAGTGGACGTGCCGACCTTGTGCATGGGCGTCAGTGGCGCCTGATCGGGCCGTCCCTAGCCAAGATTTTTAGAGCGCTAGGAGTTTTTAGGTGCTTCCCATTTACTAAGAGGAATTTTCACCATCTTTGCCATTTACCAAAAATGGGTACTTTTCCCCATCTCGTTAACCAACTTGGGATTTTCATTTTTTCCCGATTAGCTCGTATAGCCCTTTCACAACAAGGCTTACAGAGATCACGAGCATAGAAAGGGCTGGCACCTATTCTAGATTAACATCTGTGGTGTAGGGTGGAATGGACACACATTCAGCCAATGAGGGCCTACCCATGGATTCCATTTCCAAACTTGCAAGTACCCTTTCCCATGCCGATCCGGCTGTCTTGGTGTCTTGCGTTTCTATTGTTGCCCTGGTGGTGATCTACCAGGTTGTACGTCATCTCACCGGCTCGAAGAAGGACTGATATGGCCTACCGATTCAGCAAGCTCCCAACCGGATGGACGCGGACCACTGGTTGCGATCTGGGGGCATTCAAGGCCGGCGGACAAGCGGGAACAAGCATTGCTGCGCTGAAGTGCTTACTCGCGGTTTCGCTGCAGGCCGATTTCCACACCCGCACGGCTGCTGTGTCCTATAACGATTTTGAGCTGCTCACCGGCCTTTCGCGGCCCATGATCTCGAAGGGACTTCGAATGCTTGCGGACATGCAGATCCTTACGATCGCTGGCGATCACGCGCACCGCTATACGGTGAATGAGGTGGGCGACAATTACTGGGCGAAGCTTCCCTTCGACCTCCTCCGTCTTCGCCTTAAAGAGTTGGGGAATCGTGGTGCAATACGCTTGGCCGCTTTGAAGATCTATGTGATTTTGATTGCGCGCCGGAGCAACAAATTTGACTGGACTGCTCTGACCTACGAGCAAATCGTGGAGCACACGGGAGTTCGACGGGCGGACGTTCGAGCCGGCTTGTCGGAACTCTATTCGATCGGGCTGCTGCACGCCGATATGGTCCATCCCGAGGACGGAAAGCCTGCGTTCAGGGCCTACTTCATCCGAGGCCTGACGGTCGCCGATCCTCGTCTAGGCAAAGTTCCTGATGCGGTATAGCGGCTATGAGCACAGCCTCAATACTTCACTTTGTAGGTAGGCGAATCCTTGGCCGCAGCCCCTGCGATCGTATAGGCGGGTCGTGCTGATGTTGGCATGACCCAGTCAGGCCTGAACTTTGGCGATATCTGCATCGTGTTTCAGGGCGTTGATTGCCGCCGTGGTGCGCAGTCCGTGCACCCCCAAGCCCTCGTCTGGATCCCCGCGACCTTGGCCCAGTGGGCCACCAGCAGGTAGATCCCGTTCGCACTGATCCCGGTACCGGACAGGTCACGGCCGCGTAGCGAGCGAAATAATGGACCCGGCCCAGGCCCCCGCTCGGCGTCGGATTCGAGATAAGCGTAACCCGTGTACCGGGTTGCCGCCGGCTCCCGCGTTAGATTCCAGCAGGTGATCAAACAGGCTGGCCAGCGCCGCCAGTTTGCGGCGGATGGTGGCCCCGGCTATCCGGCCCGGGGAACACAAAGTTGCCACGCACGGATTCGCTGCGCAGGGTCACCAGTTGCACGCCGATCGCCTGCGCATCGAGGTAGGCCATCTGACGGCACTGGAAGACGTCGCGAAGGGGGGCGAACAAGTCCAGGTGCGCAGGTCGCGGTCGGTGATGTGATCAGGATCATCATGACCCGTGGAGCAGGTATGGGTCTGATCGAAGAGGGTTTCGACGCGAAATGTCATGGGGCTCTCCAGGGCGAATAGATTGATATGGCCGAGCTCAAGGCCAACACGATTATCGAGCAAGCCGGTTGAGGCTTCTGATCGCTCACGGCCTGCAGGTCAGGGGGAGGCTTGGCCAAAGAGTCAATCATCGTGATCCTCGACGGCGCATTGGCACACCTCATCGTCTACGAAGGTTGCCCAGTTGGAGCAGTCATCACCGATGCCGGAGAGGTCCGCGCTCCATTCCACTGGTCCAAAAGGCAGACCGCAGTCCAGGCAAATCGTGAGGTCGTTCATACAAAGAGCTCCGTGTAAGTGGAGCTCTAGATAATGCTGTCACGACGTGAGCAAGGTGAGCCAAGCGTTCTAGGGGCGCGGGGCCTAAGGGAAACAGCTCATTAGCGGGGTGATGATCTCGTTATGAATCCGACCAATCGCCCAAGCTGCCGCAGGCCAAACTGCCTGAATGGCCAGAAAGGCCACGAAGCAAAAGAAGGCTCGCAGCAAAAACTCGTGCGTCATCTTTATGCAGCTGATTTTCTGGTTCGTACCAGTGAAGTTGTAAATCACGGCACTCAGCAGCTGCTTCACAAGCTTCTCTTCAGGCTTATCGGAGCTGAAGCTTTCAGCGATATCGCCTGCACCTAACTGTGCCGCAGGCGTGGTCTTGATGGTCTGCAAGGCCCACAACCCGGCACGCATCAGATAGAGCAGTGCGCAGATGAAGATCCCAAGCAGGGTGCCTCTCAGGGTTCTGCTGATCTGATCATTCCAGAGTCCAGGAAGGATTGTGGCTAGGATAGGGATCAGCGCGGTAATTGCTGCGAGATAAAGGCCGGCTTTGGAGTCTGCCCCTCGGCGGCGCTCATGCTCAGCGTCAAAGAGCCTACGTGCCTCCTCCAGCGCAACATCACTTTTATCTGCCCAAGATCCTTGATCGACCTTTTCTTGCTCACTTCGAAGCCACTTCTGCTGTCGGGATTCATCCTCTGGTGATGAAGGCGTCAAGCGGGGCCACAGCCATGCTGGGATTAGCTTTGGCATCGGGCGATGTCCTCAAGCTCATCAACGATCGCGGCGGCAATTGGGTACCCGGTGAGGTTCTCGATCCAGGCCCATTGTCCATTCGGGTTGATCTCCAAGAACCACAGTTTGCCCTGTTGGTCGCACACTAGGTCGATCGCCCCATAACGTAGGTTCAGGTGCTTCATGAGCACAGTGCATTGCTCCTCAACTTCGCTAGGAAGCTCAATGCGCTCATGCTTAAGATCTGACCGGCTACCCTGGCGCCAATCCACCGTGGTTTCTTCGTACTCCTGCGACCTGATCGCGGTTGCGAAAAGTTGGCTTCCTACGACTGTCACTCGGACGTCGTACTGCTTTTTGATCTCGGTCTGGGCAATGAAGGGGGCCAGCGAAATGGCGTCTTCGTCGCTGTCGCGAAGATCCTCCAGTCGAGTGGTAAAAATCACCCGCTCCTGCTCGCCGTTGATCAGCGCTTGCCTAAGTGGCTTTCCGATAGCAGGCCCTGCCTGGACTACCTCACGTACCGAGGCGATATCGTTCGTGATCACTGCTTGCGGTACGTTGAAGCCAATCTCGCTCGCGAGCATCAACTGCCTTGGCTTGTCTGAATCGCCCCTAGTTTCGTAGACACCTCCAGGCCTCATAATACGGCCCATTAGGAGGTGCCATGAGCAACCCGCGTTATCCCGAAGAATTCAAAATCGAAGCCGTCAAACAGGTGACCGAGCGAGGTCTGCCGGTGGCTGAGGTAGCTGCTCGCTTGGGCATGTCGACCCACAGCCTGTATGCCTGGGTGAAGCGCTACAGCAAGCCCCAAGAGCAGCGAGCGCAAGAAGACGATCAACACGCTGAGTTACGTCGCCTGCGTGCCGAACTCAAGCGCGTGACCGAAGAGCGAGACATCCTAAAAAAGGCCGCCGCGTACTTTGCCAAGGAGTGCGGCTGAAGTACGCCTTCATCAATCAGTTATCCGCAGACTATTCGGTTCGCCGCCTGTGCCTGACCCTGAAAGTACATGCCAGCGGTTACTACGCTTGGCTGGCAGAGCCGAACTCGGCACGAGCTAAGGATGATCAGCGGCTGCTGAGTTTGATCAAGCACTCCTGGTTAGAGAGCGGTGGAGTCTATGGCTACCGCAAAATCCATGACGACCTGCGTGAGCTTGGAGAACAGTGCGGCAGGCATCGCGTTGCTCGACTAATGCGCCAGGAAGGCCTGCGTTCGCAGACGGGATATCGGCGGCGTCCAGGACGTTATGGCGGCAAGCCTCCAGCGGCCTCACCGAATCATCTTGAGCGTCGATTCAATGTCACCGAGCCCAACAAAGTCTGGGTTACGGACATCACCTACATCCGCACCTATGAGGGTTGGTTATTTTTGGCGGTGGTGCTCGATCTGTTTTCGCGGCAGGTAATCGGTTGGTCGATGAAGCCACAGATGACCAGCGATTTGGCTATTGATGCATTGCTGATGGCGGTTTGGCGGCGTAAGCCAAACCAAGAGGTGATGATTCACTCAGACCAAGGTAGTCAGTTCAGCAGCGGTGACTGGCAGAGTTTCCTGAAAGCCAACAACTTGCTTGGCAGCATGAGTCGACGTGGCAACTGCCATGACAATGCGGTGGCGGAAAGCTTTTTCCAGCTGCTGAAGCGGGAGCGGATCAGGCGAAAGATCTACAGCACCAGGCAGGATGCTCGCGCTGATGTTTTCGATTACATCGAGATGTTCTACAACCCAAAACGCCGGCACGGTTTCAACAATCAGCTGTCGCCGGTAGAGTTTGAAAAGCGCTATTTCCAGAGCCTGGAGAGTGTCTAGAAAACCTGGGGCGATTCAGTCTTCAGCCGCGAAAATATCCATCGGCGCGTTGAGCCAAAGACCTTCCAGGCGTGCATACAAGCTCTTCAGGAAGGCGCCCCATTCTGCTTCCGCGTACTCCCGTTCGCCGTTATCGGTGATGCTGACGTTGCCAGTAGGGGGGGCTGGACGTCGGAAATATGCCGCTTTGACATCGGATCCCTGAAGCACTGGTCCCTCGAAGGACAGTGACCAGGCGTTTCTGGGAAATGCAGTCATTGTGCAGCGGGCCGTCGATAGCTCTTCGGTGTTCAGACGGAAGAAGGAAGTCTGCCGGCGCTTCAGCTCGGCCACGACGTAATCGACCGTGATGTCGCGGCGATTTGTGACTAATAACAGCATTCGTTTTCCCTAACTTGATCCGTCCTGGTCAGCAATGAAACCCAAAGGACTGGAAGCCGTCATCGTCTGCTTCCTGTTGAACCTTGGTCTTGGTGACCAGCTCCAGCAGTTGGCTTGCTGAGTAATTGTCATCAACCTCTTGAACCGATTCAGTTTTGGTCACTAGCTGTAAGAGGTTGCTGTACCCCGTGGGCCGGGTGTCATCGTCACTCTCGATTTGCTGATGGGTCTTGGTCATCAGTTCAAGCGCAAGGTAGGAATCGTCATCTTCCTCTTCGTGCGCTCGCGTCTTGGTCAGCAACTGCGAGAGCGCCTGCTCATTGATAATGGGCTGTGTGCCTTGCTCTGTGTCGACCACCCACATTTTCTGTTGCTCGCAGTAATATCCCGGAAGCCGATCTTCACCTGTGCGAGGTATCCCAGCCTTGGCTAAGAAAGGCGATATGTTTCTCTCGCTGCGGGAGGGGCGAGTGTCCGTATTGATCGTATCGTGCATGCACCATATCCATTGAGATCGGTTTCTGTAGGCTGGCCTGATGCTACTTTGATGTTAATTACCGGACAATGCCCACAAGGAATGCGTTTGGATTACAAGTCGTTCATTAGGAGCAGGGTGGAGCCCGGGGGACTGGGCACAATGCACTGCCGGCAGTGGGTTTCGCTACTCTTGACGTCCGCTTTTGGCTGATTCTGTTGAAAAAGTAGGGTCAGCGGCAGCCAGACGGTTGGGTGTGCCTGTAGTTGAAGTGGCTGCAAGCTACTTCAAGTTGCCTTTCGGCGTTTGCCGGCTGGCATCAGCCTTGATGATGCTGGCGTCGACGGCGAAACCTTCCCCCTTTACCAGGCCGGCCGCCATGCAGCGCCGCAGCACCTCATTGAACAACCAGCGGAACAGATCGCTGTCACGGAAACGGCCGTGGCGATTCTTCGAAAAGGTCGAGTGATTGGGTACTTCGTCTTCCAGACCCAGCCGGCAGAACCAGCGATAGGCCAGGTTTAGATGTACCTCTTCGCACAATCTCCGCTCGGAACGGATGCCATAGCAGTAGCCGACGACCAGCATGCGCACCATCAATTCCGGATCAATCGAGGGGCGCCCGATGGGGCTATAGAAATCCGCCAGGTAGAGGCGCGCAGATCACTGAGATCCAGACACTGGTCGATGCTGCGCAGGAGGTGTTGGGTTGGGACGTGATCTTCCAGATTGAACGAGTAGAACAGGCGCTGCTGCCCTCTCGGTAACTGTCCCATCATGCTGTTCGCCCCCACACTCGCTGACAGAGCAATTCTGCCGACGGCATGGGGAAGCAGCTACTTTTTCAACAGAATCGGCTAGAAGCAGCCTGTCACGAACAGCAGCTTATGCTACCGAGTCCGGCAGCCACCGATCCCTGTACGGGCCAACCGTCACCCCTCGAGCCATAGCAATGAGGAAGTACTAAGTCAGAAATGTGGACGAACTACCTGACCAGCAGGTACATAGGGTGGTTTTCGGATTGTCGTAAAAACGCAGACGGTCAAGGGGTGTGAAAACTTGGCTCGTGGCTAGCGACTAAGGATAGCGATTGAATCAGTGGCAGGTTGACCTATCAAAAACGCAGAGCGAAGAGATAGAGCACGAGGTGGTGCGCCAGAGCTTTACTGCAGAATTTAGTAAGCTGTATCGCGGAGAGCTTCATGTGCACATGAACGGAGCGATCCCGGTATCGACCATTCAAGACATTCTTGCGGACGAATTAACAGAGCTGCCGTCTGGCTTTCTAATTGAGCGGGATCTGTTGCGGCACACGCCGTGTCAGTCACTGGCGTCATACCTGACCCCTTGGCAAGTGTTGCGGCTCTTTCCTAAAAAACGCGAAAACCTGGATCGTCTTTCCCTTGCAGTCGTCACGAGTCTCGCGGAGAACAATGTGCGCTTTGTGGAGCTCCGAAGCAGCGTTTTGTACCTTGCTACTCTGCAAAATTGCTCACCCACACAAGCCCTGGAACGCCTCATAGAATCGTCCAGAGCCGCGTCGGACCTCTTCGGCATGCGTCTCGGCTTGATCCTCACGGTGACGCGCGGCGATTACAGCTCGGTTGGTTTGTCTGCACTTCTGCAAGCGTATCAAAACCTCGGTGAACCGGATGAAGTGGTGGGGCTTGATCTGGCAGGTGACGAGGAAATTGCGCATCCAGCTGAATTACCGTCACTGTTTCGGAAGGCGAAAGATCGGTTCGGACTCGGGATCACCATACATGCAGGCGAAACCGGTCGCGTGGACAACGTTCGAGCAGCCGTGGAATTGTTTGGCGCAGATCGTATTGGCCATGGAACAGCAGCCAGCAAGGATCCTCATTTGCTAGACCTCTTGGCAAAGCAGGATATCTGCGTCGAAGTATGCCCAATTAGCAACCGGCTCACCGGAGCTGTTCCTGTCGACGAGGCCCATCCTCTGCTGGAGTTTCGGCGTCACCAAGTCCCCTTTGTAATTTGCTCGGACAACCCGGCGATTCATCAGCGAGGCCTAGCGGATGATCATACGACGGCGATGATTGAGGGACTCTCCGCTAGTGATATTTACGAGCAGTTCGACGTCGCCAAACGGTATTCATTCATAGAGGGTCTAGATTGAAAATTCGATTCATGTCCGGAAATCAGCACAAGGTCACTGAGGTGCAGCGAATTCTTGCCCCTGTTGGGGTAGAAGTCGTATCGGTGTCGCGCAAAATTGAAGAGCTGCAGACCGAGGATGTTGACCGCTTGGTGCGGGACAAGTTGACCAAGGCATTCGAGGCTATAGGTCGTCCTCTTTTCGTCGAGCACACAGGACTCTACTTGAGCGGTCTCAATGGGCTTCCAGCAGGTTTAACCCAGATTTTCTGGGATAAGCTGGAGGCAGATCGATTCGTTAAGCTTGTAGCTGGTCTCAAAGATGCCGCAGTAATCGCAAAGACGGTGCTCGGGTATTGTGATGGGCGCGAGATTCGTCTTTTCGAAGGCTCCATCGAAGGAACTGTGCCACTCGTACCGGCCGGTCCAACGGACTTTCAATGGGACTGTGTTTTCGTCCCGAACGGGCACACCCAAACTTTCGCTGAGATGGGATCGGCTAAGGACGCTATCTCAATGCGCCGCAAAGCACTCGACCAGTTCGCCGAATATCTCAAAACTTGTGGGGGCATAAGATGAACGCTGAGTTACTACGTGCATATCAAACCGGCAAGCTGATGCTTTTTGTAGGTGCTGGGGTGTCTGCCAATCTTAGCCTGCCTACTTGGGGTGAACTAATCGCGCGCATTGCTCAGGACTTGGGCTATGACCCAAAGATCTTCTCCACTTATGGAACGCCGCTAGCGCTTGCGGAGTACTACAAGAGGAAAAAAGGTAGTTTGGGGCCGCTTCGGAGTTGGATGGACCGCGAATGGCACAAGTCCAGTACAGATATCGCTGCATCCGAGATTCATCGTTTGATTGCTCTTGGACGATTCTCGCGGATCTACACTACCAACTACGATCGATGGCTGGAAATGGCCCACGACAAGTACGAGGTGCCATACGACAAGATTGCAAGCGTTGCCGACCTCGTATCTGCTACTGAGGGTCGGCGTCAGATTGTGAAATTCCATGGAGATTTCGATGACGAGGCATCAATCGTACTTGATGAAACCAGTTACTTTCAGCGATTGAATTATGACTCTCCGCTGGACATCAAGCTCAGCAACGACGTCTTGGGAAATTCCGTTCTCTTCATCGGATACAGCATTTCGGATATCAACATTCGACTCCTGTTTTATCGCTTGACTGAAATGTGGGGGCGCTCGGTTCTGCCATCTGCCAGACCGAAGTCCTACGTCTTCATGAATCGACCAAACCCTGTGGCACGGGAAGTATTGGGTCAATGGGGAATTGAGATGATCGTCTCGGAGGAGGATGACCCCAAGAAGGCGCTCACGGACTTTCTTCAGGAATTGGTGAGCTAGGAAATTTGGTCGCGACCTGAGGGGTTAATATTTATCCCTCATGGCGAGAGTGGGCATACGAGCGGCAGCTTTTGGCCGACTCCGTGGAAAAGGAGACCGTAATGGCCCGGGCTAGCGAATGGGAGCTTTGCCCCTTGCAGGTTTGCGGGCATGCTGTGAGCGAGACGTGGCAGGAGGAATGAGCCATGAACCAGGGAGCACTCCGGCCAGAGGTGCTGTCGGCCGCTGAGCTTATCGACTGTCTGTGTCCCGCGAACGGGGCGCCCTATTCGGTTGAGCACTATGCCGAGATCTTTGGCCTCAGCCCTGCCGTGTTTGCCGGTCAGGTCGCGGCCTATCGTCGCAGCCAACCAAATGCGGCCAGCGCATCCGATGCCGAAGCGACACAACGTTTTATCGCGGATGTCCTGCGGGTGATCTTGGCCGTAGCCGAGAGCGGAGTCGCCGTCGAGCGGGCGATCACTTGGTTTCGCCTCGAGCCTTTACCGACCTTCGAACAGCAGACCGCGGAGCAACTGGTCAGTCAGGGCCAGGTTGAACGAGTGCTGCAGTTTCTGGCCTCCTGGCAGGCGGGAAGTCAGGGATGAGTCGTGATGGCCAACGGCAGGTCGATCATCAATCGGCCTACCACTCCTGCTATCGCACGGTCCTAGACACTGTGGATGCGCGTTACGACGTTCGCGGTTCTGTGCTGGCAGAAATGGTGAAGGCCTGTCTGGCGCACCGCGCCATACTGCCCGCAGCGCAACGGGCGTATTTCACGCAGCACGCACCAGAGGAAGCGGTGGCTTATTTGGAAAAGTTCACTGCCACGCTGTTGTTTGGTCCCCAGGGACGCTTTTCGCCGCAAGAGTACCGCTACTCATGAGCGGCCGATTCCGTAAGTCATAGAGCAGGCCGGCTCAGCTTGGACTCACGCGGCTTGGCCGGGACCACTGCTCGATTGCCTGCGATGTAATCACGTGACGAGGACATGACCATGGGTGACCTCAACAGCTGGCGAGTGGTCTGCCAAGACCCCGGAGACGGTAGTGGTGAGGCCATCATCGAGCTGCCTTCCGAGTTGCTGGATAGGCTGGGATGGATCGTGGGGGATGAGTTGATCCTTGAGCGTGTCGAGGGTGTGCTGTCCTTGAAACTTAAGCACCCGCCTGGTGAGCCAGCCGAGTAGACCTGCCCATCGTAATTTTTTTGATGTATCTGGTTGTATGAGCTGTGGGGCCTGTTGATCGGAAACCGTCCCACCCGCGGACACCTCACGTCGATGCCGTGACATGGTTTGCCTGCACACATCAGGTCTGGAGGGCAAGGTCGCTATTACGGCGCGCTCATGAAATTCCGGTCGACCTCATCCTCCCTTTCAGTGCCGCTCCAGATCCGACTCAGCCGATAACAGTACTTGGATCACGAGCAGGTCATACAGGCCGCGTGCCGGATGTAGCAAATAGTGGACATCGTTCTCTACCTTAAACAAGGTTACGCTCGCATGGGGAGTCAATGCCCCGTGCGCAGCAGATCCATGGCTGGATCTGCAACCGGTGGGCACAGAGTTGACGAGCTGGCGAATCAGCCTGCTAGACAACCATGAACATTCGCCTCGATCTTGGCTGTGGGTCGATGAACATGCGCTCAAAGGTGGCTCCCTTCGATGCCCTGAAGTTCATGAGTTCCAGCGAGAACACCTTGGCCAATGTCGCCGAATATCTCAAACACTATACCTTGTGGCGTTGCTGTTCTCGGACCCAGTCGATTCTTGACCGTTCGAGCTGTTGGTGGAATGAAGATGTGATGGTCGGTTCTACCGGAATCTGGTGAGCGGCGGGTAGCATTGCCCTAGAGCGGCACCGATACGCCCAGCTTCCTCTCGGGAGAAACGTATGCCAAGAAAAAAGCGCCTTACCGAACGCGAGATTCGGAATCTTGAAGACGAGATTCCAGCAGTCGCCGCAGATGCGACTCGCGCGGCCTATCTGCGAGCGCTCGCAGCCGGGCATACCGTCATGAAGGTGCAGGGCAGCTACCTCGTTGAAACCAAAGCCGACGGATCCGCGATTGTCGTGGGCAACGCCAAGCCCCGCCGCAAGGTGAGCGTTGGCCATGCTATCCAGGTTCGGCGGGTAAGTGCCAGCGCCTAGCCTCCGCGTCTTAAGGTATCTCGGTGGCAGTGTTTGGTGTTATCCAAAAGCAAGCGAGGGGCCCCGCAGAATAGTGCTGTCGGCGCCCCATGTTTTCCCCTTTCAGCACATGCTCAACTGTCCTGTCATCCATCGAACCGGGCTGGTCTTGTGTTTGCTGGAGAGCGATGTACTGCTCTTCAGGGCTTCAAGCTGCCCATCGATGATGTGCGCTATCACAGGTAGCGCGGCGAGTGTCTGGAGATTCGATTGGCGTGAATTGGTCATTGTTGCCCCGGCGTTATCGGCGGCGACCACTCTACGCCCTCTTCGAGGATCGGATGGCTTTCGCTCACGACGATTAACGGCTTGTTCCGATTCTCCAGCGCGAACATGGCGATGGAGCCGTCGGCATCCGCCGCCGGCACTACCCCGTGCGGGGCAAGCTTGCCTACCCAGACGTATTGCCGCGTCTCCAAACATGCAAGGTAGTACGAAATACCCATGCTTCCTCCGAATTAGAATTAAGTCTTTTGCTGCGCTAAAACCTTGCCCAATGCCATGGTGAAGTCGTTCTTGAACACTCGACGACTGTTCATAGCATCGACTAAGAACCCCGGCGACCCACCTTCCAACCGTTCTCCGCCAAGCATCCCTCAGGTACAGCGTGGGCCAGCGCATCGCGCTCCAAGTCTAAGAGATCGACAGCAGTACCTCCGTGTCCGGCCTTGACGACGCGGTGTGTCGTTGGTCAATGACGATGTGATGTTGGACTGGTCATTTTGTCGCTATGCCAAGTATCGCTTATCGACTTGCTCGCGTAGCGGCAGGTGATGGTGATGGTGATGGTGAGGTTTACTGTTCCTGGTATCGGCTCATGATGTGGTTGTGGGGCATGTGCTGTTGACCGGGGCTGGTAGGGTCTGCTTGATCCAGATGGTGTGACCATCTCCTACTCCACGTAGAGGAGCATGAGGATTGTTTCGCAACACTACTTCGCAGCCAGAATACGATCCTGCGAAGCACTGATCCGACGTGACTGGGCCAAAGTACTTCGATAACAGCGCGACTGACCTGTCTTTTCTCAGGCGCGAGTATGCGAGCGGGAAGCTAGCATTGGCTTCTAAATCCCTGATCAGCAGTTTCGCTTACAAAAGCCGCCACCAGTTGAAAGCGCGCCGGGAAATGCACCCGGTCGCGGGCCCGGGCGATGACGATCTGCCCCGATTCCAACGGCTCGCGCAGCACCTCCAATACCTTGCGATCGAACTCCGGCAGCTCATCGAGAAACAGCACGCCATGGTGGGCGAGGGTGATTTCCCCGGGTTGCGGTTTCGAGCCGCCCCCGACCAGCGCCGGCCCCGACGCCGAGTGGTGGGGCTGGCGGAAGGGACGCTGCGGCCAGTGGCTCAGGGGAGCGTGGCTGCTGACCGACTGGATGGCGGCCACTTCCAGGGCCTCTTGCTCCTCCAGCGGCGGCAACAGGCCGGGCAGGCGGCTGGCCAGCAAGGTCTTGCCGGTGCCCGGTGGGCCGCTGAACAGCAGGTTGTGCGCACCGGCGGCGGCCACCAGCAAGGCACGCTTGGCGGCCAGTTGGCCCTGCACTTCACTCAGGTCGGGGTAGGGCCGGTCCTGCAGGAGCAGGCCGTCCGAGGCGTAGGGCGCGATCGGCACGGTGCCGTTGAAATGCGCGGCCGCCTCGAGCAGATGCTCGACGGCAATCACCTTCAGCCCCGACGCCAGGCAGGCTTCCTCGGCGTTGGCACGCGGCACCATCAGCGTGCGCCCGGCCTGGCGCGCGGCCAGGGCCGCCGGCAGCACGCCGCGCACCGGGCGCACCGCGCCGGACAACGCCAGTTCGCCCAGGCATTCGACCTGTTCCAGGGCCAGGGTCGGCACCTGCACGCTGGCGGCGAGAATGCCCAGGGCGATCGCCAGGTCGAAGCGCCCGCCGTCCTTGGGCAGGTCGGCCGGGGCCAGGTTGAGGGTGATTCGCCGCGCCGGGAAGTCGAAGCCGGCATTGAGAATGGCGCTGCGTACCCGGTCCTTGCTTTCCTTGACCGCCGCTTCGGGCAGGCCCACCAGGGTCAGCGCCGGCAGGCCGTTGGCCAGGTGGACCTCGACCGATACGGCCGGCGCTTGCACGCCGCTCTGGGCGCGGCTGTGGACGATGGCCAGAGACATGACTCGTTCCTTGAGGCTGGGGAAACCGCATCCTGCGGTTGTGCAAGCCTAGCCCCGGGCGGGGGCTTGTCGCGCCAGTAAATGGACTCAGGATGTTGCGGCGGGCGGCTCAGCCGCGCCAGTCGTGGGACCAGCCCGGCTGGGCGATGCGCTGTTCGTACAACGCAATGTCCGACGGATTGTCGACTTCCACCCAGCCGCCACGAACGGCCACGGCGGCAATGGCGGTGCCGGCCTGGAGCAGGGCGCGCAGCAGGCTGGTCATGTCCAGCTTGTCGATCTGCGCATCGCTCATTTCGGCCAGCAGTGCCTTGACCTGGCTCCAGCCTTCGGCGGTGAACTTCAGGAGTCCCATGTACTGGCCTTCGATCTCCTCGCGGCGGGCAGCCTTTTCACCAATGCCCAGCAACTGCCCGGCCTGTTGGCGAAAGGTCTCGGCGTCGCTGAGGGGATCCTCGAAGCGCGCCGACCACAGGTCCCACCAGTCGAGGTCGTAGGTAATGCTCAGGGGCGCCTGGGAGGCGATCAGGTCGCGGACGATGTCCGGGCGATAGACGATGTCGCCATAGCACACCAGGGTCGACCCACTGGACAGCAGGCTGTCGGCGCGCAGCAGGCTGCGCACCATGTTGCTGGTGGCCCAGTGGGCGTTGTAGAGGCGGCTGTGGCCGTAGCTTTCGAGGGCTTCACGGCAATAGCCACTGACCAGGTGCACCGCGTCGACACCGGCGCTTTCCAGGGCCTGCAACTGCCACTCCAGCAATGGCTTGCCGGCCAGGCGGGCCAGGGGCTTGGGTTGTTCGGCGGTCAGGTCTTGCAAGCGGGAGCCGCGGCCGGCGGCAAGGATTACAGCTTTCATGTCGGGTCACTCAAATAGCCAGTGGCACAGTTGTCGATCGGCTTCGCCCAGTGTCGCTTCGCGTTCGGGGTGCCACATGATGCCGGCCAGCTTGAGGCGGGTATGCACCAGGGCTTCGCAGGTGCCGTTGGCATCTACGGCCCAGCGCCGCAAAACGCCGGGCAGCGGTTCGAGCAGCTGTTTGCCGTGGAAGGAATTGACCGTGCGCGAGGCAGGCTGGCCCTGGAGCCAGGGCAACTCGTCGACGGCCAGCACGGTGATGGGGTGGCGCTGTGCGACGTGTACCTTGCGGTCGGCATCGGCCAGGTCACCGCCAAAGAAGCGGTGGATCAGTTGCAGGCCGCGGCAGACCCCCAGTACCGGCAACCGCTCGGCCACGCAATGGGCCAGCAGGGCCTGTTCGCTCTGGTCGCGCAGCGGGTCGCCGCCGAGGTCGTCGCCCCCGCTGAAAATCACCCCTTGCACGCCGTGGTCACGGGCATAGGCCACGGTGTCCTCGCCGAGGTTGGGCAGCAGCAGCCATTGGTTGCCGCAGCCGAGTTCGGCAAAAAAGCGATACCAGTCCCTGGCCAGGCCATCGCGCGGTTCGTGGTAGGCCTGGGGGTTGCAGGTCCTCAGGCTGATGCCGAGACGTTTCATGGCTGCACCGGGTTCAGGGTCTTGTCGCGGCAATTGAGGGCGATCCGCGGGCTGCGCAGGATGCGGTTGAACAGCTGTTCGCCGCAACCGATGGCCGCCGGAATGCCGAACTCGGCGCAGCGGATGGCCATGTGCGAGTTGGCCCCACCGTATTGGGTCACCAGCCCGGCGATGCCGCGGGTGAAGACCCAGTCGTAGCCCGGGTCGGCATTTTCGATGCAGACGATCTTGCCCTTGAGCGGCGCCGAGGCCGGGGTGTCCTGGCGCAGCTCCAGGCCGGCGGCCTCGACATTCTGCCGGGTGATGAAGTTGGGCAGGCTGCGGTGCAGCGGGGCGACGAACACATCGTCGACCGCGCTGATCAGGTGCCCGAGTTTCAGCGAGATACCTTGTTCATAGCTGCGGCGCGCCTGGCTGGCCGACTCCAGCAGGACCCGGTCGGTATCGTCCATCAAGGGCGCGGTGAGGCTGTCGAGCAGCGGGTGGATATCGAGAAAGGACAGGTCGTCCCGGGCCAGGCCGACGTCGGCGCCCCAGCTCACCAGCAGTTGCAGGGCATCGGACAGGTCGCGGGTGAACACCAGCTTGGCGTATTCCCGGGCCTGGATGGCCTGGCTGGCGTAGCCCAGCAGCTGTTCGGCCGACAGCGGCCAGTGCTGCTCGTCGAGCAGCGCCTGCAGGGCCTGGCGCTCCGCGGGCAGCAGCTGGAATGGTGCCTGCGGGCTGTCGCCGGGGTTCAGTTCGACGTTCGCGACGGCGAACAGGTCGTGGCGTTCGTCGTAGCGCAGCGAGGTGATGTCATAGGTGCCGGGGCGCAGATGGCCGAACTTGGCGACGAAAGCCGGCAGTGTCCGGGCATCGGAGCAGACCTGGGCGTATTCGTGGGTCAGTTCGGTGGTGACGGTCTGGATCGACTGCTTCCAGGCCAGCAGCCGATCCTGGCTCAAGGCCCCGCGGCGGCAGGCCGAGCGCAGCAGCGCTTCGGCGATGAAGGCATGTCGCGCGAGCATGGCGAACGGCAGCGTGCCGTGTTCGCGGCACTCCAGCAGCAGGCGGTCGATGCTGTCGAGGTCGGCGGGCATGGCGCCCAGGCGTCGTTCCTGCTGCCGGCGCTCGTGGGCACGCACCTGTTCCAGCAAGGGCGCCAGCGCGCCGGCGCCGTCTGCGCTCAGCGCCTGCCGGGTCAGTCGGTCGAGGGCTGCGCGATAGTCCTGCCGTTCGGTGGCGCTGAAGCCGACGCCGTAGCGCCCGGCGAAGTCGCTGTCGAAGGTGAAGTCCAGGCAGGTCTGGACAATCTCGAATTCGACCTTGTCGTGCCATTGCGGGTGGGCTTGCAGGCGCTGCAACCAGGCGTTGACCAGCTTGTCGCACAGCCCGCCCTCCAGCCCCGCCGGCAGGAACGAGTTGAAGCTGCAACGCACGTCGATGTACGGATGGTGGCCGAGCATCACCATCAGGGCCTGGTGCCGGGGGGGGTGATAGCCCATCAGGGCGCGGGCTTCGCGCCAGGTCGAGTCGGTCACCAGGCGGCGATACAGCGAGGCGGCCAGCGGACGCGGGGTGGTGCCGATGATCTCCGCGGGATTCCAGTCGGGCATCACCCCCAGCAGGGTGGTGTCGCCATGCAGTCCGGCCTGGGGAGCCAGGCGCTTGCCCAGGAACCGCTGGATATGTTCGAGCTGGCGCGCCACCCGGCGTTCGGTGACCGGATGCCAGGTGTTGCACAGCGTGATGCGCCGTACTTGCAGCACATACACCTGCTGCTGGTGATCGACGGCGAATTCGATGTCCAGCGGCACTTTGCCACACAGCTCTTCCAGCTCCCGGCAGGCATCGATCACCGCTTGCAGGCGCGGGGAACGCAGCTGTTCCCTGGCGGTATCGCGGTAGACCAGTACGGTTTTCTGGATGCCCTGGCCGCCGGTGATGGTATCGGTCAATCCGCTCTCGTCGTCGTAGTTCACCACGTAGTACGGGGCGCCATGCTCCAGGTCATGGGTCATCACCACGCCGCTCATCTGGATGCTGGTGAGCATCGGCTGGATGAGGATCTGATTGTCGTCGTGATGATGCTCGCCGAAAGAGGCGATGACCTGTTCGATGGCGCCGCTGAGGATTTGCGGGTCGGTGAAGCTGACGTTCAGGCAACTGCTGAACTGGCCGGCCATCGAACTATTGAGGCCATCTTCGTTCTGCGCGCTGCTGCGCACGATCACGAAATGACCGTCATGCTCCATCCCGGCAATGCTCGCCAGCACATGCGCAGGCGCATCCCGCCATTGGCGGACGGTGAAGAAGCACAACGGCAGGATTTGCGACTGGCTCACCCGCAGTTGCAGGCGCTCCAGGGTTTCGGACTTGGTGCCGAAACGAATGGGTGCCGCGATGGCCTGGTTCATGGCGCTTCCCCATGCTTGTCCACCGCCAACAAGGCCAGGTGCTTGAGCAAGGGATGAATGATGAAGTAGGGCGGTTGCTCGGCTTCGGCTGGCAACGGCTGCAGCGCCTGGGGGCCTGTTTCGCGCCAGCGCGTCAGGACCTGGACCAGCAAGTCGGCGCGGATCGCATTGTCGTACAGGTAGTCGATGTCCAGGCCGGCAGGAGGCAGCGGATAGCTTTTGCGCGCCAGTACCGGGCCGGTATCGATCTGCTCGTCGAGCAGCAAGGCGCTGGCGGCGCATTCGCGCCGTTCGACGATCTGGTAGTAGATCGTCGTGCTGCCGCGATAGTCCGGCAGCCAGCCGGAGTGGATATGCAGTACCGGGTAGCGGTTCAGCAGCGCCGCGGGCACCAGTTGCCCGCCGTAGCCGGAATAGACCAGCAGGTCCGGTGCCTGGCGGGCGATGCATGCCAGCAGGTGCGGGTCGTCGAGGCTTTGCCCCGGGCACGTTTCATGGGGCCAGCCCAGGGTCGCCAGGCAGGCGTCGAGGTCCTGGCTCAGGTCGGGGCAGAACACCCCCGCCAGGGGCTGCACCCGCAGGTCGCGGGTGGTTTGCAGGGGGCCGCCTCCCTGGCCATAGACAATCACCGCTTCAGGCTCGATGCCGGCGGCGGCCAGGCCTTGCAGGTAGGCGACCGAACGCGCCGTGCGGGCGCACAGGATGAGCAGGCGAGCGCGACTCATAGGCCGGCCTCCCGTGCGACGTCGGCCACTACCTGGCGTTCCTGGGCCAGCAGCCAGGCCAGGCCGGCACCCTGGTCCGGCTGCAGGCGCTCCAGCTGCGATACCAGGGTGTCGGTCAGTTTGAGCAGGCCGCTGAGGTAGCAGGCCGCGCCGCTTGCCCGCCAGCCATGCAGCATGCATTCGGCCAACAGCAGATAAGGCTGCACGGACGAATAGCCGCTGTGCGGCAAAGGGCGGTGCGGTGCGTGGGCCTCGTACCCGGCATACAGGCGCTTGCTCACTTCGAATTTCTTCAGCAGGCGGGGCAGCCAGTAGCTCGCCAGAGGGCCGGTAACGCCGCTGCCCGCCCGCATTTCCAGGCACAGGTGGCCGAGCAGCGCGACGCTGTCTTCGGCGTGTGCCGGGCCTTGCGGTTGCACAGTGGCGAGGGCCGGCGCCGGCAACCGGGCGCTCGCGGCCAGGCGAGAGTCGCGCCAGGCAACGACGAAGGCGGCGCCATGGAAGCTGCTGTAACGGTAGGTCTGCGGGTTCTCCAGCAAATCCCCTTCGCTGTAGGTGTAATTCAGCATGGCGACGGATACCCGCAAAGCTGGCGAATACGTGCCACGTAGCCCGGGATGTCGTCGGGCTCGTGACGGTTGTGCAACACCAGGTCCGGGCGTTGCGGTGGCAGGTATTCGATATCCACGCCCACCACATTGTTCTGCTCGCCACGCAGGGCGGATTGGTACAGGCCTTTGTTGTCGCGGCTGATCAGGGTGCTCAGCGGCACATCGACGAAGACTTCGCGGTAGCTGGAGAAGCGTTGCCGGTTGTCGTCGCTGATGTCCTGGAACATCGACAGGATGCAGCAGACCACATCGATCCCCTGGCTATCGAGCCAGCCGCACAGGGCCTGGATCCGCTCGGCGTTGACCCGGCGCCCGGCGAGGCTGTAGGCATCCGCCCGCTGGTCATGGCGAAACAGGGCGCGGATCTCGTCGCCATCGACCAATACCGTCTGCGGCCGCTGCGCTTTCAGGCTGGCATACAGGGCCCGGCCAATCGTGGTCTTGCCCGCGCCCGACATGCCGACCAACCAGATCACCATGGTTTCACCCCTGCTTGAGTATGTTTTCGATGTTTTGCAGCGCCAGCACCACCAGTTCCGCAGAGAAACCATAGCTGGGCGCGAAATAGTGGCGGCGCAGGCGTTGACGGACTGCCGCCTGTTCCTGCCACAGGCATTCGTCCTCCAGTCGGTCGGCCAGTTGCCAGCGCGCCTCGGGGTCGAGGTTGACGATGTCGTTGCGCAGCAGCACATCGGGCGACTCCTCGCCGGTCAGCGCATCCCGCCCGGCGTCCGGCACGTTCAACAGCAACAGGTTCTTGTCCAGGTACAGGGCGCCGAAGGCCGTACCGCCGTAGTCCGACACCACATAGTCGGCGCAGCGGAACAGCGTGAGGTTGTCGTAGACCCGGGTAATCACCGCAGTGAACCGGTAGCGCTCCAGCACCGCCAACGCCTCGGGGTCGGCCTCGGCTGACAGCGGGTGGGTCTTGACGATGACGTTGTAGCGCTCGCACAGCCCGGCCATGGCGTCGGCGAAACGGCTGATCGATGACAGCTCCAGCCAGGTCGGCAGCCAGAGCACGGTCTTTTTCGTCGGGTCCAGGGCCAGGTCGGGCGGATGCGCACCTTGCAGCCAAGGCTCGCGGAAATAGGCGTCGTAGCGTGGGTAGCCCATCTGGAAGGTGACCGCATTGCAGCATTGGCGCATGCGCTCGGCCTGCCAGGGACCGAAACACAGGATCAGGTCGTAGTGCTGGTTCCAGTCGGAGAAGTTGTGCCTGGCCTTGCCCAGGGCATACATGAAGCGCACCTGCCGGTGGCCCAGCGCCTTGATGATCGGCTGTGTCCCGTGGTCGAACATGCTGTGGTTGGAGACCACCACCTCATAGCGGTGCCCGGAGTTGATCGCATCCAGGCTGCCATGGCAGCGGTAGCCCAGCCCCTCGATGAGCGTACGACTTTGCGTGCGTTCTTCGCGGGAACCAT
Source organism: Pseudomonas sp. MRSN 12121 (assembly GCF_000931465.1). Taxonomy (NCBI): domain Bacteria; kingdom Pseudomonadati; phylum Pseudomonadota; class Gammaproteobacteria; order Pseudomonadales; family Pseudomonadaceae; genus Pseudomonas; species Pseudomonas sp. MRSN 12121. The sequence continues at coordinate 6,652,673 of NZ_CP010892.1, read as the reverse complement.
GCAGCACCACCTCGAAAGCATCGGCCCCCAGCAGGCTCCAGACCGCTTGATAGTGATTGACCATTTCGGCGGTGTGGACGAAGAAAGCCAAGCGGCTGGAGGGAACTGGCGCGGTCATGGGGCTACCTGGTACGCAACGGAGAATAAGTCGAGGCAAGCGTTCGCGCGGCGTGACGGGATGCCGGGGCATGGCCGGGCCGAGTCACAGGCGCTGGGCATGTTATCGGCGTAGCGCAGAGGAAATGAACCGGCAGGACGGAAAATCTTTGCTGGTACAGGCCAGGCTCGAACGATGGCCAATGCATGCGTTCGAGCCTGTGCCGGAAGAGGGCGCTGGAACGCTTACTGCTTGTTCGTGTCGAGCCTGGCTTCGAGCTCGGCCACCTTCGCTTCCAGGCTTTCCAGGCGTGCGCGGGTGCGGGCCAGGACCACCATCTGGCTGTCGAATTCTTCCCGGCTGACCAGGTCCAGCTTGCTGAAGCCACTTTGCAGCAAGGCTTTGAACTGGCTTTCGATTTCAGCGCGGGGCAGGGGCGTGTCGCCACTGAACAGACGGGCGGCATGGCCGCTCAGGGCGTCGAGAAGGTCTTTGGGCGCGAGCATGGGAAAAGTCCTGAAAAACAATGGCGCGCAGTGTATCACGCACGCTCTGCGGTCAATTGCACGGGCTTGGTGCACGCTTTTCGCGCATTGTCTCGGGCAGCGGCGCACCGTTGTTGTGCGTATCCGCGGCGATGATGGCGAAGTGGTTTTCGAAGGGCTGGCCAAGGGGTTGAAATCAGTGGGTTTTCACGAGATGGCAAGGTTTCTGCTTAGACGCTGATGACCCATGCACTGATGCAGTCGCTGTGACGAATGCAGTGCGGCAGACGGAGCGGGGGAAGTGTTTCGTCAGGAGTGGTTAGCTGGCGTCGGTCTGGCCGAGGAGGGCCGACGATGCGTTACAAAGCCAGGCACTGCGCTTAGACTTGAGTCGGGTTTGTTTTCCTGGGGCAAGTCCACCAATTCGGGAGAGAGTTTCATGAAGCTAGTCACTGCCATCATCAAGCCGTTCAAGTTGGACGACGTGCGCGAGTCGCTGTCCGAGATCGGCGTGCAGGGCATTACCGTTACTGAGGTCAAAGGCTTCGGCCGGCAGAAGGGTCACACCGAGCTGTATCGCGGCGCGGAATACGTGGTCGACTTCCTGCCCAAGGTGAAGATCGACGTCGCCATCGACGACAAGGATCTTGACCGGGTCATCGAGGCGATAACCAAGGCTGCCAACACCGGCAAGATCGGCGACGGCAAGATCTTCGTGGTCAATCTGGAACAGGCTATCCGCATCCGTACCGGCGAAACCGATACCGACGCCATCTAAGCCGCCCCAAACCCAACGCCCCAGGAGAAAACAATATGACTCTGCGTAAAATCGCAGGGCTAGGAGCCCTTTTGTCCCTCGTAATGCCTGGCCTGGCCATGGCGGCAGACGAAGTGGCAGCCCCAGTCCTCAATTCCGGTGACACCGCCTGGATGCTGACCTCCACGGCCCTGGTGCTGTTCATGACCATTCCTGGCTTGGCGCTGTTCTACGGCGGCATGGTGCGCTCGAAAAACATTCTTTCCGTGATGATGCAGTGCTTCGCCATTACCGGCCTGATCAGCATCCTGTGGGTCATCTATGGCTACAGTATCGCGTTCGACACCACCGGCATGGAGCAGGGCGTCGTCAACTTCAACTCCTTCGTCGGCGGCCTGGGCAAGGCTTTCCTGGCCGGTGTCACGCCCGCCAGCCTGGTCGGCCCGGCGGCGCTGTTCCCTGAAGCGGTCTTCATCACCTTCCAGATGACCTTCGCCATCATCACGCCGGCGCTGATCGTCGGTGCCTTCGCCGAGCGGATGAAGTTCTCCGCGATGCTGATCTTCATGGCCATCTGGTTCACCCTGGTCTATGCGCCGATCGCGCACATGGTCTGGTCCGGCAACGGCGGCCTGATGTGGGACTGGGGCGTGCTGGACTTCGCTGGCGGCACCGTGGTGCACATCAACGCCGGTATCGCGGGCCTGGTGGCCTGCCTGGTGCTGGGCAAGCGCAAAGGTTTCCCGACCACCCCGATGGCGCCGCACAACCTGGGTTACACCCTGATGGGCGCGGCCATGCTGTGGGTCGGCTGGTTCGGCTTCAACGCCGGTTCCGCGGCTGCCGCCAACGGCACCGCTGGCATGGCGATGCTGGTGACCCAGATCGCTACCGCGGCGGCGGCCCTGGGCTGGATGTTCGCCGAATGGCTGACCCACGGTAAGCCAAGTGCCCTGGGTATCGCTTCGGGTGTGGTGGCGGGTCTGGTGGCGATCACCCCGGCCGCCGGCACCGTGGGCCCGATGGGCGCCCTGGTGATTGGCCTGGCGGCGGGCGTGGTGTGCTTCTTCTGCGCCACCAGCCTGAAACGCAAGCTGGGTTACGACGACTCCCTGGATGCCTTCGGCGTGCATGGTATCGGCGGGATCCTCGGCGCGATCCTCACCGGTGTGTTCGCCGCACCTTCGCTGGGCGGCTTCGGCACCGTGACCGATATCGCCGCGCAAGTGTGGGTCCAGTGCAAAGGCGTGGGCTTCACGGTGATCTACACCGCGATCGTGACCTTCGTCATCCTCAAGGTGCTGGATGCGGTCATCGGGCTGCGTGTCACCGAGGAAGAAGAGTCGGTTGGCCTCGACCTCGCGCAACACAACGAGCGCGGTTACAACCTGTAATCGCCCGAGAAAAAATGCCCGGCTTGCCGGGCATTTTTTTGCCTGGAGTTTGTCATTTCCAGATAGCGCAAAGGTTTTTTCCAGAGCTTGTCAGCCAGTTCGACGATGGCTTTTTTTTCGGGTCAATGACTTACAGCACTGGAGGAATATTCGACACTTTGTTTTTTTCCAGAGCGCGCTAGAATGCGCGCCGAATGTGCGGAGAACTGTATGTGGCAACAGACTCTGATAACCCTGCGGGCAAGGCCCCGGGGCTTTCATCTGGTAACGGACGAGTTGCTCGCCGGCCTGCCTGAACTGAAGGCATGTCGGGTCGGTCTGTTGCATTTGTGGCTGCAGCATACCTCGGCCTCGTTGACCATCAACGAGAATGCCGACCCTGCGGTTCGTCGTGACTTCGAGCGTTTCTTCAACACCCTGGTGCCACAAGGCAAGGCGGGGTACGAACATGACGACGAAGGGCCCGATGACCTGCCGGCGCACTTCAAAGCCAGTTTGCTAGGCTGTCAATTGAGCTTGCCGGTAGCGGCGGGTCGCTTGGCGTTAGGCAGCTGGCAGGGCGTTTATCTGGGCGAGCACCGTGATCATGGCGGTGCCCGCAAAGTCCTTGCCACCTTGCACGGTGATAAGGCATAAGCCGCTGGTATCAGTGGATGTTGATTTTTTTCCAGCGGCCTTCGACAGTCGGCTCAGCTGGGCTATAACTAATCTGCTTTTCGCAAGTCATGAGGTAGAACATGAGCGACGATGATCTGGAAAACGACGACCTCGAAGTAGGCGACGAAGACGAAACCGAAGAAGGTCTTGAAGCGGCCGCCGAAGATGTGGCGGAAGACGATGGCAGTGATGCGCCTGCCCCGACCGCCAAAGGCAAGGCCAAGGCTGCCGTCTCGGTAGACGAGCTGCCGAGCGTCGAAGCCAAGAACAAAGAGCGTGACGCACTGGCGCGCGCCATGGAGGAGTTTCTGGCCCGTGGCGGCAAGGTGCAGGAAGTCGAGGCCAATGTGGTTGCCGATCCGCCCAAGAAGCCTGATAACAAGTACGGTAGCCGGCCTATCTGAGCGCCCGCCACTTGCTTGCTGAAAAAGCCCGCCGTCGCTGCGGGCTTTTTCATGGGCGCCGTTTTTTCGGGATCGTGGGGCTGCGGACTGTAGGCGCGAGCCGGCTCGCGATAGCGTCCTTTCAGGCGCCGCTGTGCCAGCGCGCCAGCAACTTCGGCAACTCGGTCAGGCTGCGGATTTCCGCGTCTGGCCGGCGCTCGGCCTCCCAGGTCTTGCCGGCCGGGTTGAACCAGATGGCCCGCAGGCCCGCCTGCTGTGCCCCGGCGATATCGTCGCCCGGGTGATCGCCGATATGCACGGCAGTCTCCGGCGTGGCCTGGCCCCGCTGCAGGGCCTCGTGAAACAGCCGCGAGTCGGGTTTGGCGATACCGATGTCTTCGGCGCACAGGGCGAACTTGAAGTAATCCGCCAGCCCCAGGCGACGTACGTCGGCGTTGCCGTTGGTGACCACGCCCAGCGCGAAGTGGTTGGCCAGCGCTTCCAGGGTCGGTTGCACCTCGGGAAAGATCTCCAGCTGGTGGCGCGCCTGCAGGAACACTTCAAAGCTCTGGTCGGCCAGTGCGTTGGCTTGCTCCTGGTCGTAGCCGGCCTCTCCCAAGGCATGGAACAACACCCGGCGGCGCAGGGCGCTGATGCGGTATCTGAGCCCAGGCTCGGCGTTCAGCACGCGTTCGCGAATGGCCCACAGATGCTCCACCGGCACGCCGCCCAGCCGCGGCGCATGGTCGGTCAGCCACTGGCGCAGCACGGCTTCGGCGCTGACGATCACGGGCGCGGTATCCCACAACGTGTCGTCGAGGTCGAAGGTGATCAGCTTGATCGTCATTACTCATCGCCCTTGTTGCGTTTGGCCCGTGGATGGGCGCTGTCGTAGACCGCCGCCAGGTGCTGGAAGTCCAGGTGGGTATAGATCTGGGTGGTCTTGATGTCCGAGTGCCCCAGCAGCTCCTGGACGGCGCGCAGGTCCTGGGAGGACTCCAGCATGTGGCTGGCAAAAGAGTGCCGCAGCATGTGCGGATGCAGGTTCTGCCCCAGCTCGCGTTCGCCGGCGGCCTTGACCCGCAGCTGGATCGCCCGCGGGCCCAGCCGTCGGCCCTGTTGGCTGACGAACACCGCGTCGTCCGGCGGGTTGCTCAAGGCTCGCAGTGGCAGCCAGAGCTGCAGCGCCTCGCGAGCCTTCTTGCCGATCGGCAGCACCCGCGTCTTGCTGCCTTTGCCATGCACTTGCACCAGGCCGTCGGCCAGGTCCAGTTGTTCGAGGTTGAGGCTGGTCAGTTCCGACAGGCGCAGCCCGGAGGAATAGAACAGCTCGAGAATCGCCTGATCGCGGTGCGCGAGGAAGTCATCCTCGACCGCGCCGTCGAGCAGTTGCAGGGCGCGATCGGTGTCCAGAGTCTTGGGCAGGCGCCGTTCGCCCTTGGGCGGCGCCAGGCCGTTGGCCGGGTCGTGATCGCACAGGCCTTCGCGGTTCAGGTAGTGGTACAGGCCGCGCACGGCGGAGAGCAGGCGCGCCAGGCTGCGGGAGGATTGGCCCTGCTGGTGCAGGCGCGCAATCATGCTGCGCAGGCCCTGGATGTCCAGGTCGGACCAGCTGGCCACCTGCTGCTTGGCACAGAAGGCCAGCACCTTGTCGAGGTCGCGGCGGTAGGCCTGCAGGGTGTGGGGCGACACTTGGCGCTCACTGCGCAAGTGCGCGCAGTAGGCGTCCAGTTGTCGTTCCATGGTCAGCGAACCGAGCGCAGCGAGTGGGTGAAGCGTGGCACCACGCGGCCCATGACTTCGGCGATATAGCTGAGGAACAGGGTCCCGACCGAGCTTTTGTAGTGCTGCGGATCGCGGCTGGCGATGGCCAGTACGCCGTGGATGCCTTGATGGGCAATGGCGACCACCGCGCTCGAACCGATCTGCTGGCGCTGTTCTTCGCCGAACAGGAAGTCCAGCTCATGCTCGCGCAGGCTGCCGCTGACGCTCTTGCCTTCGGTCAGCAAGCCGCCGATGGCGGCCTGGGCGTCGGCCGCGGTGACCCAGCGGCCCACTGGCGTGGCGCTGTCGTTGAACAGGATCAGGCTGACGAAGGGCACCTGGAAATCCTGGCGCAGGCTGTCTTCGACGCTCATCACCACATCTTCGAGGCTGGTGGCATCCATCAGCGCGAGAATCAGGCGGCGGGTCTTCTCGAAGAGCCGATCGTTGTCGCGGGCCACGTCCATCAACTGCGAAAGCCGGTGGCGCATCTCGATGTTGCGCTCGCGCAGGATCTTCATCTGCCGTTCCACCAGCGAGATGGTGTCGCCGCGCTGATGGGGAATGCGCAATGCCGGGAGCAGTTCTTCATGCTCGACGAAGAAGTCCGGATGGGCCTCCAGGTACGCGGCGATCGCCGCGGCCTCCAGGTTTTCGGAAGGTGACTCGTCGGGCTTTTCGGCTGGAACCTGAGGCTTATCGGTCATGGTTTTCGCTCATTCAAAGACGCACCTGTCCTTCGTATACGCGCACTGCCGGGCCGGTCATCTTCACCGGTTGGCCAGGGCCCGCCCATTCGATGGACAGGCGCCCGCCCGGCAGGTCGATCAATAGCGGCGAATCCATCCACCCCTGGCTGATCGCGGCCACTGCGGCGGCGCAGGCACCGGTACCGCAGGCCTGGGTTTCCCCGGCACCCCGTTCCCAGACCCGCAACTGCGCGCGCTGACGGTCGATGACCTGGATAAAGCCGACATTGGCCCGGGCCGGGAAGCGCGGGTGATGTTCGATCTTCGGGCCCAGCTCATGCACCGGCGCGCTGTTGATGTCGCTGACCCGCAGTACGGCATGGGGGTTGCCCATGGACACGGCGGCCATCTCGATGCTCTGGCCGTCGACGTCGACGTGATAACTCAGGGCCTGGGCGGGCGCCACGAATGGAATCTGTTCCGGCACCAGGCGCGGCGCGCCCATGTCCACGCTGATCTGGCCGTCGTTGCGCACATCCAGTTCGATGATGCCGCTCTTGGTCTCGACGCGGATCTGGCGCTTGGTGGTCAGGCGCTTGTCCAGGACGAAACGGGCGAAACAGCGCGCGCCATTCCCGCATTGCTCCACTTCGGAGCCGTCGGCATTGAAGATCCGATAGCGGAAATCCACGTCCGGGTTGCTGGGCGCCTCGACAATCAGCAACTGGTCGAAACCGATACCGGTATTGCGATCGCCCCATTGCTTGGCATGTTTGGGCAGGATATGCGCGTGCTGGCTGACCAGGTCGAGGACCATGAAGTCATTACCCAGGCCGTGCATCTTGGTAAAACGCAGCAGCATGGTTTTACTCCGGCAGCAGGCTTTCGCCAGCGAACAACTCGGCTACCGTCTCGCGGCGACGCACTTCAACAGCTTCTTCACCATCGATCAGCACTTCGGCAGCGCGACCGCGGGTGTTGTAGTTGGAGCTCATGACGAAACCGTAGGCACCGGCCGAATGCACGGCGAGCAGGTCGCCTTCTTCCAGCGTGAGCCGACGCTCCTTGGCCAGGAAGTCGCCGGTCTCGCAGATCGGGCCGACGATGTCGTAGGTGCGTGCCTCGCCGGTGCGCGGCTGTACGGCGCTGATATCCATCCAGGCCTGGTACAGGGCCGGACGGATCAGGTCGTTCATCGCGGCGTCGACGATGGCGAAGTCCTTGTGTTCGGTGTGTTTGAGGTACTCGACCCGGGTCAGCAGGACGCCGGCGTTGGCGACGATGAAGCGTCCGGGTTCGAAGACCAGTTCCAGGTCACGGCCGTCGAGGCGTTCGCGTACCGCCTTGACGTAGTCGGCGGCCAATGGCGGCTCTTCGTCGCGGTAACGCACGCCCAGGCCGCCACCGAGGTCGATGTGGCGCAGGTAGATGCCGCACTCGCCCAGGCGGTCGACCAGGTCCAGCAGGCGGTCGAGGGCGTCGAGGAAGGGGGCCAGGGTGGTCAGTTGCGAGCCGATATGGCAATCGACGCCGATCACTTCCAGGTTCGGCAGCTGGGCTGCGCGGATGTACACGTCTTCGGCGGCGGCGATGGCGATGCCGAACTTGTTTTCCTTGAGGCCGGTGGAAATGTACGGGTGGGTGCCGGCGTCGACGTCCGGGTTGACCCGCAGCGAGACCGGTGCGCGAACGCCCAGCTCGGCGGCGACCTGTTGCAGGCGCTCCAGCTCGTCGCTGGACTCGATGTTGAAACAGTGCACGCCGACTTCCAGGGCGCGGCGCATGTCGTCGCGGGTCTTGCCGACGCCGGAGAACACGATCTTGTCCGCCGCACCGCCAGCCGCCAGGACGCGTTCCAGCTCACCCCGCGAGACGATGTCGAAACCGGCGCCCAGGCGCGCCAGGACATTCAGTACACCCAGGTTGGAGTTGGCTTTTACCGCGAAGCAGACCAGGTGCGGAATGCCGGCGAGGGCATCGGCGTACGCGCGGTACTGCGCTTCGATATGTGCTCGGGAATAGACGTAGGTCGGTGTGCCAAAGCGTTCGGCAATGGCGGACAACGCTACACCTTCCGCGAACAGCTCACCGTCGCGGTAGTTAAAAGCGTCCATGGGGTTCCCTTAGTTGGTGTCGTGCTTGTGCGACTGCGAGTGACCCTGTTCGTCAGCGGATTTGCTCTCATCGGGGAGATACAACGGGCCTTTCTGGCCGCAGGCAGTGACAAGGCAGGCAACCGCGACGAGCGCAGCAAGGGAAGAGATCAGGCGCTTCATGGCGAAATCCTTGAGAATGCGTTAATTGCGCCCGAGTATACCGGCCACCCGGCGGCTTGCCTATGCGCTGGAACACCCGTCTGGCGGGCCTTTGCCCCTGGCGCGGGCGCCGGGCAGGGCGGTCGCGGGGATATTTTCCCTGTCGCCGGCGCCCTTGATCGGTATCCTTTGCATTCGCCCGGATGCGCCCGTATCTTGCGGCGCTTGAGCGTGAGTAGACACTTTCCGAGGTTCCCGCAATGAGTTTGACTGAAGCCCGTTTCCACGACCTGGTCGATGCCACCCAGCAGGCGCTGGAGGACATTTTCGATGAGAGCGACCTGGATATCGATCTGGAGAGCTCCGCCGGTGTGCTCACCGTCAAGTTCGACAACGGCAGCCAGGTGATCTTCAGCCGCCAGGAACCCCTGCGCCAGTTGTGGCTGGCCGCGCGCTCCGGCGGTTTCCACTTCGACTACGACGAGGAAAGCGAGCGCTGGATGTGCGACAAGAGCGAAGAGCAACTGGGCGAGATGCTCGAGCGCATCGTGCTCGAGCAGGCCGACATCAAGCTCGAATTCGAAGGGCTGTGAAACCGTGACCCCTGCCGCTCCCGCACGACCGCCCAAGCCGCTGTACAGCAACGTCAGCCCGGCCGTGGCTTCGCCGTGCATCAGCCTGTGCCGGCTGGACGAGGAAAAGGTCTGCAAGGGCTGTTTCCGGCACGTCGAGGACATTCGCGAATGGCGTTCGGCGGACGACGAGCGCCGGCGGGCGATCTGCCGCCAGGCGCTCGAGCGCAGGCAGGCCGTAGCGGCACAGGGGCTGTAGGTTCGTACTTGTACGGTTTGTTTATTCAGAATGCTGTGATAGTGTCCAGCCTTGCCTCGCCCTATCGAGGCCAGTGAAAACCCCGTCTTATCTGGACGGGGTTTTGCTTTTTTTGTGCCGAAAAAAGGAGTCTGCCTGGATCATGAGCACCGCACCTTCCATCATTCTCACCCGGCTCGACGTGCAGCGTCTGGAGCGCCTGATCGACAGCCTGGACGACACGCTGCCTGGCGTCATCGCGCTGCAGACCGAGCTGGATCGCGCCGAAACCCTGGTGGGCCACGATGAAGTCCCGGCCGGTGTCGTGACCATGAATTCGCGTGTGCATTGCCGCGAAGAAAGCAGTGGCAAGGATTACCACCTGACCCTGGTGTACCCACAGGACGCCAACGCCGACGAAGGCCGGATCTCTATCCTGGCGCCGGTGGGCAGCGCCTTGCTCGGTCTGCAGGTCGGCCAGTACATCGACTGGCCGGCGCCAGGCGGCAAGACCCTGAAACTGACGCTGCTGGAAGTGGAATACCAGCCGGAAGCGGCTGGCGACTTTCACCTCTGAGGGGCGCCCCTGACCGGCTGGACCTGCTCGAGCGCGTCGTTCAAGGCGCGCTCCAGGTCGGCCTTGTAGCGCAGGTAGAGATTGCTTGAACCGTTGTGGTCGCCGAGCAGGCCGGACAGGTCCAGGTCGGTGATATAGCAGCGATAGCGTTCGGTTTCGCGGCGTTGCTCGACAATCTCCTGGGCTACCGCGGCGAAGAGCTGGTCGCCGTGCTCCAGCTCGGAAAACTCCCGTTGATTGCAGTACAGGGTGACCTGCACCTGCCCCGGTGCGGCCTTGCCGATGATTCCCTGTACGTCATAGAAGGGTTTGTCTGCCGGCGTCTGCGGCGCCGGCCGCGATTCGACCCTGCGGGCGCGTGTGCTGCCCGAGGGCAATATCTGGTAATACAAAATATCCAGCGGGACCAGCGCCTGGGCAGCGTCCATCGGCAGTTGCGTATCGCGCCGGTAGAGAATCGATTGCAGGAACCGTTGCAGGGGCACCAGCAGGCTCTGTTCATCGTGGTAGGGCAGGCGTTGCTGCCAGAGCGCGTCGAACTCGTCCAGCACATACAGCTCGGCCTGCTCGTCGACGATCCGGTAGAACACCTGGATGCACTCGGGCTGGCCCATCGGCAGGATCAGCGCCAGGTCGTGGTCTTCCAGGGCCATCGGGTCCAGGTGCAGCGGGCTGTAGCTGGACTGTTCTTCGCCGAGGTAGTCGACCAGCGCCGGCAGGCTTGCCAGCGCCACATGATTGACCTGGCCCGGCACCAGCTCCAGCACGTGGTAGTGCTGCTGCACCTGGATCAGGTAGCGGTGATTGAGCTGGCTGAGCAACAGGTTCTGCGCCGTGTCGAACAGCTCCTCGACCCGCTGGGCGATGAACTGCGCGCGGTTGTGGCAGAAACAGCGCACCCGCAGCTTCGGCTGTTCGGGGCCGCGCGGCAGATTGTTGAGGTAGTCGCGCAGGCAGTCGAGCAGCGCATGGGCACCGTCGTAGCGACTCACCAGCACTTCGTTCCAGCTGTTCAGGGTGACCTGGTCGAGCGTCAGCACCAGGTTCTCCCGCACCCCGGCGTAGCTCAGGGAATCGGTACGCTCGGTGGTCATCAGGATGTTCAGGTCACGGTGATGCTTGAGCGGGTCGCGGCCGACATTCACCAGGATCAGCACTTCGCTGGGCAGGCTGGCATGCAGCAGGCGCTCCTCGCTGACCATCCCGAGGGGCAGGGCGATGGTCTGTTGCAGGCTGCCCAGCAGGTTGAACAGCTCGAATTCGCTCAGGTCGCTGCTGCCCGGATGGAGCGCCAGGCGCGTGCTGCTGTCGATCACCCCGTTGCGATGGCACCAGGTCAACAGCTCCAGCAGCTCGCGGCTGCGCTTGATCGGCGCGAAGTTCTCCCATTCCAGGGCATTCAGGTTGCCGTTGTACAGGCCCCAATGGGTTTGCCCCGGCTCTTTCTTGTTGGGCGACTGCACCAGGGTCAGGGTGTCTTCGGCCAGGTCCGGGGCGATCCCCGGGTTGATGAACTCGATCTTGCCCGCCTTGCGCTCGAAGGCCGCGTACAGCCGCCTACCAAGCACATTCAGGTCGCGCTTGCTGGCCAGGCCGAGGGTCTGTTCGGTACGGGCGAACTGGGTCAGGAAGCGGTAGCTGTAATTCAGCTCGCTGACTAGTGCGCGGCGTTCGGCGCTGACCTGGCGGACTTTCCACTGGCTGCGGCTGTCGAGCATCGCCAGTTGGCGGTGGTCCCAGCCCCACTCCTGGGTCAGTCGCTCAAGGAGCGAGCGCTGCCAGCTCGGGTTGCGCGCGCCGTTGCTTCCGGTGAGCTTGCGATTGACCTTCAGGTACAGGCTGCGGCGCACCAGTTCCAGGCGTTCCGGTTCGCCACGGGCCTTGAGGTATTCCTCGATGCGCCGGTAGACCACGACATAAGGGTCCAGCTCGTCGAGGTCCAGGCGATTGGCGAACACCGCCTGCTTGAAACGCAGGCTCAGGCACACCACCCGCGGGTGTTCGCTGGCGTAGACCTCGGTCAACAGCAGCTTGAGAACGGACTTGTACGGCGACTCGATGCCCTTGAACAGTTGCCAGAGACCGGCGCCAATGAATTCGCCCGGTGGGATATGGGCCAGGTGGCCCAGGTCGAGGTTCTCGTCGGCGGGGATGAAGCGTTTGGACAGCAGCGTATGGGTGTACTGGTGGTAGCGGGCCTCCTCGTAGACCGGTACCAGCCACCAGAGTGGGGTGCGTCCGGCCAGCCAGATGGCGGTGCGATAGAACTCGTCCAGCAGCAGGTAGTGCTGGGTGGTGCCGCAATCGTCGGAGCTCAGCTGGGTGTCGCGATCGCCACGGACAAAGCGGTTGGGATCGATCAGGAAGAAGTGCGCTTCGGCACCCTGGCCGGCGGCCCAGGCTTCCAGCAGCAGGCATTTCTTGCGCAGCTCGGCCAGTTCGTTTTCACCCAGGTCGGGAGCGTGGCAGACCCAGACATCCATGTCGCTCTGATCGGCCTGGGCCAGCGTGCCCAGGCTGCCCATCAGAAACAGGCCATGGATAGGGCGCGGCACATTGCCTGGCCGGGGCTTGTAGGAAAACGAGCGAGTCAGGCGCTGGGCCTCGTTGAGCGTCGAGGTGTCGGGCTCATAGTTCGACAAGCCAGCGGGCGTGCCCCCCGACACATAGCCTGGCAATAGCGGGTGGTTGACGTGAAAGAACAGCGGCAACAGGTTGAGCACCAGCTGCTGGCGTGGCGACAGTCCTTCCATGGCCCGACCCAGGCGGCCCTCGTTGAGCTTCAGAAAGCGCGTGCGTAGCTGGCTGAGAACCTTGCGATCGATTCCCTCGTCCAGGTCTGGGCGGATTTCATGGGTGCGGGTCATTCAAACAGGCTCGCGAAGCTTGAACGTGGGAGGTCTGCGGTGGGGAGAGTCTACAGCCTGTCGAGGGCGGGCTTTAAGCTGAATTTTGTTTTTTGACGTCAGTTTCCCAGCGTCTGGCCGGGTCTTGCTCGCGGAATCCGACGGGCGGGGATTCCGCGGGCTGTGAAGGGGCGTTCAGGCGGTTTCTTTGACCGTCAGGATGGTCAACAGGCCCTGGGCATGCTCGGCGGCATCCCGACCCAGGCTGGTCAGGTAACCACCATCGGGCTGGGTAATCAGTTCTTTTTCGTGCAAGCGGCGTGCGGCAGCGATGGCTTGAGGGGCAGCGGTCTGATGGATTTTCAGGCCTTCCTGGGAATTGTCCAGGTTGAAGAGTGCAAGGATTTCCAGTTCGGCAACCAACTCAGGGGTATACGACATAAGGACTCCAGACTTTCTAGGAATGAGACGACAGCGTCCTTAAGGTGACCGCAGTTAGGCAGCCTGTCCAGTGTCCGCTGCGGACTTTTACGCCCCTGGACGGCGGCATCCGGTCGCAGGGTGCGTACCAGTGTAGTCAAGGCCCGCAGTCGCGCCGGCCGGTTGCGGGCGCGGGGCAGGGCGGGCTTATTGCTTCTCGGGAGGCAGCTCGGGCAGGGCGCGCAGCGCGGCTTCGTACCATTGGGTATCGAACGCGCGGTCTTCCTCGAGGATGGCGTCGATTTCCACGGCCAATACGTGGGCCATGAGGTTGAGGATTTCCTCGCGCTCGTAGCCGACCAGCGTCAGCTTGTTGAATGTGGCCTTGGCCGCGGGCGGGTTATCGCTCGCGATCTGGTTTTCGATCGCTTCGATCAAGGTGTTCTCGGCGAACTCTTCTTCGTCGTTGTCGATATCAACTGGCTCGCTCATGGCAGGCTCCTCAAGGAAAGGCGGCCAGTTTACCCGTATTCAGCCGGCTGATGCTGCTGGCCAGTGGGCTGGCGAGGATCTATAAGAAGGGCTGCCAACCCCGTACCCGGCCTGGAGGCTACGTGATGCTCAAGCTTTATGGATTCGCCGTCAGCAATTACTACAACATGGTGAAACTGGCGTTGCTGGAAAAAGGCCTGTCTTTCGAGGAAGTGCCGTTCTATGCCGGGCAAAGCCCCGAAGCGCTGGCCATCAGTCCGCGGGGCAAGGTGCCGGTGCTGGGGGTGGAGCAGGGCTTCATCAACGAGACCAGCGTGATTCTCGAATACCTCGAACACACCCAGTCTGGCCCGGCGCTGTTGCCGGGCGATCCATTCGAGCGCGCCCAGGTGCTGGCGCTGGCCAAGGAAATCGAGTTGTACATCGAGCTGCCGGCGCGCGCCTGCTACGGCGAAGCGTTCTTCGGCGCCACGGTGCCCGAAGCCATCAAGGAAAAGTCCCGCAGCGAGCTGCTGCTGGGCTTCGCCTCGCTGGCCAGGCACGGCAAGTTCGCCCCCTATGTGGCGGGCAGCAGCCTGAGCGTGGCGGATCTGTATTTCCTGTACAGCGTCAGCCTGGCCTGCGCGGTCGGGCAGAAACTGTTCGCGGTGGATTACCTGGCCGGGATACCGGCGGCCAAGGCCCTGATGGCGCGGCTGGAGCAGATGCCCAATGTGCAGCGAGTGGCCGCTGACAAGAATGCGGCAATGCCGCAGTTCCTGGCGATGGTCGCCAGCAAGAAGTAGGAAAGCCCCGATCGCTGACGGCGGGCAAACCAGGCTCTTGCAGGAGCGTGGCTTGCCCGCGATAGCTTCTAGCGGCTGGCCAGCAGCGCCTGGCCGCGAACCACCGCTGCCCTGACCTGGGCGGGCGCCGTGCCACCGATGTGGTTACGGGCATTGACCGAGCCTTCCAGGGTCAGCACGGCGAACACATCCTGATCGATCTGGTCGCTGAACTTGCGCAGTTCTTCGAGGCTCATTTCCGCCAGGTCCTTGCCGGTTTCCACGCCGTATTTCACTGCATGACCGACGATTTCGTGGCAATCGCGGAATGGCAGGCCGCGGCGTACCAGGTAGTCCGCCAGATCGGTGGCGGTGGAGAACCCGCGCAGTGCCGCTTCGCGCATCATCGCGTGCTTGGGCTTGATCGCCGGGATCATGTCGGCGAAGGCCCGCAGCGAGTCGCGCAAGGTGTCGGCGGCGTCGAACAGCGGCTCCTTGTCTTCCTGGTTGTCCTTGTTGTAGGCCAGTGGCTGGCCCTTCATCAGGGTCAGCAGGCCCATCAGGGCGCCGAACACCCGACCGCTCTTGCCGCGAACCAGCTCCGGCACGTCGGGGTTTTTCTTTTGCGGCATGATCGAGCTGCCGGTGCAGAAACGGTCTGGCAGATCGATGAACTGGAACTGCGCGCTGGTCCACAGCACCAGTTCTTCGGAGAAGCGCGACAGGTGCATCATGGCGACACTGGCCGCGGCGCAGAACTCAATGGCGAAATCGCGATCAGACACATTGTCCAATGAGTTGCCGCCGACGGCCTCGAAGCCCAGCAGTTGGCAGGTCAGTTCGCGATCGATCGGGTAAGTGGTGCCGGCCAGCGCGGCGCTGCCCAGCGGCATGCGGTTGGTGCGCTTGCGGCAGTCGACCAGGCGTTCGTAGTCGCGGCTGAGCATCTCGAACCAGGCCAGCATGTGATGGCCGAACGTTACAGGCTGTGCGGTTTGCAGGTGGGTGAAGCCCGGCATGATGCTGTCGGCTTCGCGCTCGGCCTGCTCCAACAGGCCTTTTTGCAGGCGGGTGATTTCCGCCAGGATCAGATCGATCTCGTCGCGCAGCCACAGGCGGATATCGGTGGCGACCTGGTCGTTGCGACTGCGGCCGGTGTGCAGTTTTTTGCCGGTAACGCCGATGCGGTCGGTCAGGCGGGCTTCGATGTTCATGTGCACGTCTTCCAGGTCGACGCGCCAGTCGAAGGTGCCTGCCTCGATTTCACCCTGGATGGTGTTCAGGCCGTCGATGATGCTGTCACGTTCGGCATCGGTCAGCACACCGACCTTGGCCAGCATGGTGGCGTGGGCGATCGAGCCCATGATGTCGTGACGATAGAGGCGCTGGTCGAAGGTGACAGAGGCGGTGAAGCGGGCGACGAAGGCGTCGACGGGCTCACTGAAGCGGCCGCCCCAGGACTGATTGGTCTTGTCAGTGCTCATGAATTCGCTCGTGATCGGCTGGAAGGAAAAATGGGGTGAAAAGTTGCCGCGGATGATAACAGGGTTGCCAATCCTGTCGCTGGCACCGGTCGGCAGGTTTTTATTTCCATCAGGGGCCCGCGGGCGCTTGTAGCCGCCTTCGGGCGGGCAGAGACTAGGTGAGCGAATAGCGGTTGCGCAGAGTGATGTAACGATATTTATCGATTGAGCAATATCGTCTTGGCAACCGTCTACAGTTGGACTGAAGGAACAGCGCACTCCCGGATGCCGCACCGATCCGGCCGCTGATCACGCAACCGTTGTCGCACGCGCTTCGGCTCCGGCGCCACCTGGTGACTTCACAGGGAGGCGGGCAGGAGGGAAGCCGACTATAAGAGAGGGGGTGTTTGTGTCCTGTATCAGCAGTCCCCATGACCTTGTCGTGCAGTGGCGGGCCTGGAGTGGTATCGAACAGGCCCGGGTAAATATTGGTGCCCGTCGTGGGGCACTTTTTGGCCCTCGCACTAGTCTTAGCGTGGATCGCCGTGACGGACGTCACTTCACCTGTCTACGCTATCCTTGTGCGAGACTCACGCAGGAATCCAGCGCAATATGAATGTCCTGATCGTTGATGACGAACCCCTAGCCCGCGAGCGCCTGAGCCGTATGGTCGGTGAGCTCGAGGGATACAGTGTCCTGGAGCCCAGCGCCACCAATGGCGAAGAGGCATTGGCCCTGATCGACAGCCTGAAGCCGGATATCGTGCTGCTCGACATCCGCATGCCAGGCCTCGACGGCCTGCAGGTTGCCGCCCGGCTATGTGAACGCGAGACGCCTCCGGCGGTGGTGTTCTGTGCCGCTCCTGACGAGTTTGCCCTCGAGGCTTTCGCTGCCACCGAGGTGGGCCACCTGCTCAAGCCGGTGCGTTCCGAACATCTGCTCGAGGCGCTGAAAAAAGCCGAACGCCCCAACAGGGTTCAACTGGCTGCCCTGACCCGGCCCGCCGCAGAGAGCGGCAGCGGTCCGCGCAGCCATATCAGCGCGCGCACCCGCAAAGGTATCGAGCTGATCCCGCTGGGCCAGGTCGTCTATTTCATCGCTGACCATAAATACGTGACCTTGCGCCATGAAAGCGGGGAAGTCCTGCTGGATGAGCCTCTGAAAGCGCTGGAGGACGAATTCGGCGAGCGTTTCGTGCGGATCCACCGCAATGCCCTGGTGGCCCGCGAGCGTATCGAGCGCCTGCAGCGTACGCCGCTGGGGCATTTCCAGCTGTTCCTCAAGGGCCTCAATGGTGATGCGCTGATCGTCAGCCGGCGGCATGTGGCCGGGGTGCGCAAGATGATGCAGCAGCTCTAGAGCCGGGCGTCCGGGGGCTTCTGCATCGCGTCCAGGGCGTTTCTGCAGCCAGGGAGGGGCTGCAGCTCTGATACAAGTCAAAGCCGATTTGGCTGAGCTGTTATCATCTGCCGTATTTTCTTCAGTACGGATTGATCCATGTCCTCTCGCGAAATCCGCATCGCCACTCGCAAAAGTGCCCTGGCCCTCTGGCAAGCCGAATACGTCAAAGCTCGTCTGGAAGCCGCTCACCCGGGACTGCTCGTCACGTTGGTGCCCATGGTCAGTCGTGGGGACAAGCTGCTCGATTCACCGCTGTCGAAAATCGGTGGCAAAGGCTTGTTCGTCAAGGAACTGGAAACCGCGCTGCTCGAGAACCAAGCGGACATTGCCGTGCACTCGATGAAAGACGTGCCGATGGATTTCCCGGAAGGCCTGGGCCTGTTCTGCATCTGTGAGCGCGAAGACCCGCGCGATGCCTTTGTCTCCAACACCTATTCCAGCCTCGACGAGCTGCCCGCGGGCAGCGTGGTGGGCACCTCCAGCCTGCGTCGCCAGGCGCAGCTGCTGGCGCGTCGCCCGGACCTGCAGATCCGCTTTCTGCGCGGCAACGTCAACACCCGCCTGGCCAAGCTCGATGCTGGCGAATACGACGCCATCATCCTGGCCGCCGCCGGCTTGATCCGCCTCGGCTTCGAAGATCGCATCAGTTCTTCGATCAGCGTCGAAGACAGCCTGCCAGCCGGCGGCCAGGGCGCGGTGGGTATCGAGTGCCGCACTGCCGATAGCGAGATCCACGGGCTGCTGGCGCCGCTGCACCATGCCGATACGGCGGACCGGGTCACTGCCGAACGGGCGCTGAACAAACACCTGAATGGTGGCTGCCAGGTGCCGATTGCCTGCTATGCCGTGCTCGAAGGCGATCAACTGTGGTTGCGCGGCCTGGTCGGCGAGCCGAGCGGCGGCGTGCTGCTCAGCGCCGAGGCACGCGCCTCGCGTAGCGCCGCGTCGATGCTGGGGGTGCAGGTGGCGGACGACCTGCTGGCCCAGGGCGCCGAGGATATCCTGCGCGCGGTCTATGGCGAGGCAGGCGAAGAGTGACCGGTTGGCGTGTGTTGCTGACCCGCCCTGCGGACGAGTCGGCACTGCTGGCCGAGACGCTGGACGAGGCGGGTGTATTCAGCAGCAGCCTGCCTCTTCTGGAAATCGCCGCCCTGCCTTTCGGCGATGCCCAGCGTGCTCTGCTGCGCGACCTGCCCCTGTATCGTGCGGTGATCGTGGTCAGCAAGCCGGCCGCGCGAATGGCCGTGCACCTGCTCGAGCAGTTCTGGCCTCGGCCGCCCGAGCAACGCTGGTTCAGCGTGGGCGCCGCTACGGCGCAGATTCTGGCCGAGCATCGCCTGGAGGTGTTTTTCCCCGAACAGGGCGACGACAGTGAAGCCTTGCTTGAACTTCCCCAGTTGCGCGAGGCTATTGCACCGTCGGCTGCGCGGGTGCTGATCATCCGCGGGGAGGGTGGTCGCGAGCTGCTGGCTGAACGTTTGCGCGGCCAAGGTGCTAGTGTCGACTATTTGGAACTCTACCGCCGCGACCTGCCGCACTATGCCGACGGAGCCCTGGTGCAACGCATTCGAGCGGAACGCTTGAATGGGCTGGTGGTCAGCAGTGGGCAGGGCTTCGAGCACCTGCGGCAGCTGGCCGGCGAGGCGTGGCCAGAGGTAGCGCAGTTGCCGTTGTTCGTACCGAGCCCTCGGGTCGCCGAGATGGCGCGTGCCGCTGGGGCCGAGAAAGTTGTGGATTGCCGTGGCGCCAGCGCCGCGGCCTTTCTAACGGCGTTACGGGAGCAACCCGTGCCCGTTCTCTAAACGCAAAGGATGGATACGTGAGCGAAACAGCCTTGCCTAAAGATGATGCCCAGCCGGTCCTCGATGCACCGGCTGAACCCACAACCCCTGCTCCGCAGCGCCGTGGCAACGGGTTGGCGATCCTGGCCCTGTTGCTGGGGGCGGCCGGCGTCGCTGCCGGTGGCTGGGGTGTCTGGCAGGTACGCAACCTGCAGGCCAACCATCAACAGCAACTGGGGCAGTTGCAGGCCCTGGGCGATGAAGCCCAGAGCCTGAAGCTCGACTCGCAGCGTCTCAGCACACGCCTGGAGCAACTGCCGCCGGCCGGCGAACTGGAAGAGCGCCGTCGCCTGGTCGCGCAGTTGCAAGGTGACCAGCAGCGCCTCAGCCAGCGACTGGAGAGCGTACTGGGCGCCAGCCGCAAGGACTGGCGCCTGGCCGAGGCGGAACACCTGCTGCGTCTTGCCAGCCTGCGTCTCTCGGCCTTGCAGGACATCAGCAGCGCGCAGGCGCTGGTACAGGGCGCCGACGAGATCCTGCGCGAGCAGAACGATCCCGGTTCTTTTGCCGCACGTGAACAGTTGGCCAAGAGCCTCGCAGCCTTGCGCAGCACCGAGCAGCCGGATCGCACCGGGCTGTTCCTGCAGTTGGGCGCCTTGCGTGATCAGGTGGTCGAGCTCACCGAGCTGGCGCCCGAGTATCACGACCGTGGCGGCTCGTTGCTGGGCCTGACCGCCGATGGCGACGGCGCCAGCCGCTGGGCGCAATGGTGGGAGCAGATCTCGCGTTACATTCGCATCGACTTCGATGCCGACAAGAATGTGCGGCCGCTGCTCGCCGGTCAGAGCCTGACGCAGGTGCGCCTGGCCCTGAGCCTGGCCCTGGAGCAGGCCCAGTGGGCGGCGCTCAATGGCCAGGCACCGGTCTACACCCAGGCATTGGCCGAGGCTCGCGATGTGTTGAAGGGCAACTTCAACCAGGACAACCCACAGAGCAAACTCATGCTCGAACGCGTCTCCGAGTTGAGCAAACAGCCGGTCACGGTGCTGACTCCGGACCTGGCCAAGACCCTGGGTGCCGTTCAAGCCTATCTGGAACGCCGCAACCTGAGCGCTGAAGAGTCGGTCAAGCCACTGGCCAAGCCTGCCGCGAACCCGGTGCAGGAGACCAGCCCATGAAGCGCCTGTATGTGATTCTGTTCCTGGTCATCGCCGCAGCGGGCCTCCTTGGGCTGGCGATCGCCCAGCATGCCGGGTACGTGCTGGTGGCCTACAACAGCTTCCGCTATGAGTCGAGCCTGTGGGCGACGCTCATCCTGATCGCGGTGATCTGGCTGGTGATCTGGGGCATCAAGGCACTGATCGAGCTGGTGATGGCCTCCAGTGGCGTGGTCAATCCCTGGTCGCGACGCAACCGCAGTCGTCGGGTGCAGATCGCCATCGAGCAAGGCCAGATGGACCTTGCCGAAGGTCGCTGGGCCAGCGCGCAGCGGCATCTGCATCGGGCCGCCGAAGCCGAGCGCCAGCCGTTGCTGTATTACCTCGGCGCGGCGCGGGCGGCGAACGAGCAGGGGCACTACGAGGAAAGCGACAAGCTTCTGGAGCGTGCCCTGGAGCGTCAGCCCCAGGCTGAGCTGGCGGTGGCCTTGAGTCATGCCCAGCTACAGACCGATCGCGGTGATACCGAAGGTGCCTTGAGCACTCTGCAGGCAATGCACGAACGTCACCCGCACAGCGTTCAGGTGTTGCGGCAGTTGCAGCGCCTGCATCAGCAGCGGGGTGATTGGTCGGCAGTGATTCGCCTGCTGCCTGAGCTGCGCAAGGACAAGGTCCTGCCGGCCAGCGAACTGGCGGAGCTGGAGCGCCGGGCCTGGGGCGAGAACCTGACCCTCGCGGCGCATCGTGAGGAAAATGGCACGGTTGGCCTGCAATCGCTCAATCGGGCCTGGCAGCAGTTGACCGCCGCCCAGCGCCAGGAACCGCAACTGGTGCTGGCCTACGCCGAACAGCTGCGCCAGCTGGGGGCCGAGGCCGAGGCCGAAGAGGTGCTGCGGGTAGCCCTCAAGCGCAAGTACGACAGCCACCTGGCGCGGCTCTACGGTTTGCTGCGTGGCAGCGATCCGGCGCGGCAGTTGCAGTTCGCCGAGCAATGGCTCAAAGACCATCCGAACGATCCGAGCCTGCTGTTGACCCTCGGACGCCTGTGCCTGCAAACCAGTCTCTGGGGCAAGGCGCGGGATTATCTGGAAAGCAGCCTGCGCGTGCAGCGCAACCCGGAAGCCTGTGCCGAGCTGGCGCGACTGCTGGCGCAGCTGGGCGATACCGAGCGCAGCAACCAGTTGTTCCAGGAAGGCCTGGGGCTGCTGGACGAACGCCTGCTGGCCTTGCCCTTGCCGATACCGGCCAGGGCCTGACCTCCCAGGGCGGGGCGCGCCATTCGATGCGCCCCGCCCGGCGACCAGTCTATCCGGCCTGCTCGTTCTGTCGCCCCCCGACGCCGCGTGCCTTGAAAGGGGCGGGCGCTTTCTCTACCGTGGCTGCCTGTTTCTTCCATTGCGGATACCCCATGTCACTGGCCGGCTCACGCTCGCTGTTCTGCCTTGTATTTCTTATCGGTGCCCTGGCCCTGTGGGCTTCGTTTCACCTGGAGTACCGGGTTGGGCTCGAGCCTTGCCTGCTCTGGGTACTGCAGCGTTTCTTCGCCCTGCTGTTGACCTCGGTCAGCCTGGTGGCGGTCCTGCATGCACCACAATATCTGGCGAGTATCGGGTACTGGCTGCTGGAGTTGCTCTGCAGCCTGGGAGGCGTCATCACGGCCGGGCGCCATGTGCTATTGCAGAACATCCCTTCGGATCAGTTGCTGGCGTGCCTGCCGGACATGCCGTTCATGCTCGGCAACCTGCCTTGGGAGCGGGCCCTGCGGCTGGCTTTTACCGGTACGGCACAGTGCGCGGAGGTTACCTGGACGCTGCTGGACATGAGCGCGGCGGAGTGGAGCCTGCTGTTCTTCATCGGGGTGCTGATTCTGAGCGTTTATCGCCTGGCGCTGCTTCTATCACGAGGCCGGGGCAGGGCGGCCGGGGCTTGAGTCGCCAATTTGCGACGGAGCTCAAGATTAAACACTTGTATGAACTTTATCGCCTGCGTACCTTGAAGCGGCTGTCGAGCGGGCATAATCTGGCCCGCACGTGTCACCGCATTTACGTTGCTCGATGCTGTTCTGCCTGGGCAAATGACGATGTTCAGCCCAGTGGCGGATTCAGAGCGGCATGACCCAAAAGGGAAGAGAGATCGCCATGCTCGAAAGTTGTCAGAATGCCCAGGAGCGCTGGGGCGGAGTGCATCTGCTGATCGATCGCTGGTTGCAGGAGCGTCACGAACTGGTTCGGGCCTACGATGCTCTCGGCGCAGAGCCTGAGGCACTGGCTGACAATCGGCAGCCGTTGCAGGAGTTCTGCGCCATCCTCGTCGACTACGTTTCCGCCGGGCACTTTGAAATCTACGAGCAGTTGACCGGCGAAGCCAAGGCGTTCAATGACAAGCGCGGGCTCGAACTGGCCGAAACCCTCTACCCTCGGATCGATGTCATCACTGAAAAGCTGCTGGCGTTCAACGATCTGTGCGACGCAGGCAAATGCGTGGCGGAGAAGTTCAAGGAGCTGGGTGGCCTGCTGCATGAGCGCTTCGAACTGGAAGACTGCCTGATCGAAGTGCTGCACAACGCGCACAAGGAAGAGGCAGCGCTGCAGGCCTGACTTGCAACGCAAGATTGAACGAAACGGTGCGCAATGCGCACCGTTTTTCGTTTCGGCCAAGACCTAGCCGGTGACGCCCAGCAATTCGATCTCGAACACCAGAGGAGTGTAAGGGGCGATCAGGTCGCCGGCTCCGTCGGCACCATAGGCCTGGGCCGAAGGGATCACCAGGCGCCACTTCGCCCCGGTCGGCATTTGTTGCAGGGCGCTGCGCCAGCCGGCAATCACGCTGTCCAGTCGAAACCACTGTGGCTGCTCGTTCTGGTCGAACACCGTGCCGTCCGGCAGGCGCCCGACATAGCGCACCTGTACTGAGCCATTGGCCCCCGGGCGGGCTCCGCTGCCGGGTGCCAGTTCGGTCAGCAGAATGCCGTTTTCCAGTTCGCGTACACCCGGTCGTTTCTTCTCGGTCGAGAGAAAGCGCTGTTCGTTTTCCAGCGCAACTTCGATCGCCGGCTTGTTCGCCTGCTCGCTGACCTGAGCCTCGTGCTGGGCAAGAATCTGTTCGATGCGTTCGTCCTTGAGGGCCAGCGGCTTGCCTTGATAAGCCTGTTGCAATCCCTCCACCAAGGCCTGGAGTTGCAGGTCCGGCACCTCCTGGCGCAGGCGTTCGCCCAGGCTGGCGCCCAGGCTGTAGGCCAGATCGCGGGCATCGTTTTTCTGCGAATCTTCAGTGGCCTGAGCCAGCGGCAACAACATGCACAAGGATAAAAAAAGGTAGCGCGACATGGGCACTCTCCGGCCTGAGACGGAGTGGATTATGCCAGTGTGGATGTGGCGGCTGGTGAGTAACTTTCTGGCGTGCGAAGAACATTTTCAATCCTCTGCAACGCATGGCATTCGATACTGTCAACATGCCCTAGCGGCGGTAGCAGCAGAGGTCTAGTATGAGCCGCAACTCACGTCAGCCAGGAGGTAAACCATGTCGGCCAATAAGAAGCCTGTAAATACTCCGTTGCACTTGCTCCAACAGCTTTCGAGCAGCCTGCTCGAGCACTTGGAAAATGCTTGTTCCCAAGCCTTGGCTGATGCTGAGAAATTGCTCGCCAAACTGGAAAAGCAACGCGGTAAGGCACAGGAAAAACTGCACAAGTCGCGCACCAAACTGCAGGACGCCGCGGCGGCCGGCAAGGCCAAGGCGCAAGCCAAGGCCAAGGACGCGGTGAAAGAACTTGAAGACCTGCTCGATGCGCTCAAGACTCGTCAATCCGAAACCCGCGCCTACATTCTGCAACTCAAGCGCGATGCCCAGGAAAGCCTGAAACTGGCCCAGGGTGTGGGTCGTGTGAAAGAGGCTGCAGCCAAGGTGCTGAGCACTCGTTCCGCCAAACCGGCTGCAGCTCCCGCACAGAAAGCCGCGGCCAAGCCAGCGGCCAAAGCGCCTGCCAAGCCTGCCGCCAAGGCACCGGTAAAAGCAGCCAGCAAACCGGCGGCCAAACCCGCTGCCAAGCCAGCCGCAAAAACCGCCGCCGCCAAACCCGCGGCTGCCAAGCCGGCCGCTAAACCAGCTGCTGCAAAAGCCCCCGCTAAACCTGCTGCCAAGCCGGCTGCCAAACCTGTTGCGAAAACCGCGGCGGCCAAACCGGCTGCAGCGAAACCCGCAGCCAAGCCTGTGGCCAAACCTGCCGCCAAGCCTGCCGCTAAAACTGCAGCGGCCAAACCTGCTGCCGCCAAGCCTGCGGCCAAACCGGTCGCGGCAAAAACCGCTGCGAAACCTGCGGCGAAACCGGCTGCGGCAAAAGCTTCGGTGAAGGCTGCAGCGAAACCCGCGGCCAAGCCTGCAGCCAAACCCGCAGCTGCCAAGCCGGCTACCTCCAGCGCGGCCAAGCCGGCAGCAGCGAAACCTGCCGCAGCAAAACCGGCTGCCAAGCCAGCGGCGAAACCTGCTGCCAAACCAGCTGCCAAGCCTGCCGCGAAGAAGCCTGTCGCTGCCAAGCCTGCGGCCAAACCGGCAACCGCTCCAGCGGCCGCCAAGCCTGCCACTCCAGCGGCTCCAGCAGCCAAACCTGCTGCTGCGGCACCTTCGTCGGCTCCAGCAGCGTCCACCGCGGCCACTCCAGCGCCGACCGCTTCTGTCAGCACCACGCCAACCAGCGCTTCCTAAGCGTCGGTCACCGCGACGCGCAGCGCCTGCAGCGCGTCGCGGTTGAGGTTGGCGGCTTCGGCCGCCAGTCCTTCCAGCCAGCTCATCAGATCTTGCGCTTCATCTCCCGGCCATTCCCCCGCCAGCGCTTCCAGGCGCACCAGCAGTTGCCGTTCTGCCTCCAGTTCCAATGCCTTGACCCGCTCGCGCAGGCTTGCCAGTTCCGGATCGATCGCCGCGGCCGGCCGCCATTGCGTGCGCAGCTGCCGCAGCGGCCTGACGACTTCGTCGTGCCAGGGTTGGCCCAGGGCCCGCAGCTGTTGCAGGCGTTGAGGATCGCAGGCCACACCGCGTGCGCCCAGCCAGGCCGCACAGAGCAAAAGACAGACATTGGCCCCGGCCGCCTGAAGGTCCAGGCAAGCCTTTTCGACGCCCGGGCGGGCGTAGGTCTTGAGGGTGAAACTCCACAGGTCAGAGGGCATCTCGCTACTCGCGCCAGTTGCGAGCGAAGCTGGTAGACTCCGCCGCCATTATGATTCGACTTCAGAACCTGACTTTACAGCGTGGTCCGCAGCGTCTGCTAGAAGACGCCGAGCTGACCCTGCACGCCGGCCAGAAAGCCGGTCTGATCGGTGCCAACGGCGCCGGCAAATCCAGCCTGTTCGCCTTGCTGCGCGGCGAGTTGCACCCGGATTCGGGTGACTGCTTCCTGCCGGCCGACTGGCGTATCGCCCACATGCGCCAGGAGGTCGATACCCTCGAGCGGCTGGCGGTCGACTACGTGCTCGATGGCGACCTGCGTCTGCGCCAGGTGCAGCGCGACCTGGCGGCCGCCGAAGCGGCCCATGACGGCACCGCCCTGGCGCGCCTGCATGCCGAGCTGGACAGCGCCGACGGCTATACCGCCGATGCGCGAGCGCGCAAGTTGCTGGCCGGCCTGGGTTTCAGCAACGAACAGATGGACCGTCAGGTCGGCGATTTTTCCGGGGGCTGGCGGATGCGCCTGAACCTGGCGCAGGCGTTGATGTGCCCATCGGACCTGCTGCTGCTCGACGAACCGACCAACCACCTGGATCTCGATGCGATCCTCTGGCTGGAAGACTGGCTCAAGGGCTACCCCGGTACCCTGCTGCTGATTTCCCACGACCGCGATTTCCTCGATGCGGTGGTCGACCATGTGGCTCATGTCGACCAGCGCAAGCTCACGCTCTACCGCGGTGGCTACAGTGCCTTCGAGCGGGCCCGTGCCGAACGCCTGGCGCAACAGCAGCAAGCCTACGAGAAGCAGCAGGCGCAACGTGCGCACATGGAAAAGTACATCGCGCGCTTCAAGGCCCAGGCCACCAAGGCCCGTCAGGCCCAGAGCCGAATCAAGGCCCTGGAGCGGATGGAGGAGCTGTCTGCGGCCCACGTCGACTCGCCGTTCGATTTCGTGTTCCGCGAGTCGGAGAAGATCTCCAGCCCGTTGCTCGACCTCTCCGATGCCCGCCTGGGCTACGGCGAAAAGACCGTGCTGGAGAAGGTCAAGCTGCAACTGACCCCGGGTGCGCGCATTGGCCTGCTCGGCCCCAACGGCGCCGGCAAGTCGACCCTGATCAAGAACCTCTCCGGCGAGCTGTCGCCGCTGGGCGGCCGCCTGACCCGTGGCGAGAATACCGTGGTCGGCTACTTCGCCCAGCATCAGTTGGATTCGCTCGACGCCAAGGCCAGCCCGTTGTTGCATCTGCAGCGCCTGGCGCCGACCGAGCGCGAGCAGACCTTGCGCGACTTCCTCGGTGGTTTCGATTTCCGTGGCGCGCGGATCGATGAGCCGGTGCTGAATTTCTCCGGTGGCGAAAAGGCGCGCCTGGCGCTGGCGCTGATCGCCTGGGGGCGGCCGAACCTGTTGCTGCTCGACGAACCGACCAACCACCTGGACCTGGAAATGCGCCTGGCGCTGACCATGGCCCTGCAAGAGTTCAGCGGTGCAGTGCTGGTGGTCTCTCACGATCGCCACCTGCTCAAGAGCACCACCGACAACTTCTTCCTGGTGGCCGACGGCAAGGTCGAAGAGTTCGACGGTGACCTGGACGACTACGCCCGCTGGCTGGTGGACTACCGCCTGCGCAACGCGCCGGCCAGCACCGGCCCGGTCAACCCGGACAAGACCGACAAGAAGGCCCAGCGCCAGGCGGCGGCCGCCCTGCGCCAGCAACTGGCGCCGCACAAGCGTGCAGCCGACAAGCTGGAAAGCGAGCTGGGCAAGGTCCACGAGCGGCTGGCGCAGATCGAGACCAGCCTTGGCGACAGTGGCCTCTACGAGGCGGCGCGCAAGGACGAACTGCGCGACCTGCTGGCCGAACAAGCCCGGCTGAAGGTGCGCGAAGGCGAGCTGGAAGAAGCCTGGATGGAAGCCCTGGAGTTGCTGGAAAGCATGCAGGCGGAACTGGAAGCCTTGTCCTGATGGAGGCCTTCAAGTTGCCGTTGCCGGCCGAGTGGATCGAGCCGCTGTGGATCGCCGTGCAGATCCTGCTGATCTTGCTGGCCGGCTACCTCGCCCAGCGTTTTGTCGCGCGTGGCCTGACTCGCCTGGGCGAACGTTATCCCTTTCCGCCGCAGTTGCTGATGCCGCTGCGCGGAGGCCTGCGCTGGCTGATCATGGGCAGCGCGCTGATTTTCGTCCTGGGCCGGCTCGGGGTCTCGGCGACGGTGCTGTGGACCGCGCTTTCCGGCTTTGTCGCGGTGGCGGCGGTGGCGTTCTTCGCCATGTGGAGCGTGCTGTCCAACCTGCTCTGCGCGATTCTGATCTTCACCGTGGGCCCATTCCGCATCGGTGATGTGGTCGAACTGGTGGACACCCTCGACAAGCCGGGCATCAAGGGCCGGGTGGTGGCGATCAATCTGCTGTACACCTCGCTGATCGAAGCCGAGGAAGCCGGAACCGGCGGGGCGATGGTCCAGGTGCCCAATAGCCTGTTCTTCCAGCGTTCGGTGCGGCGCTGGCGCGGCAGCGATGTGGTATCGGTGGGCAGCGGCGAGAAGTAGCCCTCGTGCGGCTGCCACTGGCGGGCCGACAAAAATCTATGGTCATCCGCCCGCTCGCGCATTAGCTTAGGCGTCTACGACGAATTCGAGCCGAGGTGTGCGATGGTTCTTGAGACATGGCTGGCATTTTTTGCCGCCTGCTGGGTGATCAGCCTTTCCCCTGGAGCCGGCGCCATTGCGTCGATGTCCTGTGGCCTGCAATACGGTTTCTGGCGCGGCTACTGGAACGCCCTGGGCCTGCAACTGGGCCTGGCGATGCAGATCGCGATTGTCGCCGCCGGCGTGGGAGCGATTCTCGCGGCCTCCTCGACAGCCTTTTACGCGATCAAATGGTTCGGCGTGGCGTACCTGGTCTACCTCGCCGTCAAGCAATGGCGCGCACTGCCCAGCGACCTGAGTGACGACGCCGCGATCCGCCCGATCGGCAAGCCCCTGGCCCTGGTGTTCCGCGGGTTCCTGGTCAACATCAGCAACCCCAAGGCGCTGGTGTTCATGCTGGCGGTGCTGCCGCAGTTCATCGATCCGCACGCGCCTCTGGTGAAGCAGTACCTGATCCTCGGCGCGACCATGATCGCCGTCGACCTGATCGTGATGGCCGGCTACACCGGGCTGGCCTCGAAGGTGCTGCGCCTGCTGCGTACGCCGACCCAGCAGCGCCGCATGAACCGCACGTTCGCCGGGCTGTTCCTGGGGGCTGCCGGGCTGCTGGCAACGATCCGCAAAGCGCCGGTCTGAGACAGACGCCGCTTAACAACAAGGCGCCCCTCGGGGGCGCCTTTTTTATGTCCGACAGGGGAAGGGGGCAGCGGCGAACGGCTCTTGAGCGAGCGCGGGGATTTATTTCATGTTTCTTCAGGAAACCCGGGGGACCGGGCCGCACAAGGCTTTGAGCCAGCATCGGGCCCTTGGCGAAGCCGGGTGGTTACATGACAGCGCTTGAGTGAAAGTCACTCTAAGTGAACAATGTGTTACTTCGTATTTCCATTTGAGATTCGTTCATGACTGCCCCCTCCCGTTTTCTGGCGTGGCTTGTACTGCCAGTATTGGCCCTGTGCAGCTCCAATCTGCTGGCAGACACCGTAGAAGGCGCGCCCAAGGCGCTGCATCTGCTCGACTACATTGGTGCGGATTATCCGCCGACGGTCGAGGCGGGCAAGGTGATCGACGAGTCCGAGTACCGCGAGCAGGTCGAATTCCTCGGCGTGTTGCAGGGGCTCATCGCCGAGTTGCCGGCCAAGCCGGAAAAGGCCGAGCTGGAGCAGGGCGTCGCCAGCCTGGACAGTGCGATCAAGGCCAGGGCCGAAGGCGCGGTCGTCGCTCGCCAGGCGCGGCAACTGGGGGCCAGGCTGGCGGTGGCCTATGAGGTCAGCCAGGCGCCGATCATCACTCCCGATCCGAGCCGTGGTGCGCCGCTGTATGCCCAGCACTGCTCGGTGTGCCATGGCGATACCGGCGCCGGCGACGGCCCGGCCGGGGTCGGCCTGACGCCGCCGCCCGCCAACCTGCGGGATGCGGCCCGCCTGGATCACCTGAGCCTCTACGCGATCTACAACACCCTTGGCCTGGGCGTCGAAGGCACCGACATGCCGTCCTTCGCCGATCAACTGGATGACCGGCAGCGCTGGGACCTGGCGACCTATATCGCCGGCTTCACCGCCGATCCGGCTGCTGCCAAAGGTGACAAGAACTACAACCTCGCCGACCTGGCCCGCCAGACGCCGAGCGAGGTAGAGGCCGTCGAAGGCTCGCAGGCCGTGGCCACGTTCCGCGCCCAGCGCGCCCAGCCGCCGCAGGTCAAGCGCGGCCCGGCGCAGTTGCTCGACTACACCGCCTCTACCCTGGACAAGAGCCTGGCCGCCTACCGCGCTGGCGACCGCGAGCAGGCCTATGACCTGTCGGTAGCGGCGTATCTGGAAGGCTTCGAGCTGGTGGAGAGCTCTCTGGACAACGTCGACAGCAACGTGCGCAAGGATTCGGAGAAGGCCTTGATGGCCTACCGCCAGGCGTTGCAGGACGGCTTGCCGGTAGCACAGGCCGAGCAGCGCCTGGAGGCCGCCAAGGCCAAGCTGAAGGAGTCCGCGGGCCTGTTGGGCGGCGATGGCTTGAGCTGGTCGCTGAGCTACATCTCCGGCTTGCTGATCCTGCTGCGCGAAGGCCTGGAGGCCATCCTGGTGCTGGCGGCGGTCCTGGCGTTCCTGCGGAACACCGGCCAGCAATCGGCGGTGCGCAGCGTCAATATCGGCTGGGGCCTGGCCTTGCTGGCCGGCCTGGGCACCTGGGCGCTGGCGGCCTACGTGATCGATGTCAGCGGCTCCCAGCGTGAACTGCTGGAAGGCGCCACGGCGCTGTTCGCCAGCGTCATGGTGCTGTGGCTCGGGGTGTGGATGCACGATCGCCGGCATGCGGCGGCCTGGCAGGACTACATCAAGAGCAGCCTGGTGAGCGGCGGCGGGCGTTTCGGTTTCGCGGTGCTGGCGTTCTTCTCGGTCTATCGCGAGCTGTTCGAAGTGATCCTGTTCTACGAAACCCTCTGGCTGCAGGCCGGCCCGGCGGGTCATGAGGCGGTGCTGGCCGGTGGCGCCACGGCGCTGGTGCTGCTGGTCGGCCTGGCCTGGGTGATCCTGCGCGGTTCGGCCAAGCTGCCGCTGACGCTGTTCTTCGGGATCAATGCGGCGTTGTTGTGTGCCTTGTCGGTGGTCTTCGCCGGGCATGGCGTCAAGGCGCTGCAAGAGGCCGGGATCTTCGGCACGCGGCCAGTGGCGTTCTTCGACTTCGACTGGCTGGGGATTCACGCCGACGCCTACTCGCTGACCGCCCAGGCGGTGGCGATCGTGGCGATCATCGTGCTCTACAGTCGCAGCCGCATCACCGAGAAGCGCCGGGCCCAGGTTTCCTGAGGCATCCGCTTCGCTCATTATCGCGGGCAAGCCTCGCTCCTACAGCGATCACTGTAGGGAGCGAGGCTTGCCCGCGATGCTTTTCAGAGGAATGACGCAATGCGTGTGTGGATCGATGCCGATGCCTGCCCCAAGGCGGCGAAGGACCAGGTGGTGAGGTTTGCCCTCAAGCGCCAGTTCGAACTGGTGCTGGTGGCGGGGCAGCCGCAGATCAAGCCGGCGTTCGCCTGCGTCAAGTTGATCGTGGTGCCCAGCGGCCCGGATGCGGCCGACGACTATCTGGTGGAGCACGCCGTGCCGGGCGAGCTGGTGATCTGTAGCGACGTGCCCCTGGCCGACCGGCTGGTGAAGAAGGGCGTCGCCGCCCTCGATCCGCGGGGCAAGGAGTTCGACGCGCAGAACATGGGGGAGCGGCTGGCGGTGCGCAACCTGTTTACCGATCTGCGTGAGCAGGGGCAGGTGGGCGGGGGGCAGGGGCCGTATGGCGATCGGGAGAAGCAGGCTTTCGCCAATGCCCTGGACCGGATCCTGACGCGACTGGCGCGCCAGGCCTGATTCACGCGGTGTGGCGAGCGCGGCTGGTCGCTCGCCACGGCTGCGGGGTCATTCGTCGTTGTCGTGGGTGAGTTCCAGTACCCGGTCCACCAGCTTGTTGATCCCGCCCGCCGCTTCGCCGATGGACTGCGCGAGCATATAGGCCGGGGTGCTGACCAGCTTGCGCGCCTTGTCCTCGATGATGTCGCCGACGACGCACTCTTCGTGGGTGGCGCCCATTTTCTTCACAGCGGCCGCGGTGTCGGCGTCGTTGCCAATGGTGCAGGTCACGCCCGGCCCGTAGATTTTCGCCGCCAGGGCCGGCGAGATGCAGATCAGGCCTACCGGCTTGCCGGCTTCGGCGAAGGCTTCGGTCAGCGCCAGGACATCGGGCTGGACCGCGCAGCCGGCGCCTTCGATGGCGAAGTTGGAGAGGTTCTTGGCCGCGCCGAAGCCGCCCGGGACGATCAACGCGTCGAAGTCTTCGGCGTTGGCCTCGCGGATATCCTTCACCTGACCGCGGGCGATGCGCGCCGACTCCACCAGGACATTGCGCGACTCGGGCATCTCTTCGCCCGTCAGGTGGTTGATCACGTGCAACTGGGCGATGTTGGGGGCGAAGCACTGCACCTGCGCGCCGCGCTGGTCCAGGCGCAGCAGGGTGATGACGCTTTCATGGATCTCGGCGCCGTCATAGACGCCACAGCCGGAAAGGATCACTGCAACTTTTTTGCTCATGGTTTGTTCTCCAGATTCATGGCGTCAAATGTCCACTAATTTGTCGCCCGTTGCCATAGGGTTATCCCGCTGCCGGACCTAATCTTCGCCAAGGTTTGCGATGGGGCGTGTGATGAATTTCATTCTGTATGCGGTGCCGTTCTTCTTTGTGCTGATTGCCCTCGAACTGCTGGTCGACCGCTGGCGGGGGGTGAGCAACTATCGGGTCGCGGATGCGATCAACAGCCTCAGTACCGGGGCCTTGTCGACCACCACCGGGCTGCTGACCAAGGGCGTCGGGCTGGTGACCTACGCGTTTGCCCTGGAGCACCTGAGTCTGTTTAGCCTGTCGGCCGACAGCGCCTGGACCTGGGTATTCGCCTTTGTGCTCTACGACCTTTGCTACTACTGGCTGCACCGCATGGGGCATGAGCGCAACATCCTCTGGGCGGCGCATTCGGTGCACCACCAGAGCGAGGACTACAACCTGTCCACGGCATTGCGCCAGACCAGCACCGGTTTCTTGCTGAGCTGGATCTTCTATCTGCCGATGGCGGTGCTGGGGGTGCCGCTGCTGGTGTTCGTCAGCGTGGGCGCGTTGAACCTGCTGTACCAGTTCTGGGTGCATACCCGGCATATTCCCAAGCTGGGCTGGTTCGAGTGGTTTTTCGTCTCGCCGTCCAATCATCGGGCTCACCATGCGCAGAACGCTCTCTACATGGATCGCAACTACGGTGGCGTGTTCATTATTTGGGACCGTCTGTTCGGCACCTTCCAGGAGGAGGATGACAACGAGCCGCCGGTGTTCGGCGTCACCACGCCGCTGGCGAGCTGGAACCCGGTGTGGGCCAACCTGCAGTTCTACGCCCAGCTGCTGGCCGATGCGCGGCGTGCCGAGCGCTATCGGGACAAGCTGAGGATCTGGTTCATGCGGACCGGCTGGCGCCCGGCGGATGTGGCGGCCAGATACCCGATGGGCAAGCCGGACCTTGCCCTGTTCCGCAAGTTCGAGGTGCCGCTGGATGTCGGGCAACAGCTCTATGTGGTGCTGCAATTCGCGGTATACGCGGCTTTTGGCAGTTACCTGATGACGCAGGGCGAACAACTGCCGGTCGCCGCCCTGGTACTGGGCGGGGGCGCCACGACCCTGGGGCTGTTCGTGCTGGGGGTGATGCTGGAGAACCGCCCGTGGGCGCTGAAGATGGAGTTGCTGCGGCTGGCATCGAACCTGCCGCTGGTGTGGCTCGCGCCCCTGGTCGGGCTATGGCCGGCCAGCGCTTTGGGCTGGGTCGGCCTGGTCAGCTACAGCCTGCTCAGCGGCATCGCGCTGTATGGCTGTCGGGCCCGCCTTACTCGGCTGGCGTCTTAGGCTTGCAGCTGGCGTCCTGCTTGACCTGTTCGGCTTCGTAGATGGCCTTGGCCAGCCGCGCGTTCTTGAAGCGGCGTCGCAGCCACAGGGCGAAGCCCAGGACCAGCAAGGCGCCGAGCACCCACAGCTCGTATTTCTTGATGCTGCCCAGCATGCCTTCCAGGACCGCGCCGAAGTGATAGGCCGCGGCGGCCAGGGCGGCGGCCCAGATCGCCGCGCCAATGCCGTTGAGCAACAGGTAGCGTCCCGGCGGATACCCCGACAGGCCGATGGCCACCGGCATCACCGTGCGCAGGCCATAGACGAAGCGAAAGCTCAGTACCCAGATGTCCGGATGCTTGCGGATATGCTCCAGCGCCCGATCGCCCATCATCTGCCAGCGTGGCTTGCGCGCCAGCAGCTTGCGCCCGTGCTTGCGGCCCAGGAAGTACCACAGCTGGTCGCCGGCATAGCTGCCGAAGAACGCCACGACCACCACCAGGTTGATGTCCATGTATCCGCGA
Organism: Pseudomonas sp. MRSN 12121; assembly: GCF_000931465.1. Lineage (NCBI taxonomy): Bacteria > Pseudomonadati > Pseudomonadota > Gammaproteobacteria > Pseudomonadales > Pseudomonadaceae > Pseudomonas > Pseudomonas sp. MRSN 12121. The sequence continues at coordinate 6,618,757 of NZ_CP010892.1, read as the reverse complement.
AACGCGAGGAAACCGGCCAGGACCAGGATGGTCTCGCCTTCGAAGAACGTGCCGAGAAAGAGGGCGAAGTAGCCGAATTCCTGAAGAAATTGTTGGAGCATTGTCTGGATGCTGGCGAAATGAACGCGCAGCCTACCCCTTCGAGCCCATGGAGGAAAGTATCCAAATGTGTCTCGACGTGAACAAATGCTGGCCGGACAATAGCTGCGACTACCGGTCACAGGGTTAAGCACAACTGTCATCCGTTCGTCATAATGGCCGCTTATAACTGTCACGCTCGCCCGCCTGCCCGGGCTCAGGAGTCTGTCGTGAGCTTTACCCCAGCCAACCGCTTGTTTCCTGCCACCCGCCTGCGCCGCAACCGTCGTGATGACTTCTCTCGTCGCCTGGTTCGTGAAAACGTCCTGACCACCGACGACCTGATCCTCCCGGTTTTTGTGCTCGATGGTGAGAATCGCCGGGAAGCGGTGACGTCGATGCCGGGAGTCGAGCGCCTGACCATCGACCTGTTGCTCGAAGAAGCGGCGCAGTGGGTCGAGCTGGGGATTCCCGCGCTGGCGCTGTTCCCGGTGACCCCGACCGAGCTCAAGTCGCTGGACGCCGCCGAAGCCTGGAACCCGGACGGTATCGCCCAGCGCGCCACCCGTGCGTTGCGCGAGCGTTTCCCGGAGCTTGGGGTGATCACCGACGTGGCGCTGGACCCGTTCACCACCCACGGCCAGGACGGCATTCTCGACGAAGACGGTTACGTGCAGAACGACATCACCGTCGATGCCCTGGTCAGGCAGGCGTTGTCCCATGCCGAAGCGGGAGCCCAGGTGGTGGCGCCTTCGGACATGATGGACGGCCGCATCCAGGCGATCCGCGAAGCCCTGGAGCTGGCCGGACACGTCAATGTGCGGATCATGGCCTACTCGGCCAAGTACGCCAGCGCCTACTATGGCCCGTTCCGCGAGGCGGTCGGTTCGGCGCTGAACCTGGGCAAGGCCAACAAGGCCTCCTACCAGATGGACCCGGCCAATAGCCATGAAGCCCTGCATGAAGTGGCCGCCGACCTCGCCGAGGGCGCGGACATGGTCATGGTCAAGCCGGGCATGCCGTACCTGGACATCCTTTTTCGGGTCAAGGATGAATTCAAGGTGCCGACCTTTGTCTATCAGGTCAGCGGCGAATACGCCATGCACATGGCGGCGATCCAGAATGGCTGGTTGAGCGAAGGGGTGATTCTCGAATCCTTGACCGCCTTTAAACGTGCGGGTGCCGATGGCATCCTGACCTACTTTGCCGTTCGTGCTGCTCAATTGTTACGAGAGCAAAAATAGCCCTCCCAGGAACACGCGATGAATACCGAAGGACTCACTGAAGTTGCCGTAAAAGAAGCTCAGCCCGTGGTCGAGCAGGTCGTCGAAACGCCTCCGGAGCTCGAAGCCCCGCCCGTGCAGGCGGATGCGCCCCATGTGGCGATGCCGACCCTGGTCATTCCGAGCCTGGATGACAGCAGCCTGTACATCCATCGCGAGCTGTCGCAACTGCAGTTCAACATCCGCGTGCTGGAGCAGGCGCTGGATGAGTCCTACCCGTTGCTGGAACGCCTGAAGTTCCTGCTGATCTTCTCCAGCAACCTGGATGAGTTCTTCGAGATCCGCGTCGCCGGCCTGAAGAAGCAGATCACCTTCGCCCGCGAACAGGCCGGCGCCGATGGCCTGCAACCGCACCAGGCGCTGGCGCGCATCAGCGACCTGGTACACAGCCAGGTCGACCGCCAGTACGCGATTCTCAACGACGTCCTGCTGCCGGAGCTGGAGAAGCACCAGGTCCGCTTCATCCGCCGTCGTTACTGGACCGCCAAGCTCAAGACCTGGGTGCGTCGCTACTTCCGCGACGAGATCGCCCCGATCATCACGCCGATCGGCCTCGATCCGACCCACCCGTTCCCGTTGCTGGTGAACAAGAGCCTGAACTTCATCGTCGAGCTCGAAGGGATCGACGCCTTCGGCCGCGACTCCGGCCTGGCGATCATTCCGGCGCCGCGCCTGCTGCCGCGGATCATCAAGGTGCCGGAAGAAGTCGGCGGCCCTGGCGACAACTATGTGTTCCTGTCGTCGATGATCCACGCCCACGCCGATGACCTGTTCCAGGGCATGAAGGTGAAAGGCTGCTATCAGTTCCGCCTGACCCGCAACGCCGACCTGGCGCTGGACTCCGAGGACGTCGAAGACCTGGCGCGCGCCCTGCGCGGCGAACTGTTCTCCCGCCGCTACGGTGATGCGGTGCGCCTGGAGGTGGCCGATACCTGCCCGAAACACCTCTCCGACTACCTGCTCAAGCAGTTCAGCCTGAGCGAGACCGAGCTGTACCAGGTCAACGGTCCGGTCAACCTGACGCGCCTGTTCAGCATCACCGGCCTGGACAGCCACCCGGAGCTGCAATACACCCCGTTCACCCCGCAGATTCCCAAGCTGCTGCAGAACAGCGAGAACATCTTCAGCGTGGTCAGCAAGCAGGACATCCTGCTGCTGCACCCGTTCGAATCCTTCACCCCGGTGGTCGACCTGCTGCGCCAGGCCGCCAAGGACCCGCACGTGCTGGCGGTACGCCAGACCCTGTATCGCAGCGGCGCCAACTCGGAAATCGTCGACGCCCTGGTGGACGCGGCGCGCAACGGCAAGGAAGTCACCGCGGTGATCGAGCTGCGGGCGCGTTTCGACGAAGAGTCCAACCTGCAACTGGCCAGCCGCCTGCAAGCGGCCGGTGCGGTGGTGATCTACGGCGTGGTCGGCTTCAAGACCCACGCCAAGATGATGCTGATCCTGCGCCGCGAAGCCGGTGAGATCGTGCGTTATGCGCACCTGGGCACCGGTAACTACCACGCCGGCAACGCCCGCCTGTATACCGACTACAGCCTGCTGACCTCCGACGACGCCCTGTGCGAGGACGTCGGCAAGCTGTTCAGCCAGCTGATCGGCATGGGCAAGACCCTGCGCATGAAGAAGCTGCTGCACGCGCCGTTCACCCTGAAGAAGGGCATGCTCGACATGATTGCCCGCGAGACCCAGTTCGCCCTGGACGGCAAGCCGGCGCACATCATCGCCAAGTTCAACTCGCTGACCGATCCGAAGATCATTCGCGCGCTGTACAAGGCCAGCCAGTCGGGCGTGCGCATCGACCTGGTGGTGCGCGGCATGTGCTGCCTGCGGCCGGGCATCGCCGGCGTGTCGCATAACATCCATGTGCGCTCGATCATCGGCCGCTTCCTGGAGCACACCCGGGTGTTCTATTTCCTCAATGGCGGCGAGGAGCAGATGTTCCTCTCCAGTGCCGACTGGATGGAGCGCAACCTCGACAAGCGCGTCGAGACCTGCTTCCCGGTAGAGGGCAAGAAGCTGATCCTGCGGGTCAAGAAGGAGCTGGAAAGTTATCTCACCGATAACACCCACAGCTGGAGCCTGCAGTCGGACGGGCGCTACATCCGCAATACCCCGACCGGCAACCAGAACCCGCGCAGCGCCCAGGCCACCTTGCTGGAGCGTCTCGGCAGCCCGGTGCTGACGGTGCGTTGAGACGGCGCCCATGAAAAAGCCGGCTTGCCGGCGATGGTCCCTTCAACGGGGCGCCATCGCCGGCAAGCCGGCTTTTTTGTGCGCGGGATCAGTGCACGTTGAGGGTGATACCGACCCGGGTCAGCCATTCCGCTTCCAGGGCGAAGTCGGCCTGGGTCAGCTGGTTATCGTCCAGCCATTGTTTCGGGAAAATCACGTCCAGGCTGTCGCCGGCGGCGTGCAGCTTCACCTGGGGCATTTCCTGGGTGCCACGGATGTGGTGGAACAGGATGGCGAAACGCAGCAGCACGCACAGGCGGATCAGCTTGCGGCCTTCCTCGCCGAATTCGGCGAACTTGTCCTTGGGAATGTTGCGGCGGTGGCCGCGTACCAGTAGCGCGAGCATTTGCTGGTCTTCGCGGGAGAAGCCCGCCAGGTCGGAGTGCTCGATCAGGTAGGCGCCATGCTTGTGGTAGTGGTAGTGGGCGATATCCAGGCCCACTTCATGGACCTTGGCGGCCCAGCCCAGCAATTCGCGCCAGATGCCGTCCTGCAGGTCCCAGTCCTCGGCCACCTGGTCGAAGGCATGGAGCGCCTTGCGCTCGACCCGTACTGCCTGCTCCTGATCGACGTGGTAGCGCTCCATCAGCGAGCCCAGGGTGCGCTCGCGCACGTCTTCGTGGTGATGGCGCCCCAGCAGGTCGTAGAGCACGCCCTCGCGCAGCGCGCCTTCGCAGTGGTCCATGCGCTGCAGTTCGAGGGCATCGAAAATCGCTTCGAGAATCGCCAGGCCGGCCGGGAAGATCGCGCGGCGATCCGGCTTGATGCCTTCGAAGTCGATTTTCTCGGCGTCGCCCAGCTTGAACAGCCGGCGCTTGAGCCAGGCCAGGCCCTCGGCGTTGACTTCGCCGCTGCCATGGCCGCCGGCCTTGAGCGCCAGGCCAATGGCGCGAATGGTGCCCGAGGAGCCAATGGCTTCATCCCAGGTCAGGCGGTGCAGGGCGTGTTCGATGCTCATGATTTCCAGGCGCGCCGCGGTGTAGGCCTGGGCATAGCGCGCCGGGGTGATCTTGCCGTCGCGGAAATAGCGCTGGGTGAAACTGACGCAACCCATCTGCAGGCTCTCGCGCAACAGTGGCTCGAAGCGCTGGCCGATGATGAATTCGGTACTGCCGCCGCCGATATCGGCAACCAGGCGCTTGCCCGGGGTGTCGGCGAGGGTGTGGGACACGCCCAGGTAGATCAGGCGGGCTTCTTCGCGGCCGGAGATGACCTCCACCGGGTGGCCGAGGATCTCTTCGGCGCGGCGGATGAACTCGCCACGGTTGCGGGCCTCGCGCAGGGCGTTGGTGCCGACGATGCGCACAGCCCCCAGGGGCATGCCGTTGATCAGCTGGGCGAAGCGCTTCAGGCAATCGAGCCCGCGCTGCATGGATTCTTCGTTGAGTTGACGGTCTTCATCGATGCCGGCGGCCAGCTGAACCTTTTCACCGAGCCGCTCGAGAATGCGGATTTCATTATGGTGAGCCTTGGCCACGACCATGTGAAAGCTGTTGGAGCCCAGGTCGATGGCGGCGATCAGGGACAGATTCTTGGCTTGGGATTGCGGCATGGTTTGGGGGTCTCGGTCGATAACCTTGCCATCCTGCCACGATCAATCGCTCGCGCCAACGCGCAGTGTCCAATGCGTTGATTCAACGCATGAAACCTCGCGCAGCCGGCCGCCGCGGTCGCTACGGCAGGCTATAAGCCAGGCGTTGCCGTGCTGGTCCCGCGGGGGCATGGCGCGATTGGCGGCAGTGGCTGCAGGGTCAAGCGTTCTCGACGCTGCCAATGAAATTCGCCAGTTCCGCTGTCTGCGGATGAGCGAACAGCACTTTCGGGTCGCCGGTTTCATGCACTTTGCCCTGGTGCATGAACACCAGCTTGTCCCCCACTTCCCGGGCAAAGCGCATTTCGTGGGTCACCATGATCAGGGTCATGCCGTCCTTGGCCAGCTGGCGCACCACGCTCAGCACTTCGTTGACCAGCTCCGGGTCCAGGGCCGAGGTGATTTCGTCGCACAGCAGCACCTTCGGCGACATGGCCAGCGCCCGGGCAATCGCCACCCGCTGCTGCTGGCCGCCGGACAGGCGATCGGGGAAGGCGTCGAACTTCTCTTCCAGGCCAACCCGCCGGAGCATTTCCCGCGCCAGCTCGGCGGCTCTGGCCTTGGGCACCTTCTGCACCACCTGCGGAGCCAGCATGACGTTCTCGCCGACGGTCAGGTGCGGGAACAGGTTGAACTGCTGGAACACCATGCCGACCTTCTGCCGCAGGCTGCGCAGGTCGGCGCGGGCAGCGTCGAGGTATTCGCCGTCGACTTCGATGACCCCGTCGTTGATCGACTCCAGGCCGTTGAGGGTACGCAGCAAGGTGCTTTTGCCCGAGCCGCTGCGGCCGATGATCGCCACCACCTGGCCTTCCTCGATGCTGAGGTCGATGCCCTTGAGCACATGGTGGTCGCCGTAATATTTATGCAGGGCGGAAATTCTAAGCAGAGGCATGCAGTCTCCTTTCCAGGTAGCGCGCACTGAGGGACAGGGGGTAGCACAGCAGGAAGTAACCGAGCGCCACCAGGCCGTAGACCATGAAGGGTTCGAAGGTGGCGTTGGCGAGCATGCCGCCGGTCTTGGTCAGTTCGGTGAAGCCGATGATCGAGGTCACGGCGGTGCCCTTGACCACCTGCACCGAGAAACCCACGGTAGGCGCCACGGCGATGCGCAGCGCTTGCGGCAGGATCACATGGCGCAGTTGTTCATAGGGGGTGAGCGCCAGGCTGGAGGAGGCCTCCCACTGGCCGTGGGGGATCGACTCGACGCAACCGCGCCAGATCTCCGCCAGGTAAGCGCTGGTGAACAGGGTCAAAGCAATGGCCGCCGCCAGCCAGGGCGAGATATCGACCCCCAGCAGGGCGACACCGAAGAACACCAGGAACAGTTGCATCAATAACGGCGTGCCCTGGAACAGCTCTATATAAAGGCGGGCGAACTGGCGGGGGAAAGCCTTCCTGGAAATGCGCAGGGTCATGACCAGCAGGCCGATCAGGCCGCCGCCGACAAAGGCCACCAGCGACAGCACCAGCGTCCATTGCAGGCCGGCCAGCAGGTTGCGCAGGATGTCCCAGAAACTGAAATCGCTCATTGGCTGTTCCTCGCGATATAGCGGCGCCCGAGCCAATTCAGCAACTGCCGGATCAGCAGGGCCATGCACAGGTAGATCAGCGTGGTCAGGGCGTAGGTTTCAAAGGCGCGGAAGTTGCGCGACTGAATGAAGTTGGCGGCGAAACTCAGCTCCTCCGTGGCGATCTGCGAACACACCGCCGATCCGAGCATGACGATGATGATCTGGCTGCTCAGGGCCGGCCAGACCTTGCTCAGGGCCGGTAGCAGCACCACGTGGCGGAAGGCTTCCAGGCGCGTCATCGCCAGGGCCGCGGCCGCTTCCAGCTGGCCGCGCGGGATGGCCTGGATGCCGGCGCGGATGATTTCCGTGGAATAGGCGCCCAGGTTGATCACCATTGCCAGCACTGCGGCCTGCCATTCGGAAATCTGCAGCCCCAGCGAAGGCAGGCCGAAGAAGATGAAGAACAGCTGGACCAGGAACGGGGTGTTGCGGATCAGTTCGACATAGACGCCGAAGAGGGCCGAGAAGGGCTGGATCTTCCAGGCCCGCACTAGCGCGCCGATGATCCCCACGCCGACGCCGAGCACGGCGCCGATGGCGGTCAGCTCAAGGGTGAACAGGGCTCCGCGCAGCAGCAGGCCGGTGTTTTCCAGCACCGGCAGAAAGTCGAACTGATAAGCCATGGCGAGCCTCCGTGAACGCGATCAGAGGCCGGCCGGCAGCGGCTGCTTGAGCCACAGCTGGGCGTTCTTATCCAGGCTGCCGTCGGCCTTGGCGTCGGTCAGGATCCGATTGACCTGGGCGAGCAGCTCGGGCTGGTTCTTGTTGACGCCGACGTAGACCGGGGAGTCCTTGAGCTTGACCTTCATCGCCGGGATGCGCTTCGGATTGCGCTCGCTGATGGCGACCATCACCACGTTGCCGCTGGCGATCAGGTCGACCTGGCCGGCCAGGTAGGCGGCGATGGTCGAGTTGTTGTCCTCGAAGCGCTTGATGGTCACGCCCTGCGGGGCGACGGCGGTCAGCTCGATGTCTTCGATGGCGCCGCGGGTGACGCTGATGGTCTTGCCCTTGAGGTCGTCGAGGCTGGCGACAGGCGCCTCGGGCGGGCCGAACACCGCCAGGTAGAAGGGCGCGTAGGCCTGGGAGAAGTCGATGACCTTCTCGCGCTCGGGGTTCTTGCCGAGGCTGGAGATCACCAGGTCGACCTTGCCGGTGGTCAGGAACGGAATGCGGTTGGTGCTGTTGACCGGAGTCAGCTCGAGCTTGACCTTGAGCCGCTCGGCCAGCAGTTTCGCGGTGTCGATATCCAGGCCGCGGGGTTGCATGTCCGGGCCCACCGAGCCGAACGGTGGGAAGTCCTGGGGCACGGCGACCTTGAGAGCGCCACGGGCGACGATGTCGTCCAGGCCGCTGGCATGGGCGGGCGCCTGGCCCAGCATCAGGCTGGCAAACAGGGCAGAGAGCAGGGCGCTGAAACGCTTGGTCATGGCAAATCTCCGGATTCACGGGGAGTGATTTCTGCGCTGGCACACAGCACAGCCCGTGCCAAACGCCGGAAAAGGCCCTGGAGCGCTGGAGTTTGCTGGTTTTGTTCGGTCTTACTGGTCTGAACAGTGGGCAGCTTTGCCGCCCCTTTATCGAGCGTCCGGCCGTGCACCCGAACCCCCTTGGGGCACGACTTGCCGGCCCTGGCGAATAGCTTTACAACTAGGTTTTTCCTGGACCGGCCAACCTGAACCCTATGAACTCGATCTCCCGCGCCGTACCCGAAGTGGCGTTGCAAGGCATTCGCCAATTGATCAGCGAGCGCGGTTTCGGCCCGGGCGATGCGTTGCCCTCGCAGCGCGATCTGGCCGTGCAACTGGGGGTCAGCCGGGCTTCGTTGCGCGAGGCGCTGTCATCGTTGAGCGCCCTGGGGGTGATCAGCGTGCAGCCGGGCAAGGGGGTCTTTGTGCAGACGGCGCAAGCGCCGGTCAACGGCGTCGGGTTGAGCTGGCCGTTCGCGGCCCAGGCCTCGCCGGCGGACATCTTCCAGCTGCGCTACGCCCTGGAAGGCTTCGCCGCCGGCCTGGCGGCCGTGACCCTGACCGCCGACGAACTGGATGCCTTGCAGGATAATGTCGAGGCAATGCGTGCCGAGTTGCGGGCGGCGGATTTCGAGGCGGCGGCCCGGCTGGACTTCGAGTTTCACCAGAAGATCCTGCTGGCCAGCGGCAACCAGGCGATGTCGAGCATTCTCAGCACCAGCGCAGAGATCTTCCTAGAGAGCCAGAAACTACCGTTCATCCGGCCCGAGCGGGCCATGGAAACCTGGCAGGAACACCGCAAGATCCTTCGCGGACTGGCCCGGCATGCCTCGGGGCCGGCCCAGAAAGCCATGCAGGAGCATGTGCGCGGCGCGGCCCTGCGCACCGGAATCGCCTTCGTCACGCCTGTGTAGCGGTGAATTGGGCTATACCCAAACTCATCGGGCACCATAGCGAGAGTCAATCAACTCCGGCTTCCTGAACGCGGGAAGGGCGGCTATGATGGGCCACGTTTTTTTGCTTACAACCTGGAGACTTCCATGAGCAGCGATCTTATCAAACACGTTAGCGACGCTAGCTTCGAGACTGACGTACTCAAGGCCGAAGGCGCTGTACTGGTCGACTACTGGGCTGAGTGGTGCGGCCCATGCAAGATGATCGCTCCGGTCCTGGACGAAATCGCTGAAACCTACAAAGGCAAGCTGACCGTTGCCAAGCTGAACATCGACGAAAACCAGGAAACCCCGGCCAAGCATGGCGTGCGTGGTATCCCTACGTTGATGCTGTTCAAGAACGGCAATGTTGAAGCGACCAAGGTCGGCGCTCTGTCCAAGTCGCAGCTGGCTGCTTTCCTCGACGCCAACATCTGATCGTCGTTGTAAATGGCATCAAAAAAGCCCCGTAAATAGCGGGGCTTTTTCATTATTCAGGGCTAGACGCTCAGAAAATCAGGTGTTACATTCGGCCCCGCACTGGTTTCTCCTCTGCCCCCTGCAAGCCGTCGCCGACGCTCTCCTTTTCGAATAAGTACGCGATCCTGTCGCCTTCTCCGCGGCGCGGCCTCATTAAGCCAAAAGCTTAATTTCCCCCCTCCATAAATGATTACGTCATTCCTATATGAATCTGACTGAACTCAAGCAAAAGCCGATTACCGAACTGCTCGAATTGGCCGAACAGATGGGCATAGAAAATATGGCCCGTTCGCGCAAGCAGGACGTGATTTTCTCCCTGCTGAAAAAGCACGCGAAAAGCGGTGAGGAAATCTCCGGTGATGGCGTGCTGGAGATCCTCCAGGACGGCTTCGGCTTTCTTCGCTCCTCCGACGCCTCCTACCTGGCCGGCCCAGACGATATCTACGTCTCCCCGAGCCAGATCCGTCGTTTCAACTTGCGCACCGGTGACACCATCGTTGGCAAGATCCGCCCTCCAAAGGAAGGCGAGCGTTACTTCGCGCTGCTGAAGGTCGACACGATCAACTACGATCGTCCCGAGAACGCGAAGAACAAGATCCTGTTCGAAAACCTGACGCCGCTGTTCCCGACCGTGCGCATGAAGATGGAAGCCGGCAACGGTTCCACCGAAGACCTGACCGGTCGTGTCATCGACCTCTGCGCGCCGATCGGCAAAGGCCAGCGTGGCCTGATCGTTGCCCCGCCGAAAGCGGGCAAGACCATCATGTTGCAGAACATCGCGTCGAACATCACCCGTAACAACCCTGAAGTTCATCTGATCGTGCTGTTGATCGACGAGCGTCCGGAAGAAGTGACCGAGATGCAGCGCACCGTGCGCGGCGAAGTGGTCGCCTCGACGTTCGATGAGCCGCCGACCCGCCACGTGCAGGTTGCCGAGATGGTGATCGAGAAGGCCAAGCGCCTGGTCGAGCACAAGAAGGACGTGGTGATCCTGCTCGACTCCATCACCCGCCTGGCCCGTGCCTACAACACCGTGATCCCGAGCTCCGGCAAGGTGCTGACCGGTGGTGTCGATGCCCACGCCCTGGAAAAACCGAAGCGTTTCTTCGGCGCCGCGCGGAACATTGAAGAAGGCGGCTCGCTGACCATCATCGCCACCGCGCTGGTCGAAACCGGCTCGAAGATGGACGAAGTGATCTACGAAGAGTTCAAGGGCACCGGCAACATGGAGCTGCCACTGGACCGTCGTATCGCCGAGAAGCGTGTGTTCCCGGCCATCAACATCAACAAGTCCGGCACTCGCCGCGAAGAGTTGCTGACCGCCGACGACGAGTTGCAGCGCATGTGGATCCTGCGCAAGCTCCTGCATCCGATGGATGAAGTCGCCGCCATCGAGTTCCTGGTCGACAAGCTGAAGCAGACCAAGACCAACGATGAGTTCTTCCTGTCGATGAAACGCAAGTAAGTCGAGCGGGACCGCAAAGGCCGGGGAAACCCGGCTTTTTGCTATCTGAATTATCGATGAACGGCAGTTCACTGTTCTGAACAGTCGGGTTCGGCGCTAAACTGCCAGCCCCGAACGCCACGGCCAAAACGAGGCTCACGCATGCAGTATCGCGACTTGCGCGACTTTATCAGCGGCCTGGAACAGCGCGGCGAACTCAAGCGCATCCAGGTTCCGGTGTCCCCAGTGCTGGAAATGACCGAGGTCTGCGATCGCACCTTGCGCGCCAAAGGCCCGGCCCTGCTGTTTGAAAAGCCTACCGGCTACGACATCCCGGTGCTGGGCAACCTGTTCGGCACCCCGGAGCGGGTAGCGCTGGGCATGGGCGCCGAAGCCGTCAGCGAGCTGCGGGAAATCGGCAAGCTGCTGGCGTTTCTCAAGGAGCCCGAGCCGCCCAAGGGCCTGAAGGACGCCTGGTCCAAGCTGCCGATCTTTCGCAAGATCATTGCCATGGCGCCCAAGGTGGTCAAGGACGCGATCTGCCAGGAAGTGGTCATCGAAGGCGATGACGTCGACCTGTCGCGGCTGCCGGTGCAGACCTGCTGGCCAGGCGACGTCGGGCCGCTGATCACCTGGGGCCTGACCGTCACCAAGGGCCCGAACAAGGATCGGCAGAACCTCGGCATCTACCGCCAGCAGGTGATCGGTCGCAACAAGGTGATCATGCGCTGGCTGAGCCATCGCGGCGGCGCGCTGGATTACCGCGAATGGTGCGAGAAGCACCCGGGCCAGCCGTTCCCGGTCTCCGTGGCCCTCGGCGCCGACCCGGCGACCATTCTCGGCGCGGTCACCCCGGTGCCGGACAGCCTGTCCGAATACGCCTTCGCCGGCCTGCTGCGGGGCAACCGCACCGAGCTGGTGAAGTGCCGTGGCAACGACCTGCAGGTGCCGGCCACCGCGGAGATCATCCTGGAAGGGGTGATCCATCCGGGCGAGATGGCCGACGAAGGCCCGTACGGCGACCACACCGGCTACTACAACGAAGTCGACAGCTTCCCGGTGTTCACGGTCGAGCGCATCACCCACCGGCAGAAGCCGATCTACCACAGCACCTATACCGGACGCCCGCCGGATGAGCCGGCGATTCTCGGCGTGGCGCTGAACGAAGTGTTCGTACCGATCCTGCAGAAGCAGTTCCCGGAAATCACCGACTTCTACCTGCCGCCCGAAGGCTGCTCGTACCGCATGGCGGTGGTGACCATGAAGAAGCAGTATCCCGGCCACGCCAAGCGGGTGATGCTGGGTGTCTGGTCGTTTTTGCGACAGTTCATGTACACCAAGTTCGTTATTGTCACCGACGACGATGTCAACGCACGCGACTGGAACGACGTGATCTGGGCCATCACCACGCGCATGGACCCCAAGCGCGACACGGTGATGATCGACAACACGCCGATCGACTACCTCGACTTCGCCTCGCCGGTTTCCGGCCTGGGGTCGAAGATGGGGCTCGATGCCACGCACAAATGGCCCGGTGAAACCACCCGCGAGTGGGGCCGGGTAATCGTCAAGGATGAGGCGGTGACCCGCCGGATCGATGCCATCTGGAATCAGTTAGGAATAGATTGATGCGTGTAACCTTGCAGCCCTCCGGAGCGGTGCTTGAGACGCTGCCCGGCGAGCGGATTCTCGATGCGGCGCGGCGCCTGGGCCATGAGTGCCCGCAAAGCTGTCGCAATGGCAACTGTCATGTGTGCTGCGCCTTGCTGGTAGAGGGCAGCGTCCTGCAGGCCGGCGAAGTGCGCGACCACGGCGAGTTCTACACTTGCATTGCAGAGCCGCTGGAAGACTGCATCGTGCTGTGGGATGGCGTCCTTGCGCTGGGAGAGCTGCCGGTGCGCAGTATGTCGTGTCAGGTCACCGAGTGTCTGGAAGTCGGCGGCGATGTCTGGCGGGTCCGGCTGCGGGCGCCCGCCGGCAAGCCGCCGCGCTACCACGCTGGCCAGTACCTGATGCTCGAGCGCGAGAACGGCGAGAAATCGGCGTTTTCCCTGGCCTCGGCACCGCATTCCGGGCGCGAGCTGGAATTGCATGTACTGGTGCGCGAAAGCAGTGCACAAAGCCTGATCGAGCAGTTGCAGCGCAACGGCAACGTGCGCGTCGAACTGCCTTTTGGCGATACCCACCTGGCCGAGCTGCCCGAAGGGCCGCTGGTGCTGATTGCCGCCGGTACCGGCATGGCGCAGATGCACAGCCTGATCGAGCATTGCCGCGCCAAGGGCTTCAAATACCCGGTGCACCTGTACTGGGGCGTGCGCCGGCCGGAGGATTTCTACCGGATCGAGCATTGGGACGAATGGCAGACGCTGCCCAACCTGTTCCTGCACCAGGTGGTCAGCGATCTCTGTGGCTGGGAGGGCCGCTGCGGCCTGTTGCACGAAGCGGTGAGCGAGGACATCGCCGACCTGTCGACCGTGCACGTCTACGCCAGTGGTTCGCCGGCGATGATCTACGCCACGCTGGATGCGCTGGTCGAGGCAGGCATGGACGCGCACCAGATGCGCGCGGATGTTTTTGCCTATGCCCCCAGGTCCTGAGTGCTCGGGATTCTTTCGTTATAACTTCCCATATAGCCCATCGGTATTTATTTAATTGAATAAATATCGGTAGGTTATATGTCACGCATTGTCGAAAGTTTGAACTCTTCAATGGCACTTAACTTGCGTTGAAACATATGTGTCTCGAAGTTACTGCCGTGCGTTCTATTAAGTAATTCTCTATACGCGGGGAGCCGAACGCTATTCGCCATGACAGCCATTGAATCCAGTTTCCTGAATCTGGCTTACCCTCCGCGGCTTGACCTTGGGCCGCAGCTCACCCCCGAACAGCTCCGCAGCTCGATGCAATCCACCATGGCGCGCCACAAGGGCGGGCCCGTCTGGCTGTTCGCCTATGGTTCACTGATCTGGCGTCCCGAATGCTCGGCGGTCGAACGGCTGCGTGGGCGGGTGCATGGCTACCATCGCGGTTTGTACCTGTGGTCCCACGAGCACCGCGGCACGCCGGAAAAGCCGGGGCTGGTGTTTGGCCTGGATCGCGGCGGTTCCTGCAGTGGTTTCGCCTACCGCTTGCCGGAAGAACAGCTGGAAACCTCGTTGTATGCGTTGTGGCAGCGCGAGATGCCGTACCCATCCTATCGCCCGCACTGGCTCAACTGCCGGCTTGAAGACGGTAGCCGGGTGCAGGCCCTGGGCTTCGTGCTGGAGAGACACCTGCCCAGCTATGCCGGCAACCTGCCGGATCATGTGCTGAGCCAGGTGTTCGAAAGCGCTTGCGGGCGCTACGGCACTACTCGCGAGTATGTCGAGCAGACCGTGCACGCCCTGCGTAGCCACGCCATGCCGGATCGCAATCTGGAGGCGCGGCTCAAGCGCTGTCAATCAGGCGCCTGTCAGGACGCTTAGGCGATGGCTTCGCGGCCCTGGCTGGCGGTCCGCTTGTGCCGCAGGGTCGGTGCCAGGAAGGCCATCGACAGCAGGCATGCGCCCACCAGCAGGACAAAACCGCCGTCCCAGCCGAAATGGTCCACGGTGTAGCCCATCGCTGCGCTGGCGGCGACCGAGCCGCCCAGGTAGCCGAACAGGCCAGTGAAGCCCGCGGCGGTGCCGGCGGCTTTCTTCGGCGCCAGTTCCAGGGCCTGCAGGCCGATCAGCATCACCGGGCCATAGATCAGGAAGCCGATGGAGAACAGCGCGATCATATCGACGGTCGGGTTTCCGGCCGGGTTCAGCCAGTACACCAGGGTCGCCACGGTCACCAGCGCCATGAACACCATGCCGGTCAGGCCGCGGTTGCCGCGGAAGATCTTGTCCGACATCCAGCCGCACAGCAGGGTGCCCGGGATTCCCGCCCACTCGTAGAAGAAGTACGCCCAGGAGGTCTTGTCCACCGTGAAGTGCTTGGCTTCCTTCAGGTAGGTCGGCGCCCAGTCCAGCACGCCGTAGCGCAGCAGGTAGACAAAGACGTTGGCCAGGGCGATGTACCAGAGCATTTTGTTGCGCAGTACATATTTGACGAAGATTTCCTTGGCGCTGAATTCCGTTTCGTGGCTGGCGTCGTAGCCTTCCGGGTAATCGTTCTTGTACTTCTCGATCGGCGGCAGGCCGACCGACTGCGGGGTGTCGCGCATGGTGGCGAAGGCGAACAGCGCCACCAGCAGAGCCACCGCGGCCGGAACGTAGAACGCCGCGTGCCAGTCGTTGAACCAGCCCATGCCGAGCAGGAACAGCGGGCCGATCAGGCCGCCGCCGACGTTGTGCGCCACGTTCCACACCGACACCACGCCGCCGCGTTCCTTCTGCGACCACCAGTGCACCATGGTCCGTCCGCTTGGCGGCCAGCCCATGCCCTGGGCCCAGCCGTTGATGAACAGCAGGATGAACATCATGGTCACGCTGGACGTGGCCCAGGGTGCGAAACCGAAGATGAACATGATTCCGGCCGACACCAGCAGGCCGAAAGGCAGGAAGAAGCGCGGGTTGGAGCGGTCGGACACCAGGCCCATGAGGAACTTCGACAGGCCGTAGGCGATGGCGATCGCCGACATGGCCAGGCCCAGCTCGCCGCGGGTGTAACCCTCTTCGATCAGGTACGGCATGGCCAGGGAGAAGTTCTTGCGCAGCAAGTAGTAGCCGGCGTAGCCGATGAAGATCCCGGCGAAGATCTGCCAGCGCAGGCGGCGGTAAGTACTGTCTATTTTTTCGTCAGGCAGGGGCGCCCGATGTGCGGCAGGTCGAAAGAAAGCAAACATTCAAGAGCTCCAAATTTCTTGTTTTGACTGCGGATGCGAATGTTACAGTTTCGTTACCGAAAATAGCACTGCATCTTGTCCACAGGCATACAAGAAAGGAGCAAACGGATGTTCTTTTGCGAACATGTCGGTGAGGTATAAGCCAAGGTCGCAAACGAATGTTCCCGCCCTCTGTAGGAGCGAAGCTTGCTCGCGATCCGCGCAGCGGCCATCCGCCGCTGCGCGAACAAGCGGTTCAGCGAACCTGCACCACCACCTTGCCCACCGCCTTACGCTGGCCAAGATCGTTGATGGCATTGGCGGCGTCGGCCAGTGGGTAGACCTGCGAGACCAGTGGCTTCAACTTGCCTTCGGCGAACCAGCCGAACAGTTGCTGGAAGTTCGCCGCGTTGTCCTGGGGCTGGCGCTGGGCGAACGACCCCCAGAACACCCCGACCACCGCCGCGCCCTTGAGCAGCGCCAGGTTGACCGGCAACTCGGGAATGCGCCCGCTGGCAAACCCCACCACCAGCAAGCGGCCGTTCCAGGCGATGGAGCGGATCGCCTGGTCGAACAGGTCGCCGCCGACCGGGTCGTAGATCACGTCGGCGCCCTGGCCGTCGGTCAGGCGCTTGACCTCGTCCTTCAGGCTGGTTTCGCTGTAGTTGATCAACTCGTCGGCGCCTGCGGCCTTGGCCACCGCGAGTTTCTCGGCGCTGCTGGCGGCGGCGATGACCCGCGCGCCCATGGCCTTGCCGATTTCCACGGCGGCCAGGCCGACACCGCCGGACGCACCGAGCACCAGCAGGGTTTCACCCGGCTGTAGGTGGCCGCGTTGCTTGAGAGCGTGCATCGAGGTGCCGTAGGTCATGCTGAAGGCTGCGGCGGTGTTGAAGTCCATTGACGGCGGGATTGGCAAGACGTTGTAGCCCGGCACCGCCACTTCCTCGGCAAAGCTGCCCCAGCCGGTCAGCGCCATGACTCGGTCGCCGGCCTTGAGGTGTCCCACCTTCTCGCCGACGGCACCCACCACCCCGGCGGCCTCGCCACCCGGCGAGAACGGGAAAGGCGGCTTGAACTGGTATTTGCCCTCGATGATCAGCGTGTCCGGGAAGTTCACCCCGGCCGCGTGCACGTGCAGCAGGATTTCGTTCTTCTTCGGCACGGGACTCGCGACATCTTCCAGCACCAGCGTTTCGGCGGGGCCGAAGGCTTTGCACAGCACGGCTTTCATCAGGGCTATTCCTTTGGAAGTGATGGCCGATAAGTGTAGGTGGGTGAAAAACGCGGTCAACGAGCATGCCCCGTCCTGATAACCGGCCATAAGCTTTGTGCTTGGGCACAGGACCGGAGGCCTTTATGCTAGGCCGCCTACCGGATAAGGAGCGAACTGTGAAAGCGTGGATCATGTTGATGCTGGCCCTGTCTCTGCCGATGGCAGCCATGGCCGAGGAAGCCAAAGAGGGCGAAGCACCGAAAGTCAGTTACATCAGCCTGAACCCGCCGTTCGTGGGCAACTACGGCCTGGATGGCGGTCCCAAGCTCAAGGTCTACAAGGCAGACGTCGCCCTGCGCGTGACCGGCGATGCCGCCGCCCAGGCAGTGAAGGCCAACGAGCCGCTGATCCGCAACCAGCTGGTGGCACTGTTCGCCCAGCAGACCGCAGAAACCATGAACAACGTCGAAGCCAAGGAAAAACTGCGCCAGGAAGCCTTGAAGCAGACCCAGCAGGTGATGAACGACGAAACCGGCAAGCCGGTGGTGGAAGACCTGCTGTTCAACAACCTGATCATCCAGTAATGCAGGATCCTGTAGGAGCGAGGCTTGCCCGCGATAGCGATATCGCGCACCCCGCCCAATCCCAGCCTTACGGCTGATCGCGAGCAAGCTTCGCTCCTACAAGTTGCTGGGTCAGGACGCCAGGCTCCTGCGGAACCTCGCCAGGGCGATGCCGAAGAACAGTAGGCCGATCGCCGCAAGGGCCAGCAGGTCGGGCCAGACCACCGGCAGGCCGGCGTCGCGAAACAGGATCGCGGCGCTGAGGCTGACGAAGTGAGTCGACGGCGAGCCCTGCATCACCCATTGCAGCCACTGGGGCATGCTGTCCAGCGGCGTGCTGCCGCCCGACAACAGCAACATCGGGATGATCACCGGAATCGCCAGCAGGCCGAATTGCGGGGTCGAGCGTGCCAGGGTCGCGAGAAATATCCCCAGCGCGGTGCTGGCGAACAGGTACAGCGCGGTCACCGCGAGGAACAGTGCCAGCGAACCGGCCAGCGGTACGCCCAGCACCCCTTTGACTATCACTTCCAGCGACAGCCAGGTGCAGAGCACCACCACCAGCATGTTGCTCCAGATTTTCGCCAGCATGATTTCCAGCGCCGTCAGCGGCAGCACCAGCAGGTGGTCGAGGGTGCCGTGTTCGCGTTCGCGCAACAGCGCGGTGCCGGTCAGGACAATCGCCAGGATGGTGATGTTGTTGACGATCTGGATCACCGCCAGGAACCAGCCACCCTGCAGGTTGGTATTGAACAGCGCCCGGCTGGTCAGGCGTGCCGGCATCCCGCCCGTCGGGTCGGCCTGGTTGCTGTAGTTCAACAGTTCGCGCTGGAAAATCCGCCCTATATACCCGGCGCCCATGAATGCCTGGCTCATGGCTGTGGCGTCGACGTTCACCTGCACGCTGGGTTGGCGCCCGGCCAGCAGGTCGTTCTGGAAGTTGGCCGGCACGTTGATGACGAAGGTGAACTGGCCGCTGTCCATGACCTGGTCCAGCCGGTCGTAGGGCAACTGCACCGGAACCTGGAACTCCGGCGGTTGCAGGGCCTCGGCCAGTTGGCGCGAGACCTGGCTGTGATCCTCGTCCACCACGGCCACGC